>JACOSB010000093.1 GCA_016179105.1 Candidatus Acetothermia bacterium
AAGTGACCGCGTAGGCGTTGCTCGTGGGTTTTCAACTCGGCGAGGCTCTCACGAATCTGACGCGAGTAGTTGATCCACATCGCGCACCCCCTGATTCCTACCAGCTTAACATCTTGACCTTTTTATTGCAAATTAGTATAATACGAGTCAGGAGCGTGTGCGCTGCCAAGATTTCTTGTTCGTTGGCGGTGTGACGGTCAAAGACTTTTATCTCGAGGTTTGGGAATGGCATAGGGAGGCCTCCTTTGAAAGATTAGTAAATCGCCTCCGCGCCTTAGGTTGGACAGTAAGCTGATGTTAGCGTGTTTTTTTTAAATTTTCAAGTTGTTCGCGCAGGTGCCAGGGCATCTGTGCGTATACATCCTCAAAGAGAGAGTCAACTGTGAGCGCCGGAGCTGCTTCAGCCTCGGTGATGGCCAAGCTAATTTGAGCATTCAGCTCTTCTTGCAGCTGGCTCTCAAAATTTTGACTCCATAGGCCCCTTTGCCTCAGATAATTCTTGTAGCGATCGATCGGGTCACGCTTGCGCCAACGCTCCACTTCTTCTTCCGAGCGATAACGAGAGGGGTCATCGGAAGAGGAGTGAGCGCCGATGCGATAGGTCACGGCTTCGACCAGTGTTGGCCCTTCGCCCGCCCGCGCGCGATCCACGGCTGTTTGGGCAGCTTTGTAGACTGCGAGCACGTCGTTGCCATCGACACGAACCCCCTGAAAGCCATACGCCGTAGCTTTAATGGCGATCGACTCCGCGGCCGTTTGCTGGCTGAAGGGGACCGAGATCGCCCATTGGTTATTCTGGCAGAGAAAAACGACGGGAGCTTTCCAGACACCGGCCATATTGGCTGCGACGTGAAAGTCGCCCTCAGAAGTGGCACCGTCACCCAGATAAGCCATGACAACGGTTGGGTCTTTCTTGATTTTTGCAGCGTAAGCAACGCCGACGGCGTGGGGTAGCTGGGTCGCGATGTTGCTGGACCACGCGACAAAGTTTGCGGGCTTGTACCCGTAGTGACAGGGCATCTGGCGGCCCTTTTGGACGTCGAGTGAGTTGCCGATGCACTGAGCAATATAGAGCGAGAGCGGGAAGCCTCGCATGAGCGCGGCTCCGCCTTGGCGCAGCGCCGGCAGAATCCAATCTTCTTTTTTGAGAGCGTACGCACTTCCGATCACAGCCGCTTCTTCGCCCGTGACGGTGCCGTAGAAGCCGATGCGTCCCTGGCGCTGCAAGTTGAGCATGCGTTGATCGAGCACTCGAACGAGCAGCATCCATTTGTACAGTTCTTTGAGTTGCGCATCCGTCAAAGACGGCTCTAGCGTTCGATCACGCAGACCGTCGTCGCGAATAATTTGCAAGAGATCGTGTGATTTCTCCGTCGTTCGGGCCATGCTCCCTCTTTCCCAGGCTTACTTTTCAGAGTTACCGAAAGGCATGTTAACCCTTCGGGATCGCACTGTCAACATTGCGATTTGCTTGAATTTCGGGCAAAGATATATACTCGAACTGTATTCGGTCTACGATGAAACTCGACCTGGAACTCTATCGCCGCGAAGTCCTCGTTCAGGAGAATCTGCCAGTGCGGCTCTCAGCCATCGATGTCGGGCCGCCTCAGGCAGAAAAAACGATTCTCTTCCTCCACGGCTTCGGCGGTTATGCGACACAATGGCAGTACCAGATCGATTATTTTGCGAACGATTATCGTGTGATTGCCCTGGATTTAAGAGGCCATGGGCTCTCCGATGTGCCTGACGATGGCTACACTATTCCTGATTTACTGAAAGACATTGAGACGGTCATAGACCGACTGCAAATCAAAAAGCCTTTTACGATCATTGCTCACTCGTTCGGCTCTGCGCTCAGCGCCGAGTACGCCCTTCGACATCCCGAAGCGATCGAGAGATTGGTTTGCATCAGCCCCGCCGCCAACTTCGTGCTGCATCCGGTCGTCAATTGGATGTTTCGATTTCCAACACCCATTGTGGGAGGCGTCCGAAAATTGGTCAGCATGTATCGCCGTACGTTGACGGCGCCTGCGAAGGTCGTAAAGCCCTTTTATCACAATTGTTTGGCCGTTTGGCGTGGCAAAGGCGTTTTAGATTATCTACGCGTTCCGACGCTGGTCGTCACTGGACATCGCGACATTCTCTTCACCAAAGAATCGGTCGAGGAATTTGCGTCACTCATCCCGAACTGCGAACGCGTGGTCATTCCGGTCTCGGCCCATATGGTGCATGTCGAGCGCTCGGAGGCAGTGAACCGGGCGATCGAGCGCTTTATCGATCCCACTGGCGAACATCGCGGTAAATCGGACCGCACCGAGACCCCCACCGAGCCTTGGCACGCCCACTACGATCGGGGAGTTCCCTACGAAGTATGGATTCCCGACGCGCCGTTGCATCGGTTTCTGGAACTGGCCGCCCGTCGCCGGCCACTGCACACGGCATTAATATTTTACGGAGAGCGCAAGCGCTACTGGCGGGTTGACGAGCAAGCGAATCGCTTTGCCCATGCGTTGCAAGCGCTCGGTGTAGGCAAAGGCGACCGCGTGATGATCTTATTACCCAACATCCCCCAATGCGTCATCGCTTACTACGGAGCGCTCAAAGCGGGTGCCGTCGTCGTCTTCTCCAACCCACTCTTACCGAGCGATGAGCTCGCGCGGCAAATGCACGACTGTCATGTCAAAGTGCTCGTAACACTGGCTCAGTTCCGATCGCGACTGAGCTCTATGCCCAAAGAAGACCTTCCCGACAAAATGATTGTCACGCGCTTCGATGAGTATTTGCCCTTAGTAAAAAAATATCTCTTCCGGCTCTACCGAGCACGACGCGAAGGACACCTGCTCTCGTCACAAGATAAAGCGGAGACGATCCATTGGCGTTCGCTGCTGAGACAATCACCTCATACGCCCGTTCATGTGGATGTGGTCCCTGACGACCTGGCGGTCATAGAATACACCAGCGGAACGACAGACTTGCCCAAGGGGGTCATGTTGACCCATCGCAATCTCGTGGCCAACGCGATCCAAATTCGTTATTGGCTCGCGCAGACGAGCGAGGCCGAAGCGATGCTGGCTGTGCTGCCTTTCTCGCACTCCTATGGGATGACGGCGTGTCTTAACCTCGGCATCTTGCTCGCCGCGCGTTTAATCTTGCTACCGACGTTCAACACCACCGAGGTCTTGCGCGCGATTGCGAAGTATCGGCCTACATACTTCCCCGGGGTGCCGAGCATGTATGCCGCGATCAACAGTTTCCGCGGGGTACGTCGATTCAAAATCTCGAGCGTGCATGCGTGTGTAAGCGGTGCGGCACCCCTGCCCCTTGAAGTACAAGAATCGTTTGAGCGGCTGACGCGCGGCCGGCTCGTCGAGGGTTACGGGCTGACCGAGGCCTCTCCCGTCACGCACGCGAATCCCTTGAACGGCACGCGCCAGCGCGGCTGCATTGGGCTCCCCTTGCCCAACACAGAGGCGAAAATAGTTGATTTGCGTAGCGGTCAAACCCTTGGACCCAATGAGATCGGAGAACTGGTCGTGCGCGGCCCTCAAGTGATGAAGGGATACTGGAATCGCCCGCAGGAAACTTCCGAAGTCTTAGCTGCGGATGGCTGGCTACGCACCGGCGACATCGGGCGTATGAGTCCCGATGGTTTTTTTGAGATCGTCGATCGAAAGCAGAATGTCATCTGGGTGGGAGAGCAGCCCGTTTACCCGCGCGAGATCGAAGAAGTCCTTTACGAACATCCCAAGGTTTTAGAAGCAGTCGTCCTAGGCGTTCCGCCTGGGGCGAAACCACAGCGCATCCAAGCGTTCATCGTCCTAAAGCCGCGCGAGACGGCAACCCCGGAAGAGATTATTCACTTCTGTCGCTCTCGCCTGCGCGAGACGAAAATCCCGCATTCGGTAGAATTCCGTAAAGAGCTGCCAAAAACGTTCGTGGGAAAGGTTTGGTATCGAGCGTTGCTCGATCAGCAGAGAATCACGGAAGACGCAGAAAAGCACTGAAAGCACGGAAAACGGCCGACTGTGACACCGTTGCCGTTTTCCGCGTTCTCCCTGGCATTTCCATGCGTTCCGTGATTCAACGGCCTTAGCAATTACTTGCCTTCTCATTTGCCTCTGTACTAAAATTAGCACAACAAAGACGAAGGTTGGTGGGCTATGCACACTCTCGAAGACAAACGATACTGGATTGCACTGACGTTGATCCCGAATTTGAACCCAAAAAAGTTTCATATCTTGCTGGAGCACTTTTCGAGCCCCGAAGAAATTTGGAACGCACCGCTGGAGATACTCAAGGGAATCCCTGGGTTTGCGGAATCCGCTGAAACTTTTTGTCATCATCGCAGTCGAGCGGTGATCGAACAGGAGTTAGAAAGCATCGCAAAATTGGATCTCCGTGTGATGACACTTGCCGACCCGGAGTATCCCAAACCGTTAAGGGCGCTTGCGGATGCGTCGCCGGTCTTGTATCTCAAAGGCGATTATTTGGAGAAAGACGAGTTAGCGATCGCCATCGTCGGCACGCGGCGCGCGACGAGCTATGGTCGGAGCGTGGCTGCCCAGTTTGCCCAAGAGCTAGGAAAGTTGGGCTTTACGATCGTCAGCGGCTTGGCGCTCGGCATCGACACGGCAGCGCATCAGAGTGCGATCGAATCAGGAGTACGAACGATAGCCGTCATTGGCAGCGGGTTTGGCAATGTTTATCCCCAAGAGAACCGGCGATTACTGGAGCCGATTGCGAAGCAAGGTGCTGTCCTGAGCGAGTTTGCTTCGAATGTTAACCCCGGTCAGTGGACCTTTCCCCAAAGAAATCGCATCATCAGTGGGTTGAGCCGCGGTGTCATAGTCATCGAGGCCCCTGAAGCGAGCGGTGCATTGATCACCGCCAAAACGGCGCTTGAGCAGGGACGTGAAGTCTTTGCTGTGCCCGGCTCAATCGCAAGCGAGAAGAACCGTGGAGCGCACCAACTAATCAAAAAAAGCGGTGCCAAGCTCGTCGATTCGATCGACGATATTATCGAAGAATTCGCCGACTTGCAGGCCGCCCTCAAAGGACGTCAAGCACAGCCGGCGCCGATCCAGATGCCGGTCCTCTCACCGCACGAAGAACGCGTCTACGCCCATCTTGAATTTGAGCCGTTGCACTTCAATGATTTGGTCGAGAAGACGGGACTTGCTACGTCTGAAATCTCTGAAGCGCTGTTGAGTCTAGAGATGCAAGCACTGGTGCGCGAGATCGAGGGAAAGCGCTACGTAAAGTTACCCTAAGTTTTCGTTAGCCTCAGGTATAAACTCTTTTGGATGCCAGATTGGCGAAATTCACTGCTATGCTGGCACCGCCATCAGAACGGAGCTTCAGTTGCTCGTCATCCCAATTTTAGCTAAGCTGCCCCCGAGGTGTTCCTATGTGGGACTTTAAGGGCGTCGACTATTATGAACTAGACGCACTCTTGACGCCCGAGCAAAAGCTCATCCGAAATACCGTCCGGCAGTTTGTGAATGAATCGGTGCTGCCAGTCATTCGTGAGAGTTTTGAGGAAGGGCACTTGCCCCGTTCGCTCGTGCCGGAAATGGGTAAACTCGGCCTCTTTGGGGCCAATCTCAAAGAGTACGGAGCGGGCGTCGACTCGATCGCCTACGGGCTCATCATGCAAGAGCTGGAGCGCGGTGATTCGGGCTTAAGAAGTTTCGTGTCGGTCCAGAGTGGGTTGGTCATGTACCCCATCTACACCTTCGGTAGCCCAGAGCACAAGAAGCGCTGGCTGCCCAAGCTCGCGAGCGGCGACGCGATCGGCTGTTTTGCTTTGACCGAGCCGGGCCACGGTTCCGATCCCGGCGGCATGGAGAGCAAAGCGACCAAAGACGGGAATTATTTCATTCTCAATGGCAACAAGACTTGGATCACGAACGGCACGAACGCCGACGTCGCGGTCGTCTGGGCCAAGCTGGACGGCGTCGTGCGCGGCTTTTTGGTCGAGAAGGGCACGCCGGGTTTTAGCGCGGTCAAGATCGAGCACAAGCTCTCGATGCGGGCCTCCGACACCGCCGAGCTTTACTTCAACAATTGCCGCGTTCCCAAAGAAAATCTCTTGCCCGGCGTGGAGGACCTGCGCGGTCCGTTGATGTGTCTCAATCAAGCCCGTTACGGGATTGCCTGGGGAGCGGTCGGCGCAGCGATGGCCTGTTATGAAGAGGCGCTCAACTATTCCAAAGAGCGCATTCAATTCGATAAGCCCATCGGAGCCTTTCAGTTGGTGCAGCGCAAGCTCGTCGAGATGTTGACCGAAATTACTAAAGCCCAGTTGCTCTGCTTTAGACTGGGCCAGCTCAAAGACCAAAATCGCATCAAACACACACATATCTCGATGGCCAAGCGCAACAACGTCGCAATGGCTCTTCAGATCGCCCGCACAGCCCGCGATATTCTAGGGGCCAACGGCATCACGCTCGATTATCAATCCATTCGCCATATGGTGAATCTGGAAACTGTCTATACGTATGAGGGCACGCACGATATCCACACGCTCATTCTCGGACACGACATCACAGGACTGGAGGCGTTTCGCTAAATGACGAGTTTGCTGAAACGGGGAGCATTTGCCGTATTGGCGTCGCTGTTGGTCGCACTGGTCTCGGCCAACGCCACAGTCACGGGCGAGTTTCGCATTGCGATCGATCCGGCCAAAGAAGTCTCTGTTTTCTTTAGCCCGACGACGACGGGCACTATTCGAGTCGAATCCGTCTTCAAGCCACTCGGCAACAAATACTCCATAAAACTCTTGCGTTCGGATCAGCCCGAGCCGTTGGCGCAAGCCGAAGGTATAGATGCACTGACGCTGACCTTTGCCGTCGATCGACCGCTGCCGGGCGTCAGTTGGCGCCTCATAGTGCAGAATCTTGCGGATCGAACATTGTCTGGGCTCGTCGAGATCACCTATCCGCGGGCGAACTGCAAAGAACTTGCCGCCGAGTTTTCTTTAGATTTGCGTTACGTGAACGAGAATGTCCCGCTCCAAGACGAACAGTGTCTGGTGATGCACAAGACGATGCGTTCGATTCCTGAAGAATCTAGTAGCGGCCTGCAAAAGATCATCGCGTTCCCGCAAGACCCTGAGATCGCCGGTCAGTACATTCAAAAGACCATTCGCATCTATGGCGATCTGCAAGGGGCACGGCTGGCACGTGTCTTCTTCCACGAGATGGGCCATCACATTCAGTTCGCTCACTTCACGGAAGCGCACCAATCGCACTGGGAAGATTTGAACAAACGCTCTGGCAGCGATTCTGACAATTATGCCCGGCTCTACGGACGCACCAATCAATTCGAAGATTTTGCGACGATGTTCGAAGCATATACGGACAGTACTTCGGGTATCTTGGCCACGGCGCAAAGCCGAAACTCTCGCGGCAAACCGATTTTGTTCGAGAAAGTCAAATTTATCTCTGCGCTCTTGCGCCATGACCGCAACGGGACGGCGCATACCTACATTTATCGGACGGACTCTCTCTTCGGAGACGCGAGAATTCTACGAGCGTCGGTGGCGCTAGATGCTGACAACGTCCCGCAAATCCCGGACGACCCGGAGTGGGAAGAGTTCTAGATTAAAGGGCAAAATTGCAGAAGAACAAAAATGGAGGCATTCGTAAAATGATCCGTAAAGTTCTCGGTTTGACGATAATTGTGTGGGCGCTGGCCGCAGTCGTTGCCCAAGCAACAGTTACAGGGACGTACAGTGTGGCGATCGATCCTGGAAGCCAAACATCGCTGCAATTCAAAACGTCCACCGTGGGGCCGATCGTCATCGAGACGGTGACGTCTTTGGGGCCATCTCCCGTGCGGTTCTCACTTCTGTCTGAAGGAGCCAGTGAACCGCTGGCCAAAATCGAAGGGTCCGACAAGATCACTCTGAACTACAGCCAAGCGACGGACAACACGGCCTACACCGTTCAGATTGAGAACATTGGCACCTCGCGGGTGCAGGGGCGAGTCAACGTCACTTATCCCGTTGCCTATTGCAAAGAGGCGTCCGTTGCGTTCAACATAACGTTCTCTTTCTCCATAGGCGCCCAGCCTCTCGAAGCAGACCAATGCAAAGTGATGCTATCCGTGCTGAGCTCATTGCGTGAGCCGTTTCCCCTGGCTCTCAGTCGCGTTGAGCAAGTTCCCCCTTCGAACAGCGTCGCCGGCCAGTACTCGCCCGGACTTTTCCCCCGCATTCGAGTCTTTGGCTCCTACACCGGAGCCGATCTGGCTCGTATCTTTTTCCACGAAGTCGGGCATCATATACAATTCAAACACTTTACGGATGAGCAGCAGACTCGCTGGACAACGCTCCACAAAGAATCGGGAAACGACTCTCAAGCGTATGCGCGGCTCTACGGTATGGAAAACGAGTTCGAAGACTGGGCCACGGTCGTAGAACTCTACACGAAAGATACGCTCTTCGAGATCGAACGCGCACAAAGACTCGCCGCTGATGGAAAGACGATCTTGCTCGAAAAATACAAGTTTGCCCTCCAATTGTTAAGTTTTCAGCAGGAGGGGCAAGCATATACTCATATCTACCGCACCGACCGTCAAGGGTTTGATGCGGCGGTGGTGAACAGAGCCACCGTTCCGCTCGGGCCGGACGGTCTGCCCGTGATTTCCGGCGATATTAGCTGGGAACAGTTTTAGATATTCATCCGTTTGGCGATGAGCTCGTACATCACTTCGGTCGTCCCGGCGCCGATCTTCCAGAGGCGAATATCGCGATAGAAGCGGGCGATATCATACTCTTCGATATAGCCGTAGCCGCCGTGAATTTGCAAACATTCGTCGGCAACCTCGCACGCGACGTCGGCGCAAAACGCTTTACACATCGAAACTTCCGTAGTCGCATCCTCGCCCGTCTCGATCAATCGTGCTGTGTGATAGAGCAGCTGGCGCGCGGCTTCGAGCTTGGTCTGAAGTTTTGCCAATTTGTGCCGCGTGACTTGGAACTCGGAGACTTTTTGTCCGAACGCTTCCCGTTCTTGGGCGTATTTGATCGCGTCTTCGAGGGCTTGCTGGGCCGAAGAAATGAACGAAACGCATGAGACGAAGCGCTCGTTCTGGAGCCCTTGCATCGAGTAATAAAAGCCTTGGCCCTCTTCGCCCACGAGATTTTCGGCGGGCACGCGGCAATTTTCAAACGTCAGTTCTCCCGTATCGGACGCGTGCATGCCCAACTTTTTTGATAATTTTCTTATCTCGAAGCCCGGCGTGCCTCGCTCGACGATCAGCATCGAAATGCCCCGGTGGCCCTCGGAGGGGTCAGTCTTACAGATAGTGAAAAAGAGATCGGCATTGAGAGAATTGGTGATAAAGACTTTGCTCCCGTTCAAGAGATAGCAGCCATCTTTCTTTTTGGCAGTCGTCTTGAGCGAGGCCAAGTCTGAGCCGCCGCTCGCCTCGGTGAGCGCGATCGCTCCGACTTTTTCACCATTGATCATCGCGGGCAAAAATCTCTGCTTGAGTGCCTCGCTTGCAAACTTGGCGAGATAGGGCGACGACATATCCGTATGAACCAAGACGCTCATTGCCAAGCCCCGAGATCGACAACGGCCCAGTTCTTCGCAAAACACGACCGTGCTCCAAATATCTCCGCCCGCACCCCCGTACTCGTGCGGATAGCGAATGCCCAAAAAACCTCGCTCGCCCATGCGCCGATACAAGTCTTTGGGGAAGATGCCGGCCTCTTCCCATTGGTTTACGTGGGGAATAATCTCTTCATCGACAAAATAACGTACAGAGCGGCGAAAAATTCGATGTTCTTCGGAAAATGGAAAATCCATAGAATAATCTTAGCAAACACGAGAGTTTCCTTCCAAGCGACAAATTGGTCATAACTGGCTCATCTCAGGAAAATCTAAATTTTTCATCGATTTCATTTTCTGCTTGGTTATGTGGTATAATCATCTCTAAAAGCTCAAGTTTGATGTAGATTGTGGGAAGCGCGTCTGCGGGACAGACGCGCGTGAGAGGGGAGCCTTCTTGAGCGAAAAGATCCGTCCCAGGTGGAATCCATTCTACTCCGCCGCCCTTACGCTTACCGCCCTCATTATTATTTTCAATGCGATCTATTGGGTCGTTGACATCACGGGCCAAATTAGCCGTTGGTCGGAAGACAAGCTCGAGGATTACACGCCGTTTATCAATGCCTTCGTCTCGATGGTCCAGACGTATAGGGAAGATGGGCATCTGATAAAAGGCGCTGTCAACAATTTGACTCAACACTTACGGACCAATTGCGCCGACGGAGACCTTCGCTTCGCTCAAATCGTCATCGATAGAGACCAGATTGCGAATTGCATGAGCAAAGACTCAGGCGAGCTGACCTTTACCATCGACGACTTGCAAAAACGGATACAGACACGCTGGGTTCAGCTTCCCAATGGCATCCTATGTTGGGTGATCCAGCAGACTATCGCGAGCGGGGCGGCCTTGCGCAAGGAGAGTTACGTCGAGATGGGCGTTTCGGCCGCTGAACTTCAGATCAGCATAACCAACAAGATCCTTCTTGCTTTTTTCTTTACTCTGCTCTTACCCATTGTTGCAGTGGTGCTCGTGACGATCTATCTCAACCGGCGCTTTAGCCCCTCTCAAGCTCAAGGTCAGCCGAAACACAGTCCACAAAACACCGATCAATTTGCCGAAGTCGCCGAAGTCCCTGCTACGCCGTTCATCGAGGCCGAGGCTCCGACTGTTCCCGCTGTCGATCTCAGCGGATCGCACAGAACAGCCAAGAAAACCGTGCTGACGAAGGGTGGGCCATTGACTCTTCATCTAGAAGAGCGGCTCGTAGAGACCCGTGACCAGACGGTTCAGCTCACTCCCAAAGAACATCAATTGCTCTCATTGTTGACTTCGGAGGCCGGTCGGATATTTTCTGAGAGAGAGATCATAACCAGGGTATGGCCGGAAGGGAACCCCGACTCTCCGCCCACTTCTAAAGACGTCAAGCAACAAATCTTCTTTCTGCGAAAAAAGTTACAAGATGATGCGGAATCTCCGATCTTCATCGGCACCGAACGCGGCCTCGGTTATAGGCTTTTGACGGAGAATTCGACCAAGATTTGATTGAATTTTTGCGAACACTGTGCTACGCTCCCATAAGGAGTGAAGTTAGTGGAGTAAAAGGAGGGAAATTATGATGGGAAAAAAATTTGCGGGCGTTTTTGGTCTAATGGTACTGCTGGCCTGGATGCTCACGCTGGCCAGTTCACAGGCTCAACAGATCGTTACGGACCAGCAGGTTACCCTCAATGATTTGTTCCATAATGCTAATGAGCAGGTTCGCTTCGCGCTGGAGGCGGTTGCCTTGGCATCGACTGCACCGACTGCGCGCGCAGTGATCAGCAATGCCTGTTCCGTTCTAAGTACGATCGAGGGGCGGGCTAGTACCCCGCTGCATCCCAGCTGCCCCACCAACAACGCTGCCGATGCGACGGGTATAAAGTCCTACGTGGCGCTCATCAAAAGTAAGATCGAACAGGCGGCTCTCGCCGACGTTAGCTTGACCTTCCGCAATATACAAACGTATCTTAACAAAGCCTCAGATTTGACCAAGGACGTGCTGACTAAGCTCACGGCTTCCGAGTCAAGGTTTGAGGAGACGAAGATCGATATGCTGGTCGTGCTGGCGTTTTTGAGTGCGATCAAAGGTCGGTCCGACGATGCTCCTTCTTACGGCGGACTTCTCACGATCGAAGCACACGTCGGGAAATAAAAGCCTCATTCATTCCAAAAAATCTCTATCAAAAAAAGATCAAAGGAGGATAAGACGCTTTTTACATTGATCGAATGAAGCGTTTTGGTTGAATTCGATGGCCTTCGTGTGCTAAACCTAGGGCAGTCACGCGAGAGAGGGGGCACCCAAATCGAATGAGGGGGTAGGGATAAGGGTGTAATGTGGAAAGGCTTGAGCCAGCCCGGAAATGGCCAAGAACCAGTATCCCTTGCAGGTCGTTGGCCTTCGTCTGGGAGTCGGAAAGTCTTCCGTGGGAGTTAAGATACTGAAGATAGCGGACAAGCCTTTCCACAGATTCAAATGTAGACATTAGACGGGTGAAGGTTTAGCGCACTCGGCGTAGGGAAAGGGCTCCCCCGATCCGAGAGCAGTAGCTCAGTCTATTGATAGTCCTTCGGCAACGGTTGTTGAGCTACTGGCTAAACCTTCCTCGTCTCATTTTTTTGTGGCTTGCCCGGCAGACGCGATCACGATAGAATCAAGGCTACCATTGTTTTGCTCCGTGGGTGCGCGAAGGCTTACGCGGCGGCCGGGAGTTTTTTGCCATCCGCAGCGAGACGATCCATACAAGACAATCTAATGCAACGAAGGAACGAAAGGTGGTCTTAACTCATGAAGCTGGCTCAGCGGGTCGAGTCCATCGCTCTATCGCAAACGTTGGCCGTGAAAAAGGCAGCCGAAGAACTCAAGCGTCAAGGAAGCGATGTCATCGATTTAGGGCCGGGCGAGCCCGACTTCGCGACCCCCGAGCATATCAAAATCGCGGCGAAACGAGCGATCGATCAAAATTTTACCAAATATACCGCCGAAGTCGGTATCCCCGAGTTGCGCCAAGCGATCGTCGATAAATACAACCTGTCTTGTAAAACCTCGTATAAATCAGAGAACGTGATCGTGACGTCGGGGGCGAAGCAAGCGCTCTATCACATTGCCACAGCTCTCTTTGAGGAGGGTGATGAAGTCATCATCCCGGCACCTTATTGGGTGAGTTACCCAGAGCAGGTGAGGCTGAACGACGCCCAGCCCATCATCGTCGAGACGCGCGAATCCGATCATTTCCGACTCAAAGCATCGGCCATCGAGCGCGCGCTGTCTTCACGAACGCGCGCTGTGATTATCAATTCGCCCAACAATCCCACAGGCGCAACCATCGAGCAATCTGAGCTCGAAGCGATCGTGCAATTAGCGCACAAGCACAAATTTTTTGTGGTCTTCGATGAATGCTATGAGCATTTTCTCTACCAAGGAAAACACAGCTGTGCGGCCGAGTTTGACGCTGAGAGGGTCATCGTGGTCAGCTCGGTCTCGAAGAGTTATGCGATGACCGGCTGGCGGATCGGCTGGGCGCTCGGTCCTTTACCCATCATTCAAGCGCTCTCAAAGATTCAGAGCCACTCGACCTCGCATCCGACGTCGATCGCTCAGCACGCCGCAGTAGCGGCGCTGTACGGAGATCAGCTTTGTCTAAAAGAGATGCTCTCGCAATACACCGAGCGCCGCGCTTTCGTGCTGGAGGAGGTTGCCAAAATCCCCGGCATGCAGTGTAGCGTCCCGACCGGAGCTTTCTATATTTTCCCCAACATTTCTGGATTTTGCGACGGCCGCGCGATCAAGAATTCGGTCGATTTCGCTCGATTTCTTCTACAAGAAGCGCACGTCGCCGTCGTCCCCGGTTCAGCCTTCGGAACCGAGGGCTATGTACGCCTCTCTTACGCGACCTCGATGAGCCAGCTCGCCGAGGGGATGAGTCGCATGCGACGCGCACTGAGCCGGGTGCGCGCGACCGCCTAGTCCCTACATAGCTGCTGCCCTCGTGTAAGAATGATTGGGGTAGTTGCCCTCAATCTCACGGAGGCGACACAGGAGAGCTGCCTCTATTACACATGCCAACCGTGTGTTTTCCCCGGATTTTTGCTTCGTTTGCGTACGCCGCGAAGAAATGCCAGAATGAATAAGAAATGCAAGCGCAGGTTCGAAAAACAATCATTCAGCACCAGATGCTCGCTCCCCGAGATCGTGTGCTGGTGGCCGTCTCCGGGGGAATAGATTCCGTTACGTTGCTGCACCTTCTCTGTGTGCTTCGAGAAGAATTTTCTCTCTCGCTCGCCGTAGCTCACTTGGATCATCAATTGCGTTCAGACTCAGCGAAGGACGCGAAGTTTGTGTCTAAGTTGGCCGAGCAGCTAAAGCTCCTCTGTTTCATAGAACGGGCTGACGTCAGGGGATTGGCGGCAATCGAAAAACGCACGACCGAAGAAGCTGCGCGCAAAGCTCGCTATGCGTTTCTCGAACGAGCTGCCCGCACCTGGGAAGCGAACACGCTCGCCGTAGGACACACGCTCAACGATCAAGTCGAAACGTTTCTCATGCGTTTGCTGCGGGGAGCCGGGCTTGAAGGCCTCAAGGGCATTCCCACGATGCGAGCGCTCAACCCTTCGCTGACGCTCATTCGCCCGTTGATTGACTGCGCTCGCACCCAGATCGAAGCGTATGCAAAAGAGCATAAGCTAACTTATCGTGAAGACCCGACCAACCGAGAGAATAGCTTTACGCGCAACAAGATTCGTCACCAGCTACTGCCCTGGCTAGTGCGCGAGTTTAATCCTAATCTGTACAACACAATCGCTCGAACGCAAAAAGTGTTGGCTCAAGCGAGTCAATTTCTGGACATGCTGTCAGAAAACAATCTGAATGAGCTGATTCGTGACAAGACACGAGACTCTCTGACTATCGACCGTGCAGGCTTCAACCGACTCGGCAAGTTCTTGAAGAGTTTAGTCTTAAGAAAAGCGCTCTATCGCTTGGGGAGAAAACAGACAGAAATCAGCTTTGACCATATTGAGAGAATCATTCAAGCGCTCGTTTCAAAAGAGCGGCTGCGTCTGGAGCTACCGGGAGCGATTCGCTTGCAGACACGGTCTAGTCGGATCGTGCTCCGCCAAGGAGAGCAGAGGAGCGAAGCTCCGTACTGCTGGCTATTGAATGTGCCGGGCGAGACAGTATTGGCGGAGATCGGCTGGCGCTTTTCGTGTGAATTCATGAGTAAAAAATCGTTCATGCAAGCGAAAAACACGTTGCACTCTGCTTCACTGGAAGCGTACGTTGATTTTGATACAATCAAGGGCAATCTACACGTGCGCAATCGTCGCCCTGGGGATCGATGGGCGCCGTTGGGGCTCAAGGGAAAGAAAAAATTGCAAGATTTCTTTGTCGATGAGAAGATTGCTCTTGAAGAGAGGGATCGAGTTCCGTTGCTCTGTGATGAGAGCTCAATCGCGTGGATCGTAGGCTGGCGCACCAGCCATCTTCACAGAATTCGACGACAGACCAAAAGCGTTCTAAAAATTTCTGCGGGGCATCTGGAGGAGGAAGCGGCATGCAGATTGTAATCACCATTCTAGCATTCTTGTTCGTAATTGCGCTGCTCATTTTTATACACGAAGCCGGGCATTTCTTGGTGGCGCGCTGGAGAAGAGTCTGGGTCCATCAATTCGCGATTGGCTTCGGCCCAGCGGTCTGGAAGCGTCAAACCCCCGAAACTGAGTATTCAATCAGGCTATTCCCGTTGGGCGGGTTTGTGCGCATGGCGGGCGAAGATCGTCTGAGCGAAGAAGACAAAGCCGTTCCTCACGCTCGGCTCTTCACGTCCAAACGTCCCTGGGAACGCATGGCCATTGTGGCAGCGGGCCCGATCGCGAACATTCTTTCGGCCATCATCCTACAAATTGTCATCGTGAACGGCTTTGGCATTGCCTACCCCGAAGTCGGGGGCTTTCAGAAATACCCAGCCGCGCTAGACCTTAAAGTGGGCGACGAAATCAAAGATAGCCCAGCCTTTGGAATCCTAGATGTAGGCGATAAGATTGTCGAGGTCAACGGGCAGCTCGCTTACTCTACCTCGGAGATTCAGCGAATTGTGCGTAGCTCCGACGGAAGCCCGGTGTATCTAAAAATTTTGCGCGGCCAAGAGATCAAAGAGCTAAAGCTTCAACCAATCATGACCGACAACGCCGATGGAAGCTATTATAGAATCCTCACATACTTCTCCTACCCTGTTGACACCAGCAAGATTATGAAGCTCAAGAAGGATTCTTTTTTTGAGAAGAACGGTTTGAAAGAGGGCGATACGATCGCTGAAGTCAACGGAGTTTCAGTAAACTCGTGGAAACAGGTCAAGCATCAACTAGAGCAGGCGCTCGCAAGCCCGCAACCCATAACTCTAAAAATATTACGAGAAAAGCAGACCACAACGGTTACGATTAATCTTACAGGGCAGACATCACCCACTCTATTCGCAGGCTGCCAGCCAGAGACAATCGGTTTTCAGTTTGGAAGTACGACCGACAGAATACACTCTCTCGACAAGAGCTCCTTCTTAGAAACAGCAGGGCTCATGGCTGGGGACAGGTTCTTAGCGATTGACGGGAAACAGGTTTCTTCTGCGATGCAATTAGCCGCTCGGATCGACGAAGCTCTCGAAGGTCCTGGAGTTGCAAACGTTAAAATATCGCGTGCAGGACAAGAGTCAACGATCACTCTGAACTTGAAGGAGCAAACCCTCTTATCAGTTTTTAGAGGTTTCGGGCCAGAGCAGGTCTACCGGCGTGTGGGGTTCGTTCAAGCCATCGCGATCGGCTTCTCGCAAATCGGTGACTTTCTCGTCCTCATGTACGATGCGATCCGCTCGATATTTGCCGGGCGTGCTTCCGCGGGCGATTCGTTCAGCGGTCCGGTCGGCATCGCCACGATCATCGGCCAGAGCTTGAGCATTGGGCTGATGCCCTTCTTAGGACTCATCGCGCTGCTAAGTCTCAACTTAGGACTGATCAATCTATTTCCCTTTCCCGCGCTCGACGGCAGCCGCATCGTTTTTATCTTAGTGGAGATGGTCATCCGTCGGCCGATCCCGCCAGAGAAAGAGGGCATCGTGCATTACATTGGGTTTATCGTCTTGATCGCATTCATTCTTTTGGTGACGTTTAACGATATTCGCCGATTGTTGGGTAAATGAACAGTTTCAGCCCTCAATCAACGTGACGACGGCCTGAGCGGCGATGCCCTCGCGCCGTCCGAGTGCTCCCATTTTTTCGGCAGTCGTGGCTTTAATGCTGATTCGCTCGGAAGGCAATTCTAAAATCCGTGCGATCTCTCGTACCATCGCGGGAATGAACGGCGCGAGCTGGGGTACTTCAGCGATGACCACAGAATCGATATTATGAGGCCGAAGCTTTTTCTCCTGGAGTTTTTGTTTCACAGCGCCCAGTAATCTCAGGCTGGAAATATCTTTGAACTGCGCGTCACTGTCGGGGAAGTGCTGGCCGATGTCGCCGAGTGCCGCTGCTCCCAAAAGAGCATCGCAGATCGCATGAAGCAAGACGTCGGCGTCAGAGTGCCCTGTCAAGCCCGACTCGAACGGGATTTCTATCCCTCCTAGAACGAGCCTTCTCCCTTTGGCGAACCGATGAAAATCAACTCCGAGTCCTACGCGCATTTCCATGATTATACTGATCTCTGGCACGTTCACACAATCGGAAATAGAGGGTTGCACGATCGGTTGGTTTTCGGTTAGCCTGTGCCCCATGAACTCCGTGGTGGAATTAACGATTGTCAGTGCGATCGCTTCTTTGCTTTTGACACGAGGGTTGATCCTATGGCAGCGTATAGAGGGCCTCAGTCAACCGATCCGAGATTACGGCCCTGACATCCATCAACATAAGAAAGGGACGCCCACCATGGGGGGACTCTCCCTTCTGCTGGTATTGACTTTGCTGGGGATCGGGCTTGCGTGGGCAGGGCGACTGACTCCTCTAGTTCTGTTGGCCTTGGTCTCGTCGGTAGGGTTTGGCTTGATCGGTCTCTTGGACGACGCGCTCAAGTTCTGGAAGAAGCACTCCGATGGTTTGATCGGGCGTTACAAACTATTATTGCAAGCATTCGTGTCTGGGCTGGTTTGCTGGATCGCCTACGGTCAAGGGCTCTTTCACCTCCCACTCAGGTTACCTTTTCTGTCGGAGGGGGTGAGTTGGCCGTTGATGGTGTGTGTCGGGCTTGCGGTCTTGGTCTTGATCGGCACAGTGACCGCCGTCAATTTTAACGACGGGTTGGATGGCCTCGCGAGCGGAACGACTCTGATCACCCTCGGAGCGTTGGCAGCTGTGAGCTATCTTCAAGGGCACCATGATCTCTTGGATTTCTTAGTCATCGCGATGGGGATAATTCTAGGCTTCTTCTGGTGGAACGTTCACCCCGCGCATATCTTCATGGGCGACACCGGCTCTTTCACTTTAGGCGGGTTGGTAGGAGCTACTGCCATTGCAACGCGCACGGAATTCTTTTTACCCTTGTTCGCTTTCGTTCCCATGATCGAAGTGATTTCAGTAATGATCCAAGTTCCGACGTATAAATTGACCAGGAAACGAGTCTTCAAAGTGGCGCCCGTGCATCATCACTTTGAGCGTGCCAAAGGCATAAATTATGAATTCTATCTGCCCAATATCGAGTGGCCGGAGCCGTTGATTACGTTTCGATTTTGGATCGTCGCCGCGTTTGTGGCGTTGATCGGGCTCTTGGCGTATCGTTAACTTTATGTACGTGAGCGATGCGATGCGACGAGACTGGCAACGAAGTTACGGAAAGCCCGTAGTTCTCCCGGTTCGTCACGAGATCAGCGCCGAAGAGTATGCGATGGTCAAACATAGTCAAAAAGCCCGACGGGCCCACGATATTACGCTTTTTATCTTCGAGAATGAAAAAATCGCGTTAATCAAGAAGCACTTCTTCCCGCGAGGAGCCTATCGCGCGCCCAGCGGGGGATTGCTGCCGGGCGAATCGTTAGAAGCGGGTACCGACCGGGAGGCCTTCGAAGAGACAGGCTTGAAAATCAAGCTCGAAAAGTATTTACTCTCGGTCAAAGCCGAATTTTTCTGCGCCGCCCAGAAGATCGATTGGACCACTGATGTCTTTTCAGCACGCGCAACGGGGGGAACATTGCGGGCCCACGATACGGAAGAAATCGCCGCAGTGCGCTGGGGTACGGTCGAAGAGCTGCAGGGCCCTATCCGCCAGACCCTCTTGAACACCGGGACAAGCTTGTTTCGCTATCGGGTGATGCTCACGGACGCCGCCGTGAGAACTTTGGAAGTACGAAGTATCCACTAAGGGCTCATCTAAACAACAGATTTCTTTTGACTCGAACACTTCATTTTTATTTTTAGTTGGATGCTTGTTCATATGCGTAGGCAACGCGCAAAATTTTGCTTTCTTGGAATTGGTCCCCGATGATTTGCAACCCGAACGGAAGCCCGTCGACGATGCCGCCGGGGATAGAAATGCTCGGTATACCTGCCAGATTGATGGGGACGGTGTAAACATCCGATAAGTACATCGCGATCGGATCGTCGCTCTTCTCGCCGATCTTGAAAGCCGGTGTCGGCGACGTCGGGCCGATGATCGCATCGACCTGTTGGAAAGCTCGGTCGAAATCTTGCTTGATAAGCCCCCGCACTTTCTGAGCTTTCGTATAATACGCATCATAGTAACCCGAGCTGAGCGCATACGTACCGATCATGATGCGGCGCTTGACTTCAGCCCCAAAGCCCTTATCTCGGCTCTCGGAGAACATCGTTTCAACGTTCTCATCACTGGCGCGTTGGGAATAACGCACTCCATCAAAGCGGGCCAAATTGGCGCTTGCTTCGGAAGATGCCAAAATATAGTAAACAGGAATAGCATAATCTGTATGCGGCAAAGAAACATCTAAGGTCTCGACTCCCATATCTTTGAACGTTTTGACCCAAGTTTCGACGCAGCGCAATGCTTCTCCCCGCAAAGCTTTTACATATTCTTTGGGCAATCCTAGTTTTAATCTGTTAACACCAAGATTTAAGTCTTTGCTGTAATCGAGAGCGCTCTGATTCACAGACGTCGAATCGTGGGCATCATGGCCGTCGATGAGGTTCAACACAAGTGCACAATCGTGTACATCTTTGGTCAAAGGACCGATTTGATCTAAGGAGGAGGCAAAGGCGACTAGACCGAAGCGCGAGACTCGCCCGTAAGTAGGCTTCAGCCCCACCACACCGCACAAAGCTGCCGGCTGACGAATCGACCCACCCGTGTCGGACCCGAGTGCGAAGATCGCTTCATTCGCTGCTACCGCCGCGGCTGAACCGCCGGACGATCCGCCGGGAACGCGCTCCGGGTCTCGTGGGTTTCGTGTGGTAAAAAAACCGGAATTTTCAGTCGAGGAACCCATCGCGAATTCGTCTAGGTTTGTTTTACCTAAGATCGTCGCGCCTGCGGCACGCAATCTTTTGATGACGGTCGCATCAAAAACGGGCTCAAATTTCTCTAAGAACTTAGAAGCACAGGTCGTCTTGAACCCGATCGTCGAGATATTGTCCTTGATCGTGGCCGGAATGCCTCTTAAGGGCAAGTGTGCATTCGCTTGGGCTTGTTTTATCAAATCTTCTTTATGGGCCAGACTGAGATAGGCATTGACCGTTTGATCTTTTTCAATAATTGCTGCGTACAGGTCAGCAATGATCTCAGAAACTTGGATCTCTCGATTCTCCAAAAGCGCAAGCAACTCGTGCAGCGTCTTCTCGTGGAGTCTCAACAAGGATACCTCATTCGCTGGTGATATGGTGCCGGGGGAGGGATTTGAACCCTCACGGGCGTTAAGCCCACTAGCTCCTGAAGCTAGCGCGTCTGCCGTTCCGCCACCTCGGCAAGTCTTAGTGCGCGTCATTGTAGCGACCTCAGTTTGGCTTTTCAAGAGCCAGCGGACTATACTGCCGACCGATGGGCGAAAAATTTTTCATCATTTTGAATCCGGCTTGCGGTCGAGGTCAGGGGCGAAAGCTCTTGACCCAACTTCAGCAAGAGCTAGCTAAGCAAAAGCTTGAGTATGAGCTTTATCGGACAGAACGGCCAATAGATGCAACCAAGGCTGCAACCGAAGCTGGTAAAAGATTCTCAGTAGTAGTCGCAGCCGGCGGCGACGGAACAGTCAATGAAGTGGTGAACGGTCTGGTCGGAACAGGAGTTGCGTTCGGAGTCATTCCGATCGGTAGCGGGAATGATTTTGCCAAATGCTTGAATGTACCGCCCGATGTTCGAGCAGCTGTGCAAATTTTGAAGAATGCCAAGCGCCGGTGTGTCGACATCGCCAAACTGGGTGATCGTTATTTCACGAACGGCTTAGGTATTGGCCTCGATGGAGCCATCTCGCACCGCAACCGGGCGATCAAATACTTGCACGGGAAAGCGGCCTATATGTGGGCCGCTGTATCTGAAGCATGCAGTTATCGCGCATCTTCGATCCAGATGAAAACTCCCAGTTGGGAGTATTCTGGGAGATTTCTTTTAGCCGGCGCCTCGAACGGGCATTGCCACGGCGGAGATTTTTTGCTCGCGCCTCATGCGAAGATCGACGACGGGTTGCTGGACATCCATCTAGTTACGGATATGAAGCCCTTGCGCCGATTAATGCAAATCCCGAAAGTGAAGCAGGGCCAGCATTTGACTCTGCCGGAAGTTCAGATGCATCAAGCTCCATGGCTCGAACTCACGACAGAAGTACCCCTGCTGGCACACTTAGATGGCGAGCCATTTCTCATGCAGCCGGGGCAAGTGCGCGTCCATGTAGTGTCAGAAATTTTCGAAGTGATCTCAGGCTGAACGCTTGAAGTCTAAAAGCATAGATGCTACTCTCGAGGAGAGCGATTCAACTATCTAGATTCAATGTAAAGGAGGGCCCCGCTATGAATCTGACCGCCGTCCGCGTTTGGGGAACATTCTTACTGATGGTCTTGACATTGAGCATCGCCCCAACCGCACGCATAGGTCCTTTCTTTGATAAGCCAAGCTTTGTGACTGTCGGAGAAGGGCCGCTTGCATTAGCCATTGCAGACCTGAATGGCGATGGGAAACTCGACCTAGTGACGGCGAACGTCGGCGGCGGGACGATCACCGTCTTGTTCGGAGACGGCGCCGGACGCTTCCCGGTGCGAAAAGATTTCGCGAGCGGGCGAGGTTGCCATTTCGTGGCGATCGCCGATCTCAATGGTGACGGGAAGCTGGACCTTGTGACGGCCAACCTCATGGATAGCGATGTCTCTGTCTTTTTTGGAGACGGCCAGGGCAATTTCACGCTCTCGGCTCGCTACGGTGTAGACACTTTCCCCGTCTTCGTCGGGGTGGGTTTCTTCGACCGTGACCGATCGCTCGATCTCGTCACAGCGAACGTGACCGGGAGCGTCTCCATTCTGCTCAACGATGGCCAAGGTCACTTTGGCCGTGCCTCGCATTTTTCCGTACCGGATGCCCCACATTGGGCCGAAATACTCGACATCAACCGCGACGGCAATCAGGATTTGGCTGTCGTGAACACGAGCAGTCAGACGATCTCTATTCTCTACGGTGACGGCGACGGTCATTTTAGCCCTCCGACGTTGTTGACCACGGGCCAGAATCCGCAAGCTGTCTTGACCGCTGATTTTAACTTCGATCGCCGACCCGATCTCGTCGTGACCAATAGCGGCGAACGATCCTTCTCCATCTTGCTCGGCACCGATGGCGGCGGCTTCAACCGAGAAAATTTTCGGGGAGGCGACGTCCCCTTTGGCGTAGCGATAGAAGATATCAATCGTGATACAGCCCTCGACTTAATCGTTACAGAAAACGGGAGCAAAGATTTAGTGATTTGGTTGGGTGATGGAGTAGGAGGTTTCTCCAAACAAAGCGTAATTCCCCTGGCCTTCCGTCCGGGTGGCGTCAAAGTCGGAGATTTCGACGGTGACCGACGGCCGGACATAGCCGTGCTCAACGTGAAGGGAAATTCGCTTGCCATCTTGCTGCAGCGTTAAAGGTGACACTGAATCTGATGCATTTGACAATTTTCCCCCAATAGTGCTATTCTCAACTTTAGCAACAATTAAATCTACCCAGGGAGGGGGGTTCTACAGATCATTGTATGTTTCACGAAGCCAATGGTTATGGACGCGACAGACGGTTAGGACCATAGCCTCGTCTGTGTGTGCGATGTGATCACCCAAAGGGAGGGGAAATCATGGAATTCAGTTCCTCGGCATTTCTTATGTTCGTCTTCCGCTGGATTCATTTCTTGGCAGGGATCACTTGGATTGGTCTTCTGTACTTCTTCAACTTGGTAAACGTTCCTTATACGAAGATAGCGGAACCCAAAGATAGGGCCGCCCATGTTCCTAAGCTCATGCCGATCGCACTCGCTTGGTTCCGTCATACAGCTTGGGTCACAGTGCTCGCAGGCTTCGGGCTGATTTACTTATGGTACTGGCGCAATGGCGACTTCATCAGCAGCAACAGTGCCAAGACAATCTTCATGGGCATGCTCCTCGGGCTGGTCATGCTCTTCAATGTTTGGGTCTTCATTTGGCCCAATCAAAAGAAAGTCATCGAGGCTACATTGAAGGGAGAAAAAGCGGACCCACAGTGGGGCAAGACGGCACTGTATGCGTCGAGAACTAACTTTGTCCTATCTTTCCCTATGCTTCTATACATGGGCAGTGCCAGCCACACTCCGCTGGACTGGCTTTGGATAGTTATCACCGGTGTTATCGCCGCAGCCATTGCCGGTGCGCTGGTTTTATACGTGCAAAAGTAAAGCTCGTAGGGGCGAGGTGACCTCGCCCCTACTCCCAATCTCATCGGTTAACTCAACGGAAACCAGACAAATATACTTAGATCCCAGAGCGAGTGCGAAATAATGACAGGGATCAAGCTCTGTTCTCTTTCGTAGAGCCAGCCCCAGAAGAGCCCACAGACCGCCGCAGCAATCATCAGCATCAGATTGAGTGCGAATACGTGAACCAATGCATAAGCGCTCGTCGCAAGTAAAATTTTCGCCGTGTACCCGAAGCGAGTCCCCAGCGATCTCTGTATCAGTCCTCTCCAGTAAATCTCTTCGGCTGGACCCATCACGAAGAGCAAGAGCAACCCAATGATGGCTAAATCGAGCTGAGATTTATTCCCGTACACAGTGTGAATCTGATCCGACGCGAAGGGCAAAAAGGCCTTAGCTGTTTCATTGCCGAGCCAAAAAAATCCGTATAAGAACAACGCCGAAATAGGCCCTATCAGCAGATGGCGGAATTTGAAATTGAAAAGAGAACGTAACTCGCTCCGGCTGAGCCCTAAAGCGATAAGAGCCAAGAGCGCCGCCGATGGCGCGAGCTTAAGCCAAAAATTTCCAAAGTCTTTCAAGCCAAACGTGACGAACCACAAGAAAAACGCCAAGGGCAATGTCCAGAGTGCTTGTCGCAATGAAGAATTCATCTAAAAGTATTGGTCCAAGATGAGAGAGACAATTAAGAGCAGGCCAAAAGCCGTGTCGAGTTGAGCCGTGCGCGCGTCGGCATCGGGGGGAACCTCTTGCTTGAGCGTTTGCACCAGTTTGTAAGCCAACGGCAACGAGAACATGACCAAGAATCCCCATAAACTGAGCTGCTTCAAGATAATCAAGATCACAATGATGATGTAAGCGATGGCTGCCGACAACTGATAGAGCTGCAAGGCCTGATGTTTGCCCAAAACTGTGGCGATCGTCTTGATGCCAACTTGGCCGTCGTACTGGATGTCGCGAATGTTGTTGGCCAAAAGAATGAGCGCGACCAAGATCCCAAAGGGGATCGAGACCCAGATAGCTTGAGCGCTCAACTCACCCGTCTGGACATAATAGGCACCGCTCACCATGAGGGGTCCCCACATCAAGAAGACCAGCGGTTCCCCCAATGCCACGTACTTAAACGAGATCGGGTTCGCTGTATAGAAGAAGCCGGCCAAGAATCCAAGCATCCCGATCATTAAGACGGGCAGCCCCTTGGCCCAGGTCAGATAGATTCCAATGGGCAGACTCAGCGCGAAGAGTGCGAGACCGATCCTTAGCACTTGCTGAGGCGAGAGTAGTTTTTGAATCAGTACGCGGCTCTCGTTCGAAAAGCCGCCCGGCACTTCGGTCGTGTCGACCCTGTTTTTGAAATCAAAATAATCGTTGACGACGTTCGTGCCCGCGTGCAAAAAGACGGCGCCCAAGACACTCAAGAGATAAGCGACCCAATCGAGAGAGACTTGAGTCGCGGCGAGCGCCGTGCCGACGCTCACAGAAATAAACGACATCAGGAACGACTGCGGCTTCGTCGTCATCACGAGCGCTTTGAGCATAGAAAATTAGGGAGCGGCAGGTTTGACATCGAGACCAAATGCCTTGCGCAAATCGATTTTTATGTCAAATATCTGTGTCTCGATCATCACTAACTCTTGAGACCCCGTGTTGATGAAATCGTGCAGTTCACCGTTGAGTACGCGCACCGTGCTTCCCGAGGTGAGTTCATAGATTTTCCCATCGAGACGGGCTTGGCCGGTTCCCGAGATGACAAAAAAAATCTGCGGGTGTGGGTGGCGATGCGCCGGTGACGTTATCCCCGGCTCCATCTTCACGAGCATTATTTGTGCGTGCGAGTTAGACTCCTTGCGCGTCCACATCGGCTTCTGAAAAATCCCGGGCGAGATACCTTTTCCCCACGCTTGACCTGCAATGTCCAGAAGTTGCAGCTTCTCCAGATCCAACACAGTCTCTGCCTCCTGAATCCTTATTTTAGGGCGAGTTTGCTCCTCGTTCAACAAAATCTCTCTATCGCGAGTGATTGCCGAACTACATGTGGCGCGCTACAATAAGAGCAGAGGGAGGGACGCGATACTTCATATTCGCTCTCGTGCGCCCTCACGTACACTATGGCTGAAGCCGACTCACTGAAAGTATCAGAAAAATCAGCTACATTATCGACGGCGCAACCTCGGAATTATCTGCTGTGGGCGACCGTCGGTTTGGTTGCTTTTCTCTTAATCGGGCTATTTATTTTGTGGCAGTCGGGCTATTTTAACTTACCCGGCCAATCCGTTCGTATCCTAGGCCGAGAGCATTTTGAGCCCGGAAAACTCCCAAACTATAACAGCAACCCACCGACCTCAGGGTTGCATTACGCCAATAAGCTCGCCGAGTGGGGCGTTCATTATGGTCCGATCGAAGAGATGCTTCAAGTCACGAATCTGGAGAAGGGTGGTGTCATTCTCACGTATCACCCGAAAGGGAATCCCGTCTTACCCGATGCCGTGCGCGATCAATTGGAGATTTTGGTGAGGCGTCTGCGCGGAGAGCCACGCTACTGCAAATTGATCTTGGCCCGCTCAGCCACATTGGATAAAAAGATCGCACTGACCGCGTGGGGGCGCATCGATAAGTTGGAGTCTTATGACGAAGCACGTGTCCTGCGGTTCGTCAATGCCTACATCAACAAAGGGCCTGAAGACGCGCCTTGCCTCTAGATAGAGCTTTTGTTAAGATGCGTTCACGCGGTCACATGAGTCTCAAATCACGATGAGGAACAGGAAGTCGTAGCTTCAGCCAAGCACGAGAAGGTGATGGTGACCGCCGTGAGTCGGAGGTAGGAATTTCTTGAAAGCCGATATTCAAGAGCATTTACAGTTGGTTCAGACCGAGCTCCAAGCGGTGGAGCGACGCTTACAAAATTTGCTTCAGTCCGAAATCCCGATTGTGTCTGAGTTGGGGACATATCTCAGTAAAGCCGGGGGAAAACGCTTTCGGCCGGCTCTCTTGCTCTTTTTTTACAAGATGGTAAGCACACGCGCGAAGCGCTCTTACCCCAAGGATGATGCAGTCGAGATCGCGACGCTCTTAGAAATGATTCATATGGCGACGCTCGCACATGACGATGTGATCGACCAAGCCGATCAGCGCCGCCACCAAGCGAGCCTTCCGCATGAGTGGGGCAACCGAAAAGCCGTGCTCGAGGGCGATTTTATTTTCTCCAGAGTCTTCAAGGTGCTCAATCGTTATGAAGCCCCCGTTCGTTCGATGGTGATCGAAGCCGTCGAAGAGGTTCTGGAAGGTGAATTGCTCCAGGAAAGTTTGCGATGGAAGGTCCCGACTGAAGCAGAGTATTTGCGGGTCATCGCGGGCAAGACAGCCTCTTTGATCGCGGCCTCGTGTGCGCTCGGCGCGATGCTCGGGGAGGCCGATCTCGCTCAACCAAAAATAGATGAAGTCTATCAAGCAGGAATGCATCTCGGCGCGGGCTATCAGATGATCGACGATCTCTTGGACATTTTCGGTGACGCGCAGATCGGCAAACCCCTCTGGAGTGATCGGAATGGCGGCTGGCTGACCTTGCCCTTTATCTGGCTCTTGGAGAAATCTCCGTCTGACGAGATAGTGGCCTTGCTACAAGCTCAGACGATCACGGAGCATGAATGTGAATTCTTGCTGGATCAACTCCGTGAGCAGGGAATCCGGGAAACGTTTTTTGCGAAGGCGCGCGATCGCGTGGAACATGCCAAGCCTCTGCTTGCCTGGTTGCCCGAGTCGCCTCTCAAGCACGCTCTCTTCTCTAGCTTTAATTTTGTGATCGAACGCAAACTGTGACGTTTGGCAGCACACACACCTCCAGAGTACAATCGTGAAGCGAGCCCAATCCACGGAGAGGAGCGTTGGGCATGGAGGTTCTCAAAGTAGCCGCAAACTCGGATGCGATGGCAGTCGCCGGAGCGATTGCTGGGGCTTTGGAGAGAGCGCAGGCGATCGAAGCGCACGCGGTCGGCGCAGGGGCAGTCAACCAAACCGTGAAGGCGATCGCTCGACGATTTACGGAGAAGAAGGGATTTGAGCTAAGAATTATCCCGGGTTTTATCGATCTAGAGATCGATCAACAAGTGAAGACGGGAATTCGCTTTATCATCGAACGTTGAGCAGGCCGGCAGAGAAACGGGTTCATTGGCGCCTACACATCCAGTCTTCTTTCCATTCAGAGGGAGATTATGCTGAAGGAATTGGTACGAGAAAAACTTCGAGAAGCGATGGCCAAGCTCGGCGTCGATGCTCCAAAGATAGAGATCAGCGTGCCAGACAAACCGGAGTTTGGTGATCTTTCGTCCAACGTCGCTTTCACAATCAAGGCAGCCTTGAAATCTTCTCCGCGCGAGGCAGGACAGAAACTTGTAGAACAGCTGGATAAGTCGGCGTTTGAAAAAGTCGAAGTCGTCGGGCCAGGTTTTATCAATTTTTTCTTGAAGCGCGAGAGTGTTCTTGAAGTTTTGAGTGAAGTACTTTTACAGAGAGAGACTTACGGCAAGCTCGCGCTTGGCTCTGGCAAGAGAGCGCAAGTCGAGTGGGTCAGCGCCAATCCAACAGGCCCTTTACATATTGGGCATTTTCGCCAAGCTGTTCTAGGAGACGTCATCTCACGGCTTCTGCAGAACGCGGGCTATGACCTTACGCGAGAGTATTACTTTAACAATGCCGGTCAGCAGATGAGACGACTGGGCAACTCCGTGAAAGCGCGGTACTTGGAAATTTTAGAGCTGCCCGCCCAGTTCCCCGAAGACGGTTATCAAGGCGAATACATTTATGAAATCGCTCAAATGATTCGAGATAAGCACGGAAGCAGTTGGCAAGAAAGAGATGCTGTGCAATTCAAAGAGTTCGCCGAAGCCGCGCTCTTTACGGAGATTAAGGAAACGTTGAAACGGCTCTTCCGCCTAGCAGAGAATAAAGTCTTTGACATTTACTACAATGAGACGTGGCTCTACGATGAGCCAGATCATAAATTCGTGTATGTGAACAATAATCAAGTGTTGGATTCGTTGCGCCAAGCGGATTTGGCTTACGACAAAGAGGGCGCGGTCTGGTTTAAAGCGACGGCGATGGGTCGTCCGGATGATCGCGTGCTCGTGCGCAGCAAAGGTGAGCGCGACCCCACGTATCGCCTGCCCGACATTGCCTACCATGTCAATAAATTGATGCGAGGCTTTGATTTGGTCATCGATATTTTTGGCGCGGACCATCTGGATACTTATCAGGATGTCTTGGCTGCCTTGCGCGGTCTGTACGAACGGAAGAAATTACCATCTTCATGCAATCCTGAAAAAATTCGCGTGTTGATCCATCAATTTGTGACTCTCGTGAGTAGTGGGAAGCCGGTTAAGATGTCCAAGCGATTGGCCAATTACATCACGATCGATGAATTGATCGATGAACTGAAATCTACCGTAGAGCTTGACGAGGCTGTTAAGCTTTACGATTCTGCGACGCAAGAGGCGGTTAAAGAGGATTTTGCGATCAACGTTGCACGGTATTTTATTCTTATGCGCAGTCCTAATTCACATGTCAATTTTGATCTCGATTTGGCGAAACAACAGTCGAAAGAAAACCCAGTGTACTATATTATGTACGCTTACACGCGCATCGCCGCGATCCGGGACAAATACGAACCCATGAGTGTCGCTACAGTGAATCTGGATTTGCTCAAGGAAAGAGAAGAGCTGGCTTTGCTGAAAAAGCTTGACGAATTCCCCAGCATCGTGAGCGACGCGACCGAGCAACTGGCTCCGCAATTTTTGACGACATATTCTTACGAATTAGCAAGACTCGTTCATGATTTTTATGAAAAGCATCGAGTAATTTCAGAAAATCAGGCGCTCACCGATGCGCGTATCCAATTGCTCTCGGCCGTGCAGCTGGTGCTCAAGCGCTGTTTTGAACTCTTAGAGCTAAAGGCTCCGGAACGGATGTGAGTATGAGTTGGTTAGACCGTCTCAAGCAAGGGCTCAAAAAGACACAAGAGAATCTGGTTGGAAAGATTGCGCAGACTTTGCGCCCTGGACGACGAATCGATGCCGAGTTGTTGAATGAACTCGAAGAGATCATGGTCGGCGGCGACATTGGCATCGAGACGACGACCGCGTTAGTGAGCGAACTCAAGAATAAAACAGCCATCCGTGGCCTGCAAGAAGCTGACCAAGTCATGGGACTGCTCAGAGAAGTCGTGAGCGAACGCTTGAAGAAAGCTGAAGGACGCTTCGCGCTCCGCACCGATGGACAACCAACGGTATTCTTAATCCTAGGAGTTAATGGCTCCGGGAAGACGACGACGATCGCCAAGATGGCCCAGCACTTTAAGGAGCTTGGCTATCAGAAGATTGTGCTCGCCGCAGGTGACACCTTCCGCGCGGCCGCTATCGAACAGCTGGGAATTTGGGCGGATCGTGTAGGAGTTCAGCTCGTAAAAACTACAGCCGGAGGAGATCCTTCGGCTGTGGCGTTTGATGCCGTTGATCGAGCGCTCAAAGAGCAAGCGCAAATGGTCTTGATTGACACGGCGGGGCGGTTGCAGACGAAGTTTAATTTGATGGAAGAACTGAAAAAAATCAATCGTGTGGTCGAAAAGCGTCTCGGGCGCGAGATCGATGAACGTCTGCTGGTGCTCGACGGCACGACTGGCCAGAATGCTATTTCTCAAGCAAAGCTTTTTAATGAAGCCGTCAAGATCACGGGCATTGTCATCACGAAGCTTGACGGGACAGCCAAAGGCGGTGTGATCATTCCGATCGCGGCGACGCTCAAGACCCCGATCAAGCTCGTCGGTGTAGGAGAGGAAGCTGAAGATTTGAAGGAATTCAAGAGTGAAGAATTCGTCGAGGCACTCTTCGCGACCAACGGAAAATGACAAGCTATTTCTGAAATTCACAGTCGTGTATTGAAGTGTGAGGAATCCTCTTGGCACGTGAAATTCAACGTTTCCATGTCGGGATCAAAGCGTTCATCCTACGAGATGGGCAGTTGCTGCTTCTGCGCGAGTCGGTCGAACCTAGCTGGTGGGAAATCCCTGGGGGCAGGATCGACGTTGGAGAAGAAGCACTGCCGCCTGAAGAGGTGCTACAGCGTGAACTACGCGAAGAATTAGGAACAGATTTTCGCTACCGAATCGATCTACCGCTCGTGACTTGGATTCGGCCACCGCACGGCGATCGTAAACAGTTTGCGTTCTTGGTCGGATTCCTTTGTAGGACAGAAGGGGGCGAGATCCGGCTGAGCGATGAACATAGCGAGCTATGCTGGGTCGACCGAGATTCTTGGCAGAGCCTGTCACTCGCGCCCGGCTACGAGCGGGCGTTGGAAGAATTCTGGAAAAGAGTGACTGTGTAAAAGCAAGCCTTGCTTTCAGGTTTCTCATTTTGACTTGGCTAGGCGTGCGATGCGTCTAAGAATTTCGTAGGCAACCTCGCGTTTATCCATCACAGGCAATGGTTCACTGCGACCATTTTTGTGTATTAGAGTCACTTCGTTCGTCTCAGATTCCGGCCCGGCATTTTCTTGAATGAGCGAGTTCGCCACCATCAGATCGAGTTGTTTCTTTCGCAGCTTTTCACGGGCATTCTCGATCACATTCTCGCTCTCGGCCGCGAAACCAATGACGCACTGACCCTTGCGTTTCTTCTGACTGAGTATGTGCAGAATATCCGGCGTGCGTTCCAGCTCGATCGTTAGAGAGCTTGTGGAGAGTTTCTTGATCTTATGAGTAGAGATTCGCTTGGGACGCCAATCAGCGACTGCCGCAGCCATGACAATCACATCGAAATTTTTCTCTTGCGCTAAGACAGCTTCGCGCATCTCTTCGGCGCTTTCGACTTTGAGAAAATCAACTTCCTCAGGCGGCTGTAACTGCGTCGGCCCACTGATAAGCAAGACATTGTCTGCTCCCAAGGTACGAGCCTGCTCGGCGAGCGCATAGCCCATCTTGCCAGAGCTTTTGTTCGTAAGGCAGCGCATGGGGTCGAGCATTTCGCGCGTCGGGCCGGCTGTGACGAGGATTCGGAGGCCCGACAGAAGTGAATGATCAACAAAAATAGTTTCAATCTCTTTCAGAATTTTTTCTTCGTCGGGGAATCGTCCGATCCCTGCTCGCCCACTGGCCAGATAGCCGCTTTCTGGTCCCAAGAAGCGATAGCCGAGTGCTCTGAGTTTACGGCAGTTCTCCTGAAAGATAGGATTCGTGTACATCTGCGATTCCATAGCGGGAATGACCAAGACGGCAGCACGCGTCGCTGCCAGGGTGGTCGTTAACATATCATCAGCCAGACCCGAAGCGAGTTTTCCAATGACGTGATAGGTCGCGGGCATCACGATCAAGAGATGGGTTTGATGAGCAAGTTCGACATGCGCCAAGGGATCATCCTGAAAGAGGTTGGTGAAAACTTTTCGGTGCGTGAGGGCTTCAAACGTAAGCGGAGTGATGAACTGCGATGCTGCGTGCGTCATAATAACTTGCACCTCGGCCTCTGCTTGCACGAGCTTGCTCACGATGCCCGCCGTTTTATAAGCCGCGATGCCACCACAAATCCCAGCAACGATCTTCTTATCTTTGAGAGACCTCATACGTGGCCCAGAGTACCCAAGTGGGGTAGAAGAATCAATTTTGTGTTGCCTGGTATTTTTGAATCGTAGTATTATTCTCCGCTCTCACTTTGTTTCTTTCGTACTCTTTGAGAGCCAATTTCAGCGCGTCGAGCGAGAGAAGCGCACAGCGCGTGCGCGTCATCACCACGTCGCGGCCGAGCAGATCGATCAGCTCTTCATGCCCCATAGATTCGATGTCAGCGAGTGTTTTGCCCTTGATCCACTCCGTCAAGACCGACGCCGAGGCTTGGCTGATCGTGCAACCTTGCCCTTCGAAAGTGACAGCTGTGAGTTTTTCATCCGGGCCGACGTTGGCGTACATAGTAATAATGTCGCCACAGCCGGGGTTGCCCCAGGTCATGGCGGCGTCGGCATTCTCCAGCTTGCCCTTGTTGCGGGGGTTTTCGTAATGATCGAGCAAAAATTCGATCTGTTCTTGGCGATCCATGATTTGTAGGGGCGGTTTGCGAACCGCCCCTACGTGATTTCTAAGGTTCAGTTCCCTTCTTGATCGGCACATTCACCAAATTGCCCCACTCCGTCCAAGAGCCGTCATAATTTTTCACCTTGGGATAGCCGAGCAAGTACGTCAGCACAAACCACGTGTGCGCGCTGCGCTCACCGATCCGACAGTAGGCAATCACGTCTTTGTCTGGGGTAACTCCAAATTTTTGATAGAGCGCTTTCAGTTCGTCGAGTGATTTGAAGGTGCTGTCCTCGGGTTTGACGGCCTGTGCCCACGGAATGCTGAACGCACCCGGAATGTGTCCGCCGCGCTGCGCCCCCTCTTGAGGATAGCCGGGCATATGCAACAACTTGCCAGAATACTCATCGGGTGAACGCACATCGACCAAGGCGCGATTCTTTAGGTTTAGGCTGGCCAGGACTTCGTCACGGAAAGCACGAATGCTAGAATTAGGCTCTTTGGCTTTGTAGCTGGCTCTGGGATATTGAGGCACTTCTTTGGTCGTGGGTCGCCCGTCGGTTTGCCACTTGACGCGCCCACCATTCATCACTTTTAGTTTGGACTCATCGTGGCCAAAGTAACGGCAGAGCCAGAGCGAATAGACGGCGAACCAGTTGTGCTTGTCGCCATAGAAAACGATCGTGGTCTCATTGCTGATGCCGCGTTCGGACATCAGTTTTTCGAATTGCTCTTGGGTGAGAAAATCTCGTTTTTCTGGGTGTTGTAAATCCGTGAACCAGTCGATGCGAACAGCACCGGGAACGTGCCACTTTTCGTACTCCAAAATGTCTTCATCTGATTCTACGATACGAATCTTGGGGTCGTTCAAATGTTCTGTGACCCAGCTTGTTTCGACCAACATCTCAGGACGTGCGTAGCCTGCCATGGTGATCACCTCACGTCCTGAGTATAGAAAAGCGGACTAATTTTGTCAAGATTTCTTTTGCTCGGCAAATTTCTTTTCCAGAGCGCGTTCGACCAGTTTCGGCACAAAGTGGGAGACATCTCCGCCGTAGCGCTTGACTTCGCGAACGATGCTCGAGCTGATGAACGAGTACTCGCGGCTGGTCATCAGAAAAACGCTCTCGATCTCCGGGCCTAAGTCTCGGTTGGTGAGCGCCATTTGCCACTCGTACTCGAAGTCGGACGTGACGCGTAGCCCACGGATCACCGCAGAGACTCCGAGGTTCTTGGCCAGCTCTATCATCAACCCATCGTGCGAGATCACTTTGACATTTGTCAGTTCTTCTTGGCGCATCACGTCTTCGACGAGTTGTTGACGTTCTTCCAGGGAGAAGAGCATTGGCTTGGTTGGGTTACGCATCACCGCAACGAAGAGCTCATCAAAAAGTTTGTACGCTCGTTTGACGACATCGATATGTCCGTAGGTGATCGGGTCGAAGCTGCCGGGGTAAAGAGCTTTGGGCATAGGCGCATCCTAGCAGAAGTACTTCATCGAATCAAAATCAGAACTCTGTGCCGAAGCGCGCTTTGATCCCTTTATCGTACGGATGCTTGATCTTACGCACTTCGGTCACAAGATCAGCGATCTCTTCGATCTCTGGGAGTCGCTTATGGCTTCCGGTCAGTACGCATTCGGTTTTTGGCGCTTTACGCTTCACGACGGCAATCAAATCGCTGGCAGAAATCACTTCCATCTGCACTGCGTAGAGACATTCATCGACGATCACCATATCATACTTGGTCGAACTGAGGGCGCGATCTGTGGCTGCCAGCGCTTTGCGACCTGCTTCTAAGTGTCCTTCGTTGGGCTTGCCGATGAGCCATTCGTGCAGGCCAAAGCGCTCGAAGGAAAAATTCTCGAAGCGTTTGAGCGCTTTTAGCTCGCCGTATTCTTCGAACACTTCGACGCCCGAGATTCCACCTTTCAAGAACTGAATCAGATGCACCTGGAAACCGCGACCCAACGCGCGTAGGCCCATGCCCAGAGCTGCCGTCGTCTTGCCTTTCCCATTGCCCCACCACATCTGCACTAGGCCCAGTTCGTTCTTTGTTTCTTGCACAGCTTCTCCCTTGCTACTCTAGTTTCTCAAAAGCAATACGCATGAGCGATCCAGCGGGAGCGAGTCCCCTAAAGTATTCAGGATGAATCATTTGAGCCATCATCTCCAAGCCCGTCACGATGCGCGGTCCGGGACGGTTAAAGTACGATGACCCGTCGACGACATAGATCTGCCCCTCCTTGACCGCCTTCAGCTCTTGCCATCCCTCGCGCTCGATCACCAGGTCCATCTCTTCCAGCGTTCTCTCTACGTTGAATCCACAAGGCATGAAGACGAGAATGTCTGGGTTGTAGGTGAGAATATCGCCCCAGGCGACCTCGCGGGAGGGCTCGCTCGTTTCTCCGAGCCAATCTTCGCCGCCCGCGTATTCGACCATCTGCGGCACCCAATGGCCTCCGATCATCACGGGAGAAAGCCATTCGATGCAGCCTACCTTCGGGCGCTCGTCCAAGTCTTCAGTGATTTGTCGAATGTGATCGATGCGCTCCCTTAAAGCCTGGATATAACTCTGTGCATAATGTTCTCGCTCCGTCAACTCACCGACGAGTTGAATGTTTCCCAGAATATCTTCGAGAGTATTGGGTTCGAGCGAGACGACCTTCGTTTTACCTTCCAAGATTTTTGCTGCTTCGAGCACTTGATCATACGAGGGAGCGCAGACCTCACATAGTTCCTGAGTGAGTATCAAGTCGGGCTCGAGCTGTTGAAGTAGGGTCGCATCAAGATGATAGACGCTCAAGCCATTATGGAGTTGCTCTCTCACAATCGCGTCGATCTCGTCGCTCGGCATATCGAGATTGACGAGTGCTTGGCTCAATCTGGGCTTTTGTGACACCTCTGAGGGAAAATCGCAGTCGTGCGAGACGCCTACCAGCGAATCGCCGAGCCCCAACGCGTAGATAATCTCAGTGGCGCTGGGCAAGAGTGAGACGATGCGCATGGCTGACTCCTTAGATCTATCCTAACGCCTGAACTTCTTTGTGGTCCACACGTTGAGCGATGACAAAGATTGGGCCGTCTGCAGAACGGGCCACGCAAATGGGGGTACGATAAGCGCGCTCGATCAAGGATTCAGTCAAGACTTTCTCAGGAGTATCAAAAGCCAAGAGCTGGCCTTCGGCAATCAGGGCAATTTTGTCTGAGAACTGAGCGGCCAAGTTCAGGTCGTGCACCGAGGCGAGCACCGCGAGTCCCTCGTCTGACAGTCTTTTGATTAACTCCATGATCTCCATTTGATATTTAATATCCAAATGCGACGTCGGCTCATCCAACAAGAGCACTTGAGGCTCTTGAGCGAGGGCCATCGCGAGCCAGACCCGTTGGCGTTCTCCGCTACTCAGAGTGTTGATTGAACGCTCGGCGAAGTGAATAATATCGGTGCGCTGCATGGCTCTTTCTACTATCGCATGATCTTGCGCGGTGAAACTTTTAAAGCGTCCCAGGTGGGGCAGTCGACCCAGCGAGACGATCTCTTCTACGGTCATCTCGAAGGAGGCATGGATTTCTTGCTCGATCGAGGCCAGCTCAGTAGCGATTTGAGCCGGCGTCAGTCCGTGCACTTTCGCAAAATCGAGATATATAGCGCCCTCTTGTGGTGCGAGCAGTCCTGAGATGGCTCTCAACAGTGTCGTCTTTCCCGAACCATTCGGGCCGATCAGGGCAACCAGCTGATGCGGTTCGACTGCTAGATGAACCCCTTCCAGTATGGGAGTTCCATCGTAACTTAGTCCCAGATCGCACACTCGTATCTTCATAAACCTTCCCTACTTAGCGGACGTACGAACGCTTGCTTTTGTCTACGGAGTAAGAAGAGAAAAAAAGGCGCTCCCAAGAGTGCAGTGATAATACCCACCGGAAGCTCGGCCGGCTGTAAGACCGTCCGCGCAGCTGTGTCACATGCCAACAACAAGAGCGCTCCACTTAGACCAGCAACGGGCAGTAGCATACGATGGTCCGGCCCCACGAGCCAGCGCAGCGCATGGGGCACGATCAACCCGATAAAGCCAATCGTGCCCGCCGTTGCGACGGCTGCTGCGGTCATGAGCGTCGCAGTCCCCAGCAAAAGTTTTTTCAGATGTCGCGAGTCCACTCCCAAGTGGGTGGCCATCTCTTCCCCCAAGACGAGTGCGTTCAGATCGCGAGCGAAGAGCAGTAGCACACTCATTCCTAAAACGATCACCCAAACCAGAAGCTGCACGTGTGTCCATTGAGCCCCGCCCAACCCGCCCAAGACCCAAAAAACGATCCGACGGGTCTGGTCATTGTTTGCCACAAATAGCAAAAAACTAGAAATAGCCGAGAAGAGCGCCGCGAGCGCCACGCCCGCGAGAATGAGCGTCAGATTGTCCAATCTACCGAGAGGTGTTCGGCTCAACTGATAGACAATCAGCACGACGAGCAAGCCCCCGAGAAATGCTCCGAGGGGCAAGACGAACGGGAGCGCATCGAGTCGCAGTGCGATGACCGTAGCAGCGCCGGCGGTGGCTCCGCTTGCGATTCCCAGTAAGTAAGGGTCTGCCAACGGGTTGCGAAAGAGCCCTTGCATGACCGTGCCGCAGGCCGCGAGCGCAAAGCCCACCAAAGCGGCGAGAAGAACCCGTGGCAAACGAACTTGGTCTACAATCAAGGCGTTCGTTAGGTCGCTGACTGAAAAAACCACAAACGGGAAGTGATTCAAGAGTATCTTAGCAGTTTCGGTGACAGGAATGAAAACAGGTCCGATCGCTACGGCGCAAGGGATTCCTACTAAGAGCGAACAACACAGACTAAATAGCACCCAGCGCTTTTTCTTCCGCATGTTGTGCTTTATTTCTCCTTGAAAACGTCCGGGTGTAAGAGCTTGGCCACCTCGCGCAAGGTGCTCGCGATGCGTGACGACGTCCACGCCGAGGCTTTCACGCCCAAGACTTTTCCAGCTTTCACGGCCTTCAAGTCTTTCAATAATTTATTGCCCGTAATCAGACTGATTTGTGAGGGGTCCGTGATGATGATCTCCGGGTTGCGCTTGATGAGTTCCTCAAAATTAACTTGCTTGTAGCTCGCAATATCCCCAAAAATATTCTGTCCACCCGCGCGCAGCAGAATCTCGTTCTCCGGCGTTTCGCTGCCGGCGGCGAACGGGGGCGCTTCGGCCGAAGGATATAAGATAGCTACAGTCGGTTTGGCGCGCTCCAAAACTTTCGCTTCATCTATCACAATCGACTCGCTCGACCGGCCTACGAGTGTGTCAGCTTTTAATGCTTCTCCGTCGATCGCAAGCCCTACAGTGCGCACAGTTTTGAAGACGTCGAGTGAGCTTTCAATCGGGGAGGTCGTGACCACAATAAGACCGGCTGCTTCCAGGGCATCTCTCGGTTTCCCAAAAGTCCCGAAGACAAGATCAGGCTTCAAGGCGATAATTTTCTCGATGTTGGGAGCAAAGACACTGCCCAGTTTTTCTAGCTTCGCAAATTCGGGAGGGTTGTCAGCAGAGTCCGTGACCCCGACCACGCGCGCAGCAGCACCTAAATCGACTAAGACTTCTCCATAGAGCGCGGGACCCGCGATGACGATCCGTTCGGGTCTTTTGGAGATCGTGATCTCCTTGCCGCGATCATCTATAATTTTGACGGGAAATCCCGCGAGCGTGGGCAAGACCAAGATCGAGACCAGCAAAAGAGCGACAAAAAGAATTCTTGACCGCAGAGAGTAGTTCATGAAAAGCTCCTTTCGAAAACGGGGATGATTTCAGCAATGACACGCCAGAGTCCGGCCCCGGCGTCGGCGCGGTTTGCCGCAAAGACGATCACGAGCAAGTCGCCTATTTTTGTAGATGGGAAGGTACGTTCAATGACTCTTGCATCGTGTGGATTTTGTGCTGCGAGCGGACGATCTTCTTCGAGTAGACTCAAATATTTTTCACAGCGAGTCAAGAAGATCGTGCCGCTAGCTCCTTCCCGAACTGCGAGATCCCGCAAGAGCCAGGTGCGTAATCCGTCGGCTCCGGAGCGGATCAATGCTGCCCGATTGCAATGATCCAGCTTCAATTCATGCAGCTCAAGTTCTTCTATTTGGGCGAGACACGTGAAGAGTGCAGCGAACGTTTCACGCGCTTTGTGAGTGAGCGTTGTGCCGGCCTTGGCGAAGTTCACAAACTTCTGAGCCTCCAGCTTCTCCAGCTCGGTGCGCACCACGCTCTCAGTAAGGCCCGTACGCTGCACGAGCGTGCGACGGCCCAAGGGAGCATCTTTGAGATTGTAAATGAGCTGATAGCCCAGGTGCTCACGGGCGAGCGGCTCTTTGTGGGATGACATATCCCACCTCCAGCAGTCTTGATTTTACTCTCTTCTTATGGGCTGGACAAGTCTGTCGATCACTCAAGAAAAATTGAAACGTGCAGCTAGCTCGAATCGACCCTTGCGCTTGCGAGTTTGACACTATGTTGGAGCGCCGTTATAGTAAGCGTGTGGGGGTGAGGATGTATGAAAAGAGAATCCTGGCGCGGCAGCGAACAATGGCCCGGCCATGACGACGGAGAGAATCCCAACAGTCCCTATTACGAGAAGCGCAAATACCCAGAGCCGACCGTCTGCTCGGATTGTGGACTGGTCTACCACAAAGGACATTGGGCGAATAGTCAAATCGCCCCGCCCCATTCCAGCAAAGAAAAATGTCCTGCCTGTCGACGCGTCGCCGATCGCAATCCCGGCGGCGTCGTCATCTTGCAAGGAAAGTATTTGAATGCTCACGAGTCTGAGATTCTGAACGTCGCGAAGAATCAAGAAAAATTAGCCAACGAGCACCGTCCGCTGCAACGCATCATGTGGACCAAAAACAACGCCGATGCGCTCGAGATCGCGGTCACCAATTTCCATCTGGCCCGTCGCATCGGTGAGGCCATCCATCACGCACACAAAGGAGAATTTGAGGTCAAGTATTCCGAGGGAGATCGCTTCGCGCGGGTCTACTGGCGGCGCGAGGCGTAAACTCATTCGCGAATCACCCAACTATGAACACTAAGACGCAAACCCTAGATGCTTTTTCTCATGCGCTCTCTTCTTCAGCACCGACGCCCGGCGGAGGGAGCGCCGCGGCTTTGACCGGAAGCCTCGCGGCGAGCCTCGCCTGCATGGTGGCCTCTCTCACGATCGGGAAGAAAGCGTATCAATCGGTCGAGGCCGATATGCAAACCGTGCTCACTGAAGCAACCCGTTTGCGCGACCAATTGCTTCAGTTGATCGACACCGATGCAGAAGCGTTCAATCACGTGATGGTGGCGATGAAGCTCCCGCAAACTACGGAGAACGAGAAGGCGGAGCGCAAGAAGAAACTAGAAGAAGCTTTGAAACACGCTACGGAAATTCCCTATCAGGCAGCGTCCCTTTGTTATCGTGTTTTGGAATTAACTGAGGTGGCTGCTCTTGAGGGCAACAAGAACGCCGTCAGCGACGCCGGTGCCGGTGCGGTGCTGGGAGAAGCCGCATTGCAAGCGGCCTTGCTCAACGTCCGCATCAATCTGAGTTGGATTCACGAGACCGCATTCAAGAACGCGTATTCACAGAGGCGCGATGCACTGGCCGGCCGTGCCACCTCGAAGAAAGAAGAGATTCTCAAGATTATGGAGTCGAGGCTGAAAGGGTAGCATGAAATTCGGTCTCGTCTCGGACATTCACGGCAACCTCCCGGCGCTCGAAGAAGTCTTGGATGAATTTGAACGCCGGCACATCGGTACGATCATTTGCTGTGGGGATATTATCGGTTACGGCCCGTGGCCGAACGAGTGCGCGATGCTGGTGAGAGACCGAAAGATGATCGCCGTCCGCGGCAATCACGATACCCTCATTGTCGGCGATTCTGAGATCGAAGAGTTCAGCAGCAATGCGCGCAAAGCAGGGCTCTGGACGCGAGACCAGCTTCTTCCGGAGACGAGAGAATTTTTGGCGAGCTTGCCGCTGCCCACGCAATTCGAGAACTTTGCGATCACGCACGCGAGCTTTCGTGATCCATTGTGGGAATATATTTTCGATCGGCGCGTGGCTTATCACAATTTTCACGTACTCGAGACAGAGATCGGCTTTTTCGGACATTCGCATATTCCTACGATTTTTCAATGGAATGGTGGCGACGTCTTAGGCGGACAGATTGTCGACGATTTCGAGTTGCTTTGCGAACCGAGCGAGCGCTATCTCATCAATCCTGGAAGCGTCGGCCAGCCGCGCGATGGGGATTGGCGGGCGAGTTGCATGATTGTTGCTGCACAGAACGGTGCCTGGCAGGTTCAAATCCGCCGGTTGGAGTATTCGGTAGAAGAGACCCGGGAAGAAATGTAGCGTGCCGGCTTGCCTCCTCCGCTGTATGATCGACTCTTGGTAGGAGCCTGATGCATATACTTTTGACCAACGATGACGGGATCAACGCGATCAGTATACATACGCTCGCGGAGGAGCTCTCTCAGATCGGAGAAGTCTTGATCACAGCACCGTCCGCCGAGCGCAGCGGCGCAAGCCATGCGTTCACCTATCGCACTCCTATGCGTGTGAAGCCAGTTGAAAAACATGGAGAATTCTTCGGTTACGCCGTCGACGGAATGCCCGTCGATTGCGTCAAACTAGGGCTCCATCTAGCCACGAAAAAAATTGATTGGGTTGTTTCCGGCATGAACGCCGGAGCCAATCTGGGAGTTGATGTTTTTTACTCCGGCACGGTACAAGCCGCGGTCGAGGGCACGCTCAATGGGTATCCGTCGGTCGCGTTCTCGCTCGCGGATTGGGAAGGCACGCGCGAGGATTTTCACACGGCGGCACGATTGGCGAAAGAGATATTTGTCAAACTGGTAGATCGTGAGATTCCCAGCGGGCTCTGCATCAACGTCAATATCCCAAAACTTCCGCGAACGCAAATCCGCGGCATCGAAGTGACTCAGCAAGCGTACCATCGGTACATGGACAAATACGATTTAGAGCATCGACACGGCGGCGAGAAAGATTATCTGCTCGAGTTTGGCGATCGCGTACAATTTCGAAAAGATGGCTGGATTCTTGGAGATGTACCCTCACGCAACGGCTTTCGCACGGACCTTGAAGCGATTCGCGACGAAAAAATCGCGATCACGCCGATCCGTGTCGATCTCACGCACACCCGCGCTCTGGAAGAATTTTCCCAATGGAATCTCAAGCTCTAAAAGCTCTCGCGCTCGAGGCAGCGCACGACGCCGGGGCGATGCTCAAAGAAAATTTTGGAGGCAACCACGCCTTCCAAGAGAAAACGAGCTATGCGGACCTCGTGACAGAGTTTGATCATCGGTCCGAAGAGATCATTGTCAAGAAAATTCAAAAACGTTTTCCCGATCACGATATTCTCACGGAAGAAGGGCGTACGCGTGTCGAAAATTCTCCGTATCGTTGGATCATTGACCCAGTTGATGGGACGACCAATTACGCACACGGTTTTCCCATCTTTTGTGTCGCCATCGGCCTCGAACATCAGAGCGAACTGCAGCTCGGCGTAGTCTATCTCCCCACCTTAAATGAGCTCTTTGTCGCGGAGCGAGGGCAGGGCGCGTGGCTCAACAGCGAGCGCATTCGCGTCTCAACGATTGATCGGCTGGCTCAAGGATTGTTAATAGGGAGTTCTCCGCATGACCGCAACCTATTAGAACTGAACTTGAAACTCTTCGATCGCTTTGTCCGCGCGAGCCACAACGTGCTTCGCGTCGGCTCCGCGGCCGCCGCGCTGTGCTATCTTGCAGCGGGCCGTGTGGATGGATATTGGGGATTGGTGCTTCAACCTTGGGACCTCGCGGCCGCTTCGCTTATTCTGCGAGAAGCGGGAGGTGTCGCGACCAATTTTAAGAATGAGCCGATTAATATCTACGGTCGCGAGATAGCGGCGTCGAATGGTAAAATTCATGGCGAAATGCTTAAGATATTGAACGACGCTATGAACACATAGGAGGCGTAATGGCACACGCGTACATCGAAGATTTGAGTAAACATGTGGGACAAGAAGTTGAAATTCGTGGCTGGCTATACAATCGCCGCGAGAGTGGGAGCATTCAGTTTTTGATCTTTCGCGATGGCACGGGATTGGTCCAAGGAGTACTGACTAAAAAAGACCCGGCCTTCGAAAAAGCGAAACAGCTCAGCCAAGAGTCTTCGGTCAAAGTCTGCGGCACAGTGAAAGAAGAGAAACGCGCCCCCGGAGGCTACGAACTCATACTCAAAGATTTTGAGATTGTGCAGCGCGTCGAGGGTGATTATCCGATCTCGCACAAAGAGCACGGCCCGGACTTCTTGCTCAATCATAGACATCTGTGGATGCGTACACCGCGACAAGCGGCGATCCTGCGCGTGCGTCACGAAGTGATGCAAGCCATGCGAGATTTTTTTGATGAGCGTGGCTTCATCGCGACCGAGTCGCCCATATTCACGCCGTCTGCTTGTGAAGGAACGACCACACTTTTCGAAGTCAACTATTTTGATGAAAACAAGGCATATCTTTCGCAAAGTGGCCAACTCTATCTGGAAGCCACGGCAATGGCCTTGGGTAGAGTCTACTGGATTGGCCCAGCGTTTCGCGCTGAAAAATCCAAGACACGAAAGCATCTCACAGAATTCTGGATGCTCGAGGCTGAGATGGCCTACTTTGAGCAGCCGCAAAACATAGAACTGCAAGAAGCGCTCGTAAAATATATTGTCCAGCGTTGCCTAGAGAAACGCGTACGCGAGCTCAACGACTTGGGTCGCAATACTTCAATGCTCGAAGCCGTGCTGAAAGAGCCCTTTGCGCGCCTTCTCTATAACGACGCGATCAAGCTCTGCAATGAGCTATGCAAAGAAAAGATCGCCAAGGGTGAAGTCGAGGAAATCCCCTGGGGCGGGGATTTCGGCGCTCCGCACGAAGAAGCGCTCGGAGCGCATTTTGGAAGACCCGTCTTCATCGAAAAAATGCCCGCGATGATGAAGGCCTTCTATATGGAACCCGACCCAGCGAACCCCGACTTGGTGCTCGCCGCTGATTTAATCGCCCCTGAGGGATACGGCGAACTGATCGGAGGCAGCCAGCGCATCTCGGACATTGACTTACTCAAAAAGAGATTGAAAGAGTTCGGGCTACCCGAAGAGCCCTATCAATGGTATATTGACCTGAGAAAATACGGCGGCGTGCCGCATTCGGGATTCGGCATGGGCGTCGAGCGCACGGTCAGCTGGATCTGTGGGCTAGAGCATTTACGCGAGGCGATCCCGTTCCCGAGGACGATTTATCGGTTGACGCCGTGATTTCGCGAGATATAAATTTTGATTAGTAAAACAAAAGGCGGAAACTGTCGCGATCAGTTTCCGCCTCAGTGATTTCAAATTAGTGCAAGTAGTTTACTTGCCAACCTCCAACCGGCCGCTCTTCTCCACGACGCGCAGGTTGCGCCCGATCTTATCCTTGAGCGCTTTGCCCGGCTTAAACGCCGGAACGACCTTGCGCGGGACGCGGATGCGAGCCTGGGTCTGAGGATTGATGCGGTTGGACTCGCGGCGCGCGCGCGGCTCGAACTTACCGAAGCCCGTCAAGAGCACCGGCTCGTTCTTGGAGAGGGTCTCGCTGATCAGACCTGTCACGGCGTCGAGCGCCTCCCGAGCACCCTTCTTGCTCAAGCCCGTCTTGGCGGACAGCTTTTCCACGAACTCGTTCTTATTCACAGTTTCACCTCCCTCCTCTCAAAGGAAATGCGGACTGGAAAAAACTTTTATCTATCTTAGTTGTGAATATCCCCCTTCACGACGACATTCTAGCATAGTGTTTTTAGAAAGTCAAGACCCTGTCGAAAATCCTCAGTGTTTGGTGTAACATCTCGGACGCCAGAAGAAAGCGCTCCTCTGTGCCTCAAGTATATTGGGAACTGAGTCCGGATCGCGGTTGATCGCCGCCGCAGACTTGTGTATACTAGCAGCGATTTCCAAATACAGAGGTGATAAACTCTGCAGCGCCAGTACGAAGTTATGTATGTCCTCCGGCCGGATATTGCCGAGGGAGACTACGCCAACGCGATCAGCAAATTCGAAAAGACTGTCACTGAAAACGGCGGCGAAGTGCTGAACACCGACGAGTGGGATGTGCGCAATCTGGCTTACGAGACCAAGCATCACACGAAGGGCTTTTACTTAGTGATGGAATTCAAGAGCACTCCGGATCAGCTCAAGCGGCTCCAAGAGCGCTTCAAGCTCGATGAGCACGTCTTGCGCTACCAAGTCGTGAAGAAGAGCTAGAGTCATCGGTACTCTCTAGCATGGAATGGATTAGTCAGATTTAGACGAGGAAGGAGGCAGACGTGGCCGGCTTGAATCGAGTAGTGATGATCGGAAATTTGACGGATGACCCCGAACTACGCTACACGCAGAATGGCACCGCGCGGACGCGATTTTCGATCGCGATCAACCGCTCCTGGCGTGATCGGGAGGGCAATATGAAAGAAGAAGTGACCTTCGTGCCCGTAGTCGTTTGGGGGCCCCAAGCCGAGCACTGTGCCAACTTCCTCTCCAAAGGGCGACCCGTGGCCGTCGATGGCCGGCTGCGCATCGATACCTTCGAGACGCAAGAGGGCGAGCGCAAGAAAGTGATCGAAGTGGTCGCGGAGGCTGTACAATTTTTGGGCAGTGGCGGTGGCCGTTCGTCGGAGGCCAGCAGCAGCGAAGCCGCTACGCCGCCTAACACCGAGAAAGAGCCCCCCGCGGGCGATGAGGAGGTTCCATTTTGATGCAGCGTGGTGAAGATCGAAAGCGCCGGCGAAAAGACCGTCCGATGCGGTCGAACCGCCGGGACTGCAAAGTATGCGAACACGATATCAAGTTCTCGTACAGACGAGCCGATGAGTTGCGGCGCTATCTGAACAAAGTTGGCAAGATTCTGCCCCGACGCGCGACCCGGCTGTGCGCCAAGCATCAGCGCGCCGTCGCCGGCCAGATCAAGCGCGCCCGCAAGATGGCGCTACTGCCGTACGCAATGGCCGAGCAATAACACTTATCCATCGTTGTGGTCTGTGAGTAGGATCGATGCGAACGGCCATTTTTGTCATCATAGGAGCTACCGTAGGTTGGTTGACCGCATTGGTCTTCATCGCTTTATTCAGTTTATTGATGAGTTTGCTCGGCTCCTTTGTTATTGAGCCATTCTTCATCATCGCTACGACATTTGTTGGTGGCGTGATCGGCCATCGACTGGCGAAGAAGAGACATGCCAACGCGAATTCCTAGTGCGAAAATCTATCTCGATCATGCCGCGACGACGCCCGTCGATCCTCGTGCCGCAGCTCTCATGCAGAGTTTGGGGAATGAAAAATTCGCCAACCCCAACAGCAGCTATCTTTTGGGCCAAGAATCTCGTCGCGCGGTCGAAGACGCCCGCCGCAAGATCAGCAAAATTCTGAACTGTGCGCCCGGCGAGCTTATTTTTATGGGCGGCGGCACCGAAGCCGACAACCTAGCGATCAAGGGCTTCGCCTACTCGAATCAAGATCGCGGCCGACACATCATCACCTCGACGATCGAGCATCATGCCGTGCTGCGTACGTGTCAATACTTAGAGCGTCGCGGGTTTACTGTAACCTATCTCTCAGTGGATTCAACGGGCTTGGTTGACGCGCACGATGTCAAGAAAGCGCTTCGTCCAGACACCATACTCGTCTCGATCATGCACGCAAACAACGAGATCGGCACGGTTCAACCCATTGCAGAGATCGGTGCACTGCTCGCTGAGACAGAAGTCTACTTTCACACGGATGCGGTGCAAACGGTCGGGCACCTCCCGGTCGATGTGCAGAAACTTAATGTCGATCTGCTCTCGTTCTCAGCGCATAAATTTTACGGCCCCAAGGGCGTTGGCGGGCTCTATATGAGACGTGGCACCGTGATCGATCCGCTGATCCACGGCGGCGGTCAAGAACATGATCTCCGCTCTGGTACTGAGAACGTGGCCGGGATCGCAGGGATGGGACTCGCGCTCGAAATCGCCTCTGAATTTCTCGAAGAAGAAGCAACTCGTTTATCTAGATGGCGTGATCGCTTGATAAAAGAGATTCTCCAGCGCATAGAAGGAGCCCGCCTCACAGGGCATCCGACTGAGCGGCTTCCGGGGACTGTCAGCTTTTGTTTTGAAAACGTTGACGGTGAGTCAATCATTCTGAAGCTTGACTTAGAAGGGATTTGTGCTTCGACCGGGGCAGCGTGTCACGCAGGAGAGATAAGCCCATCGCACGTCTTGCTCGCACTGGGGCTGGAACCGACCCTGGCCAACGGATCGCTACGCTTGACTCTCGGACGAACGAACAGCGCAAGCGATCTCGATTGCGTCCTAGAGATCTTGCCTAAAGCAATTCAAAATCTACGTGCGATGTCTGCTGCTCACTGATTTTCCATTTGCTAACCGACGATGATTTGCGTATAGAATGAGGGCTATGAAAGATCTGGCCCAGATCGCCGAGCGCCTCAAGCGGCGCGCGCAAATCGCTCAGCAAGACGCATATTTTTCGCCCGATCGAGAAGGTCCGTTTGGCTTTGCTCGCGCTTCGGCCAGCGAGTTCGACGCGGCCATGCGGCTGAAGCGTTCGTTACTCACCGAGTTCAAGGGCGCGCAACTCGAAGAAATCTATCAAACCCAATTCGAGCAAAACGAGTTTGGCACGTTCTTGCGCATCACTCATCAAGAGCCCATTGCCCTCACGACGTTTGATCCAGGTTTTGCCCAAGAGGTGATAGAATCTGAACTCAAGCTCTTGTATGGCGTCGGGCCGACGCTCGAACACGCCTTGAACGCCCGAGGCATCAACAAGCTCTCCGATCTGGCGCAGCACCCTCGCTGGGGACAGGAAGTTCAACATATCCTAGATTGGATGCAAGCACGAGATCTCAAACAATTGGAGAATCAACTCGCGCGTTGGTTGCCACGCTCACATCCAACGGCGATCCGACTGGCGCACTTCATCGAGCCCACTTCTCTGGTCTTCTTTGATCTGGAAAGCATGGGGCTCTTTGGGCGTCCTATTATTTTATTAGGAGTCGCCTGCCCATGCGGGCAGGCGATCGAAGTCCATCAGTTTTTCGCCCGTAACATCACCGAAGAGTTGCCCGCGCTCGTGCACACGTTCGAACAGTTGCGCTTGGCGAAAGCGATCGTCTCTTATAATGGGCGCGCGTTTGATGTCAATTACATCAAAGATCGACTCAATTATTATGGAATGCCTTGCCAATTCGAGCCTGTGCATTTTGATTTACTGGCGCACGCGCGTCGACGTTTTCGTGAATTTCTCCCCGATGTGCGCTTGGAAACCGTCGAACGCGAGATATTGCGAAAAGAGCGCTCGATCGATTTGCCCAGCGTGCTCGTGCCCGACTTCTATAACACTTATTTGGAAGAGCAAAACATCGGCCCGCTCATCCCGATTTTAGAACATAACAAGCAAGACCTCCTCTCACTGAGTTTGCTCTTCGCCAAGCTTTGCGAGCCATGAAGATCGAATCTCTTCTCGAGTATTTGCAGCAACTCGACTGGTACCGGGGCCAGATTGAGATCATCAAAAAAATTCCCGAACAAGCGCCCATCTATGCGGAACTCAGCACTCCATTATCCATAGCGATCCAACGACATCTGGATCGTCGCGGCATAAAACTCTACACGCACCAAGCGCGTGCGATTGAACTCCTCCGTGAAGGCAAGAATATTATCTTGACGACGCCGACGGCATCGGGCAAGACGCTCGCGTTCAACCTGCCCATTTTCGAAAAACTTTCTAAATCAAAAACTGGAACTGCACTCTATTTGTATCCCTTGAAAGCGCTCGCGAATGATCAGCTGCGCTCGCTCCAAGAGCTCGAAGCGGCGGCGAGTCTCAATTTTCACGCGAGCGTTTACGACGGTGACACGCCGGAGCATCTGCGTCCAAGAATTCGAGAACGGGCGCGTATCATTGTGAGCAATCCGTACGCGATTCACCAGTATCTAGCCTGGCATAACAAATGGAAGCGCTTTTTCGAAAATCTTCAGTTTGTTGTCCTTGACGAAGCGCATCGGTATCGCGGCGTGTTTGGTTCGAATGTCGCGTTGCTCCTTCGCCGTTTGTTGCGAATTTTGGCATTCTATGGTGCGAAGCCACAATTCGTGCTCGCATCGGCGACGATGGCGAACCCATTAGAGCACGCACACAAACTCACCGGACAAAATTTTTCTCTGATTGCTGAAGATGGCTCGGCACACGGTCGCAAGTTTTTTGTCTTCTGGAATCCACTGAAGAACGAAGCCAAATCCGTGCACCGGCAGTCGAGCGACTTACTGGCTCAGCACGTCAACGCAGATTTGCAGACGCTCTGTTTCACGGTCTCGCGCAAGATGGCCGAACTCACGACCCACTGGGCGCAGCATGCGACGCACAAAACGCTCGCGGCTTACCGAGCCGGCTACTTGCCCGAAGACCGGCGCCGCATCGAGCAAGGGCTCAAAGAAAAAACCCTTCACGGAGTTGCAACAACCAACGCACTCGAGTTGGGCGTTGACATAGGCAGTCTGGATTCTGTGATTATCTCAGGCTATCCCGGCACGGTGCTCTCAACATGGCAACAAGCCGGGCGAGCCGGCCGCGGCCAGCAAGATTCAATGGTAACTTTGGTAGGCTTCGAGAACCCACTCGATCAGTATTTTATGAGGCATCCCGAACGCTTCTTCGAGCGTCCGCACGAACACGCGATCATCGACTTAGAGAACGAGCATATTTTGCTGGCGCATCTGATGTGTGCCGTGGCTGAGCTTCCCGTCAAAGAGAGCGATGAACACTATTTCGGGCCGCGTGGGCCGGAATTGATGAACGCGCTCCAAGCTCAGCATCTAATCCAAAAGACACCGATGGGTTGGGTCTATCGCGGGATGGCACGCCCGGCAGAAATCGTCAGCTTGGACAACATCTCTGCGCAAACGATTCGTGTTCTTTGCGATGGCGAAATCTTAGAAACAATCGAACAGCAACGCGCGTTAGAAGAAACTCATCCAGGCGCGGTCTTTCTCCACCAGGGCGAAACTTTTCTGATGGAGAGCCTGAATTTGGGACAAGGAATCGCCATAGCCCGCCACGCCGATCTCGATTATTACACCGATACGCTCAAGTCTAGCGAAATTCGCATTCGCCGCGTCCAAGACACAAAGAGTATTGGAGCGTTTGAACTGAATGTCGGAGACGTTTTCGTCAAGGAGCAAGTGATCGGGTTTCGCGTAATGCGCTTCGATAAACCCTTGGGAGTGCACGCGCTCGACTCGCCCTCGACTGAGTTTGAGACTGTTGCGCTCTGGTTCACGTTGCCCTCGAGTGTACGCGATACAGTGGCCAAAGCCGGCTTTGATTGGGCCGGCGGGCTGCATGCGGCCGAGCACGCGCTGATCGCGATGACGCCCTACTTCGCGATGTGCGACCGCTGGGACATCGGAGGCCTTTCTACATCGTTGCACGCCGATACGGGCACCGCGACCATTTTTATCTATGACGGCTTTCAGGGCGGGATCGGCATAGCAGAGAAGACATTCGAACTTTTTTCTCAATTGGTTCAAACAACCTACGAACTCGTGCGCGATTGCCCGTGCGAAACAGGCTGCCCGTCGTGCATTTACTCGCCCAAGTGTGGGAATGGGAATGAGCCGTTGGACAAGAGAGCAGCGCTTGTCATACTTTCTGAACTGATGAAATCAATTAATCTGTAGGGGCGAGGTAACCTCGCCCCTACTACGCAAGAGATTCGTTAGTGCGGAGTCATTTCGTCGCCAAGGTCCCGACGATCGTAATCACGCCGTTCACAACTTTGGGCGTGGCTTGCACACAGGCTGTCTTTGTGGCGCTCGTGACGAGGAGCGCGAAGGGCACTTCAGGACTCAACAGGATGCGCGCTGTGCCGGGACCGATGATGATCCCGTTGCGACGCTGAACGGCGATCGCGTACTCAAATTGCAGGAACGAAGAGTCACCGAAGGCCTGCACAGTCAGAATTCCCGGCGGCGCTCCGCCGATCTCAAAGAGCGGATTACCCGAATCATCTTTAATGCTGGCGATTGTCACTTGATTGTTCAAAGGAACGTTCAGATCGCTCTTGCTCGTCAATTCTGCTGGACAGATGGGCGAGGGCAACTGTGGAATCTGCGGTGCAGCTGGCGTCTGCGGCGTTGGCGCTGGCACGGTGATGAGCGAGAAGAGCACTTGGAAAACTCCCACGGGCGAGAAGAGCGAGAAGAACAGAGGAGCGACGATGATTGTCTGGCCTTCGACCGGCAGAATGACGTAGGCTCCGGTGCTCCCAGTGTTGACGTCGATCAGCGCGAGAACTAATCCGTTAAACGTAAATATGACGATGCCGTAATTGCCCGAAAAATCCTTCTGGCCAAGCTTGGAGCCCGGTGGAATCGTAGTCGTTCCGTAGACAATGAAAGGTGCTTGCCCGGTCAAGACGTTGATCGCGGCGAGTGAGTCGACGAAGAGTGTACCCTGCAAGCCGTTGCTGCTGCGGACTTGCCCAAAGACTTGGTGTTTTTTGAACTCTTCGACCCACGCGGCTCCGCTGATTTGGGTCTTCTCCCGAAGTTTATTCTCTAGCTCTGAGAATTTGGCGTCTCCAGGAAAGACGAGCTCTGGCTGAGCGGGTGCTTGAGTTTGTTGCGCTTGAGCCGCTCCACCGGGACCCAAGGGACCGAACGAAACGAATAACCAAACAGTTGCGACAAGACCGGCAGCGAAGCGTCTAAGCATAAGGCCTCCTTGAATTTGGTAAGCCCCTAGGTTAGTGTCCCCTGCGGGGATGGTCGAAACCCCTCGCCTTCAGGCGAAGAGAAGTTTGTGGTAATATGGTCGCGTGCGAAAGTATCGCCTGGGAGC
>JACOSB010000094.1 GCA_016179105.1 Candidatus Acetothermia bacterium
AGACCTGTGGCATCTGGGCTCGCGGATCTTCCGCAAGGTGCTCAGCCATACGGTAGCTGTCTGGTTGAGTCTCCAGCGCGGAGGTGAACCGCTCCAGTTCGATCATTTGCTCGCTCATTAGAAACCTGCACATCGCGTTAGGTAACTGGACACTGCTCGCGATCTTGTTGTTATTGATTATCCCGATCAAGGGCATCGTAAGAGCAGGGCTGACGCGGCTCGCAGGCCGCCCTTGGCGCGTCGCATTGCTCGTCGGCGTTGGGTTCACTCAAATTGGAGAATTCTCGTTCGTGATCGCCAAGCTTGGGCTGGACGAAAAACTCATCTCGAACGAGCTATACAACGTGACGCTTGCGGCGTCTTTGGTGACAATCTTGTTGAACTCCGTCTGGATGAGAATAGCCACGCGCTCACTGAGTACGATGGCACCGTCGCGCAGAGCTTTGGGTGAAGCGATCCAACCCTCCAGCGCGCATGTCATTTTGTGCGGCTACGGGCGGATGGGGAGTTTAGTGGGCGCAGCTCTAGAAAATTTTAATGTAGCTTATACTGTGATTGATCTCGATTCCAAAATCGTCAAGCATTTGCGCGAGCGCGGAATTCCCAGCATCTACGGCGATGCCGGCAACGAGACCGTCTGCCGCCAAGCTCATCCCGAATCGGCGGCGTTGGCTGTCCTGATGCTTCCCGATGCCAACCGCGCGCGCCAGGCATTTCAGACACTCAAAAAACTCAACGCTGAGCTACCCATTATCGCCCGTGCGCATTGGGATTCGGATCGAGAAGCCCTCTTCCGTGAGGGTGCCACCGAAGTAATACAGCCCGAGTTCGAGGGCGCCAGCGAGATGGTTCGGCACGCGCTGGTGCACGTGGGGATACCGGCTGTCGCGCTCGAGACGTATTTACACCAACTGCGCGAGCAGCGCTACGGCCGCGTCTTACAAGGCTGGCTAGAGCGTGAAGCGTCTTTCGAGAAACTCCAAAAGATGCAAGAGATCGAGATTCAAGCAGACAGTGCGTTCGCAAATCTTTCGCTCAAAGACGCAAAAGTACGAGAGCGCACGGGCGTCTCGATTCTCTCGGTGAAAAAACGCAACGGATCAGTGATCGCTAATCCATCGCCTGAGACGGTGATGGTAGTGGGTGATCGTGTGGTTGTGATCGGTCAGCCCAGTCAGCTTCTTGAATTTCTGGAGATGGCGCGGGCGGAGTCGAAAGATTGAACCACGCCGTGTAGGGGCGAAGCATTTTCGTTAAATGCTTCGCCCCTACCATCGTTCGTCGATGGATTAGACCGAGATCAATTTTTTCTTCGGGGCTCCTGTCAAATTCACACAACCGCCGTTCTGAACGAGCGCCATATCCTCGATGCGCACGCCGCCCCAGCCCGGCAAATAGATCCCCGGCTCGACCGTGACGACCATCCCGGATTTTAGGGTCGCTTTGCTTAAGACCGAGAGCGACGGCCCTTCGTGCACTTGCAGCCCGATCCCGTGCCCTGTCCCGTGGCCAAATTTGTCCCCGTACTTGGCCTTCTTAATCAGATCGCGCGCGAACTTGTCGCCCTGTTTACCCTTGACGCCATCTTTGAGATTGTTCAGGACGCTCATCTGCGCGTCGAGCACGATCTTATAGATTCTCTCTTGCTCGGCCGTCGGCTTACCGACAACCACCGTTCGCGTCATATCCGAGCAATAGCCATCCATGCCCGCGCCAAAATCAAAGAGAACAAAATCCCCTTTCTTGATTTTAACGTTGCCCGGATCATAATGCGGCAGCGCTGTGTTGGGACCAGTCGCGACGATGCTTCCGAACGCTAAATTGTCCGCGCCGTGGGTGCGTATGAAGACTTCCATCTCCCAGGCGATCTCGCGTTCGGTCTTGCCGGGCTTGAGCCCGCCCAAAATATAATCAAAAGCTTTGTCAGTCACGCGCTGCGCTTTTTTGATCGCTGCAATCTCTTGCTCATCTTTGATGAAGCGCAGCGATTCAACCACGCCTTCCATCGGCTTGAGACGGACGTAAGCTTTCTTTTTCTTGAAGGCTTTGGTCAATTCCAGGTACTGCTGGACGCTCAGCGTCGGCGCATTGAAGCCCACCTTGCGCACGTTCAATCCCTTAAAGACTTCGGCGATCTTCTCATACAGTCTTTCGCGCGGCTGCTTGACAACGATCTCCAGTCCTTGGGTTTCTTTGCCGAGGCGTTCGCCGTAGCGCGGGTCGCTCATAAGCACAGCGCGCTTGGGAGTCACAAAGAGAAACCCGGCGGAGCCAGGGAAGCCCGTCAAATAACAGAGATTGGGAGAGTCCGAGCTCTCGAAATTGAAGATGAAAAAAGCGTCGAGCTTTTGCTCGCGCATCCGATCGCGCAATCGCTGTAGCCTAGTCTGAAAATGGGTCATGGGACCTCCTGAGAGATGGATGATTTTTGGCAATCGGGACAGAGCCCGAAGATTTTCAGTTCATGGCGTTGGTGCAAAAAACCGTAATGCTCGGCCGTCTCGAAGAATCTCTCTTCAATGTCCGGTAGAGCAAATTCAACAATTTTTGAACAGCGCGTACAGATGAGATGTTCGTGGCGCGTCTGGCCGAGCACGGGCTCGTAATGCGCGAAAGCGTCTCCTAAGTCAATCTTGCGGATGAGCCCGCCTTCTACTAATAAATCGAGCGTCCGATAGATGGTTGACATCGAGATATTTCTTTCGTTGCGCAGGCGAGCCCACAGATCGGCGACGGTCATGTGCTCTGGAGCAGAGAAGAGCGTCTCGGTGATCTGGCAACGGACTTTGGTCACGTTGAAACCCTGGCTTTTGAGATAATTTTGGAAAAGACGCACGGGACTCTCTCGCTCCATAGGCGCATTGTAGCAATCGCTGAGCCGAGAGAGCAAACGCCTGTAGTGAAGCTTATGAAAAAAAGACGCTGGAGTCTCGATTGGGCAGATTCCACTTGGCTTCTCCAGAAATTCCTCGCTACAATTCCCAAAGTGAGTCTACGCATTCAATTGCTCGGCCCCTTCCGGGTCTGGCGAGATGACGAAGAGATCACCGCCGCCGTCCACAAGATCGGCAAGGCCGATACTATTCTCAAACTCCTCATCAGCCAGCCCAGCCAAACCTTCACTCCCGACCAGCTCGTCGAAGCTCTCTGGGGCCAAGAACTCGAAGAGGGCAAGACAACCGTCGAGAAAGCAACAGCAAATCTTCACCGACGCATCAGCGAGCTACGAAAACTCTTGGAACCCTCTTCAAGAAAGTCCGCTGAATCTCAATATCTCCTGAGAACTCCCAAAGGCTACTGTTTTAATCAGAGAGCCCAATCGCGCATCGATGCTGAAGAATTTGCTCGGTCCTCGGGGAGCGCTCAAGCGCTACAAACCCAGAAAGAGTTTGAACAAGCTGCCACTGCCTACGAAGCCATGCTCGCTTTAGTCCAGGGAGAGTATCTGGCCGAAGATCGTTACGCCGAGTGGGCCGTTCAACCGAGACAGAAATGGCAAGAAACGTACTTGGAGACGCTGGCGAATTTAGCAGAATGCCATGCCCGCCTCGGGCAATATCGCCGCGCCATCGCCCGCTGCCACCAAGCGCTACGATCGCAAGAACATCGCGAGAGCATCCATCGCCAGCTCATGCTCTATTGTTATCTCGCCGGCGACCAAGCCGAAGCGCTCAAAGCGTATGAATCCTGTCGAGAGACACTCGCCAAACATCTCGACGTAGAACCGGCTCCAGAAACAAAAGCACTCCATCAGCAAATCTTGAATCGCAACATTCCGGGCGTCGATCAAGTCTATAAACCCGTGAACGTGGAGCGTCATCCCATTCCCTATTCGCTCGGGAAAACTCCCTTCGTCGGACGAACGAAAGAATACTCTATCTTAATGAGCCATCTGCAAGAATCTCAAGCGAGTCAAGGGCGGGCGCTTTTTATCTCCGGCGAAGCAGGCATTGGCAAGACTCGTTTGATTCAGGAGCTTCTCGCTTACGCTCGCGAGCGCGATGTGCGCATTCTGCAAGGGCGCTGCTCGGATTTGGCTACCAAATTGGCCTTTGAACCAATCATCCAAGCCTTACGCAACGGGTTTGAGCAAATCTCAGAACGACTGAAAAACTCTCTTGCTCCTCTGTGGCTTTCTGAGATAGCCAAGCTCGTCCCTGAATTTCTGACGCTCAAAGAACTGCCAACGAATCCCGCACTCTCTCCCGAACAAGAGCGCCATCGTCTTTTTGAAGCGCTGACACAATTATTGATCCTGTTGGGGCAAGAAAAATTTCTCATCCTTTTTCTGGATGACCTGCACTGGGCCGATTCAGCGACATCTGATTTTTTGCACTACTCTGCTCCGCGCATCGCGGCCTATCCTATTATTATTTGGGGAACCTATCGTAGCGAAGAGGTCTCAAAGCCGCCGCTCGCTCCGCTGCGCGATGAGACCGGGCGAGAGATCATCCATTACGTTCAGTTGACTCGTCTCTCCGTAGCCGAGACTGAAAAACTTTTGCGGGAGATGGGCCGGATGCCAGAAGCCGTTGCCGAGCGGCTCGGTCGCCGACTGCACCAGGAAACCGAGGGCAATCCCTTCTTCTTGGTTGCTGTTTTGCAAGCACTCTTTGAAGAAGGTGCGATGCAAGTCAGTGAGAATAACGTGTGGATGACCGACATCGATGAGATCACGGCCAATTACAGAGAGTTACTCATCCCCACGAAAATCAAAGAAGTCATCCAACGTCGGCTCAGTCGCTTGAACGAAGAAGAGCAAGAGCTGCTGACGCTCGCAGCCGTGGCGGGCCGTCGCTTTGACTATAGCCTCTTAGAGAAAGCCTGGAACAAGCCGACGGCTTTGGACGTGGTCGAGAAATTAGCCAAAGCCCAGTTGCTCATCGCTGAGAACGGTCATTATGAATTCAATCATGACAAAGTTCGTGAAGTCATTTACAGTGAGACGAGTGCGCCCCGACGACAGAAACTCCATCGACAAGTCGGGGAAACCATTGAGCAACTCTACAGCGCTCGCTTGGGAGAATACTATAATGCCCTCGCGCACCATTTCTCGCAGAGCCAAGAACTCCGCAAGGCGCTCGACTATACGCTCCTGGCGCTGCAGCAAGCCGTCGCTCGTTACCAGAACGAAGAAGGATTGAAACTGACAGAGATTGGACTAAAACTTTATCAAGAGCTGAAGGCTGAACAACCGCCAGATTCAGCTTTAGCCCAAAAAGGGTTTGAGATTTTGACCCAGCGTATCGCGATCTACGACATTGGGGGACGCCGAGCCGAGCAAGCACAAGCAATCGCCGAAGCTTTCCGGTGGGCCGCTTCTCTCAAAGATAAGACTTCACTGTGCGAGGCACATCTTCGTCAATCGAAGCTTGCGATCGCGCTCGGCAAATATTCGGAGGCGCAATCAGAAATCGAGCAAGCACTGGAGCTCGCACGGCGACTGAAAGATCGTCAGCGCGAAGGCCAAGCCCTCCAGACCCTCGGCACCGTGCACTGGTACTTGGGAAAACATTCACAAGCGCTGGAGTGTTATACGCAAGCAGCCCATCTCGCGGAAGCCATGGGGGCAGCCAGAGAGCACATGAACGCGGTGCATAACATCGGCATCGTTCATCACCAGCTAGGTCAATACAGCGAGGCCCTTGAGTGCTATCATAAGGCCGGTGAGCTGGCTCGTCAAATAGGCGACAAGTTGGTGGACGCTCAGTCTCTTAAAAACATAGGCGCCATCCAGGATTACCGAGGAGATTATCGAGCTGCCTTAGAAACTTACGAAAAAGCATCTGAGATGTTCCAGCAGATTGGAGCTATCCGTGGGCAAGCCAATACTCTCAGTAGTTTGGGAATTCTTTACCTAAATCTGGAACGATATGACAAGGCTCTTTCACACTATGAGTGGGCTTATGAGCTTTGCAAAAATATCCACGATCGCGGCGGCATCGGGCAAGTTTTGCTCGGCTTGGGAGAAACCCACCGATCGCTCGGTGAATACACACCAGCTTTAGAACATTCTCAGAAAGCGCACGAACTCTACCGCGAGCTGGGAAGTCGCGTCTGGGAAGCCGTCGCGCTCTACGGCATGGGAGGCGCTCATCAGGGCTTGGGCGACTACGCGTCTGCGCTTCGTTCTTATCGGGAAGCGCAAGCCATTCAGAGTGCCATCGGAGACAAACTGAGAGAGAGCTATACGTTGTGCGATTTGGGGGCGCTTCACTTGGAATTTGGGAAACTCTCCGAAGCGCTCGATTGGCTGGAGCAAGCCCGGCAGAGAGTAGAATCCGTGGGAGCCAAGCCCGAAGAGATCAAATGCTTGGCCTACCAGAGTCTGACTTATCTCGCACAAAAAGAGTACGCCAAAGCTCTCGCCATCTCCCAGCGGGCGCGGGAGCTATTGGAGCACGTCGAGCATGTCAAATATGCGCGGATGGTTCATTGGGCGCATTACAAAGCGCTCGTGGCAACCGGGAAATCATCCGCGGCTCGGCCCTATCTGCAGAGAGCGTATGAAAAACTGATGCAATTGGCTAACGCGATAGAAGACGCAAAAATTCGTGAGCTTTTCTTGGGCATCAAGTCCAATCGGGAGATTTTGGAAGAAATAAAACAAGCGCACTAACGCCAAAAAACGCGTTTTCTAGAGAGGAATTCGGCATTCAACAAAAAATCAACATCGCTCGGATATACTCCTTATCGCTAGGAGTTTTTAATAGTCTGTGTATAATGGAATAAACGAGGAGGAAGAGCCACTATGCGCAAGGTTTCACAGTTTTTGTTGATTTTCAGCAGTTGTCTAGTTTTAACGAGCATCGGTTTCAGTGCTTATGCGTCTCATGGAGCCTTGACGACGGATCGCGAGCCTTTGAGCTCAATCCCCGACAGAGAGTTTTCGCTCGGTCAGCCCATCACCTTCACCTTTAGCCTTGAATTCAGCCACGGCTCTCCGGATACCCCAGCTCCTGCCTGCGCAGCCAATGAGGTCGAAGTCGAGGGCATCCGAATTCGTAAGACGGATGGCTCCCTCATTACGAATGTGCTCCCGCTTCCCGTTCGTTGTGTCGGGCCGAGCACTCCAGAGGCCCAGAGTACGCTCCAATGGGACCAAAAAGACAAGAACGACAAGCAAGCCAAAGCCGGTACGTATGTGGCAGAGCTGATTACCGCCGGAACTCCTCCTCATGATTCTCTCTACGGCATAGTCTTCAAAATCGTCAAAAGCCCCGACCTTGTCTTGGAAGACCTGACAGTGACCCCCTTGCCTAATGGACACAGAACAATCACAGCGAGGATCGCGAACCGCAGCTCAGCCAAAGCCCGCTCCGTACTTGTCAAAATCTTAAGCACGGGTACTGCTCCTAACTCTCAATTCGGATGTAAATTCACCAGCTTCTTTCCCATCGAAATTGGTTCTACCACTTTTAAGTCACTCGCGCCTCAAGAAGTACAATTCCTCAGCGCTGAGTCTCCCATCGATGCCTGCTTCGGAGCGATCGTAGACCCTCCGACGGACCCCAATGATCTGCTAGGAACTATCGAAGGCACTATCAAAGAATCCGAAGAAACCAATAATGAACTTCCTCGCGGTTGTTGTATTGGTTTCCCCAGCCTGGCTGCAGGCCCAGACCCCGTGCTGAGCTTTAGCGCGATCGGCCCCATCACTCCCGGTACAGTCGCCAGCGTTCCCTTGACTATCTCGTGGATCTCCTCCGACGGCATCTTCTCGGGTCTTTCCAGCTACAAGATTATCGTGTCCGTGGTGGGCAATGCCCAGATCGTGAGCGTCAATTTCGGGACTCTGAAGGGCAAAGCGAAGATCGCCCGGGACAAGAAGTCAGCGACACTCACTGCGAGCGACAAAAATAACATTATCACACCCGACACTCTGAATGCTGTCTTGGCTCAGATCGGAATCCGTGCCACGACGGCGGGAACATTCAGCTTGCAACTGACCGTCTTGCAACTGGTCGATGACTTCAAAAAATCGATCGATCACCGAGACCAAGGGGCAAGTTTTAGCGCCCTGGCTGGATCGAGTAGCTTATCGAATGACACGTTGTGGCTCACACCCAAACAAGATGGACAGCTCGTCCGCGCGCAGGCTGGCCTTTCTGGAGTTCAATTCGTCGCTCAAGTTTCAGAGATAGACAAACTTCGTATTACCGTTTTTGATCTCTCAGGCCAGCGAGTTTTTGACAGCAGCATCGTCGAGCCCAGCGCACGCAATAGTGTCCGCTGGGAATTGCAAGGGCTCACCCAAAGCCGCGTCGCCTCTGGGGTTTACTTCTACGTTGCCATAGCTCACACGAAAGAAGGGAAGCGCAAGAGCGAGATCGGCAAGCTGCTCATCTTGAAGTGAGGCAAGAATAAAAGCTCTTGGCGAATTCTCACATGACGAGCAACTCGGCCTATCTCCGAGTTGCCCACCGGCCTCATCACTTGGCAGAATGGATTGCGTATGATTTTTGTTTGCCCGACTCTGTCAGTGTGATTCTTGAGGAGGTTTTTCGATGAAAAAAACTTTAATTGGAATGATACTCTTGATCGCCGTCGCCGGTGGGCTCCTTTGGTGGAACACCGTCGAGCTAAACAACAAAGGACAAAACGGAAATTCTTCCCAACCCACGTCTACTCTTCCCTCAACCTCCAATACTGCCGTCAATACTCAACCGACGCCTCCCGCGTCAACGTCTCCGCCGATTTCTGCACCCACTCCAACCTCCACCGTCATCGTGCCCCAGGAGCAGTTGGTCGTAGATATCTACGAGCGCGTGAGTCCCTCGGTCGTCAACATCACGAGCCGTGTGATTACCCAGAGCCTTTTCGGTCCTATTCCCCAAGAGGGCACCGGATCAGGGTTCGTTCTAGATAAACAGGGTTATATCGTCACCAACAATCACGTCGTCGAGGGAGCGAGCACGATCGAAGTGACATTCTCGGATGACACGGTCGTCCCCGCCCGCGTCGTCGGCACCGACCCCAACGTCGATTTAGCCGTGATCAAGGTCGAGGTGCCCGCCGAAAAACTCATCCCAGTGACGCTCGGCAATTCGGAAGGGCTCAAGCCGGGACAGTTGGCGATCGCGATCGGGAACCCCTTTGGCCTTGAGCGCACCGTCACGACGGGCGTGATCAGTGCGATCAATCGCAGTCTGGAAGCCGAGAACGGTCGCCCGATCTGGGGAATTATTCAGACAGACGCGGCCGTCAATCCCGGCAACTCCGGGGGGCCCTTGCTCAATTCCCAAGGCCAAGTCATCGGGGTCAACACCGCGATCATCGGTCCCGGCGGCGGCTCGGTGGGAGTCGGGTTTGCCGTACCCGCGAACACTGTTAAGCGTGTTGTGCCTTCGCTCATCCAGTCCGGACGATTTGCGCATCCGTGGCTTGGGGTGGGGGGAGATTCGATCACGCCGGGGTTGGCTCGACGCTTCCAGCAAGGCGGGATCAATCTCGGCACAGAGCACGGGGTGCTCATCACTCAGGTATTGTCAAGCGGCCCGGCGGGACGCGCCGGGGTACGCGGCGGCAGTCGCGAAGCGATCGTCGGGAACCGTCGCTATCTCATTGGCGGCGACATCATCACGGCCATCAATGGGACCCCCGTCAAGAGCATGGAAGAACTGATCGGCTACTTAGACAGCCATGTTGCGGTCGGCCAGATGGTCGAGCTGACCCTCATGCGAGAGGGTCAGCCCCTGAGCGCAAAAGTCCAAGTAGGGGAGCGTCCCGCCGATCAATGATTTAGCTTGGCTTATCCCGCCCGCTTCCGAGCACTTTGGGGAATCCATTCGAGGGCTTGAACCCTCTTTGACAAAGAGCTAAAATAGCATCAAACAAATCTTCATTCGGGGTGGGTCACAAGCGATCGTTCAACAAAAAGAGAACCCGTGAAAAATGAGGAGGTTGGCCTCAATGTGCGGGAGAATTGTAAAATGGGCCGTAGGCAAGGTTGGGTTTGTTGCGCTTTTCTCAGTATCGATCGCAGCTCTCAGTCTCGTTTTCTTCGATTGGAGTGTGCCCGCTGTTAGTTCTGCCATCGTCATCAGCCAGGTCTACGGCGGTGGTGGCAACACGGGAGCTACCTACAAAAATGACTTCATCGAGATCTTCAACCTCGGCCCGACCACTATCGACATCGCCGGTTGGTCCGTACAATATACTTCTGCTACCAGCTCTACATGGTCAGTCACCTCTATCTGTCCGACGGGTTCGTGCAATATCGCTCCGGGTAAATACTTCTTGGTCCAAGAACAACCGGGAGGGTCGACCGGCGCGAACTTGCCGACTCCTGACGCAACAGGCACGATCAATATGAGCGCCACCGCAGGGAAGGTCGCTTTGGTCAACAACACGACGGTTCTAACCGGCAGCGGTTGTCCTTTTGCGGCAAGCGTCGTCGACTTCGTTGGCTATGGGACCACCGCCAACTGCTCCGAGACTTCACCTACGGCAGCTCCCAGCAATACGACATCGGTTTTGAGAAAGACCAACGGCTGCACAGAAACCGACAACAACAACTCCGATTTTGCGACCGGCACGCCCAACCCACGCAATAGCTCTACAACCGCCAGCCCTTGCGGCACGACCACCAATCCATCGGGCGTCGGCGCAGCTAACCCCAATGAATTTCCCGTCGGCGTGACGACGCTCCTCACAGTGTCTGTGACTCCCGGGACATTTCCCACGAGCACAGGTATTTCTGTCACGGGCAACCTCTCGTCGATCGGAGGCTCGGCCAGCCAGAAGTTTTACGATGACTCGACTCACGGAGACACCACTTCCGGGGACAATATCTTCTCCTTCCAGATCATGGTGCCCACCGGCACTACGCCCGGCGCAAAGAGCTTGCCTATCACGATTATTGATGCTCAGTCCCGCACGGGCAGTGCCACCATTTCGCTCACAGCGCAATTGATCGCGCCAACGACTCCCGGAATTGTCATCAGCCAAGTCTACGGCGGTGGCGGCAATTCTGGAGCTACTTACAAAAACGACTTCATTGAGCTTTTCAACAAGACCGGCATGTCAATAGATGTAGCTGGCTGGTCGGTGCAGTTTGTTTCGGCAGCCGGCACAAACTGGCAAATGACGCCGATCTGTCCCTCGGGGCCTTGCAATATCGCTCCCGGCAAGTATTTCTTGGTCCAAGAAGCCCAAGGAGCAGGCGGCACAACCAATCTACCGACACCCGACGCTACGGGCACCATCGCGATGGGATCGAGCTCGGGTAAGGTCGCACTCGTGACCAACACGACGACGCTCTCCGGTAGTTGTCCGTCCAGCGCGAGCATCGTCGACTTCGTGAGCTATGGCGGCTCGAGCCCGACGTGCTACGAGGGCACCGCCGCCGCTGCAACGCTCGGCAACACGACGGCTGCACTAAGAAACATGGACGGTTGCACGGATACGAACCAAAACTCCACGGATTTCACAGAACTCGCGCCGAACCCGCGCAACAGCGCTTCAGCCACACACATTTGCCCCGGCGTGGACACGAGCGCGCCGGCTATTTCGAGTAAGTCAGCCAATCCCGGCATCATCAGCCCGAACGGCGACACCATCCAAGACAGCACAACGATCAGCTTCGATATAACTGAAAATCTCTCGTTCCCCGTCTCGTGGACTGTCAAAATAGAGAACGCGAGCAGTACCGTCGTCCGAACGCTCTCCGGCTCTGTCAGTGCCAACGGAACTGTGAACATCGGCTGGGATGGCAAGAACGATTCGAACGTAGTCGTCCCCGATGGCACTTACAGCACCGAGATCACAGCCACGGACAGTTCGAGCAATGCTGCGACGAGCGACCCGACGATCGTTGTAGACAATACAGCGCCGGACAATTATCACAACACGTTCACCGGTGCGAATTTTGTGAGTGGCTCGGTCGTTTACGTCAAATCGACGACATCCATCAATGTCACAGCCAACGACGGCTCTGGCAGCGGCATCGCAAGCTGCACATTGCAGATCGACAGCGGCGCGACCAATGCCTACACACTGGGAACCAATTTCACGATTCCCTCGCCCGAAGGGTCTCACAGCTTCAAAGTGACTTGCACAGATAATGCGAGCAACACGGGCATCTTCAATCAAACAGTGATCGTCGATGACACTGCTCCATCAGTGACGCTCAATGCCCCGAACGGCGGAGAGACCATTGTGGCGGGCAGCATCTTTCCCATCATGTGGACGCTCTGTGCAGAATCCGGCTCGGGCTCAGGATTATCCAGCACTCCGATCGCGCTCAGCTACTCGACCGACGGCGGAGCTACATTCCCCAATGTGATCGCCACCGGCGAAGCCAACGATGGTCTCTACAGTTGGAACACGCCCAGCAGCGTGGACTCGACCGCCGTGCGAGTCAAGATCACCTGTTCAGATAACCTGGGCAATGCTGCCATGGACACGAGCAATGCCAACTTCACGCTGGCTCCTGGAGCTGCTGTCACCACGACCAAGGAAGCGACCAACCTCACGACGGGCAGCACGGTCGTTTTCCGCGCTGGCGACACGATCCAATACACCGTCGTCCTCACCAATACGGGCGGACTGCTTGCGAACAACAATTCTGGCCCTGAGTTCATCGACCAGATCACCTCCCCAGCGACAATAGTGGTGCCCAACACCGGAGCCACAGCTAGCTCGGGCACGATCAGCTACAACATCAGCACGAGAACCTACTCGTGGGACGGGTCAATCCCTGTCGGAGGAAGTGTCACTCTTACCTTCAGTATGCGGATTCTATCGGGCCTGATCGGAACGATCCATGTCTGTAACCAGGGGATAGCCTTTGTCGACACTGACAACAACGGGAGCAGCGAGACGCAGGTGCTGACCGTAGACCCGACGCCGTTATCGGGAGCACCAGGGACACAGACATGCGTGGATGTGATAGGTAAATCAGACTGCTTCAAGCTCGCGTGCTTGTCCGTGACGGGACTGAAGGAAGTTTGGGTTGAGCGCGCGCGAGCGTTGCGTTTCGAAGCCCTCGGCGAAGACATCAAAGAGATCAACGTCCAGGTCTTCAGTCTCAAGGGTGAGAGAATCTATCAGAGTGGCTGGGTCGAGAACGGGTACGAATGGAGGATGGACAACGGGGAAGGGAGGAGGATAGCGAACGGCGTGTATCTGTACGTTGTGACCGTGCGCGGGTATGACGGGAAGGTCATGCAGACGCAGATTAAGAAGTTGGTGATCGCAAGATAGACTTAAACGACAAGAGAATTGGCAAGGGGCGAGGTGACCTCGCCCCTACTTTTTTCTGGTCCATGTTTGACAAGCCTAGGGGCATCCCCGTAAATTAGGACAAACATTAGGGTACATTTTGAGGGGGAATGGGAGTCCATGAAGACCAGAGGGACGATCGAGGTCATCACCGGCTGCATGTTTTCCGGCAAAACCGAAGAACTGATTCGCGAAGTGCGTCGCGCCGAGTTCGCCAAAAAGCGCATCATGGTTTTTGATCACTCGCTCGACGACCAGCGCTACGCCCGTGGCAGAGTAAACTCTCACAGCGGCCTCCAGATGGAGACGTTCTCCGCCGCGAATGCCGAAGAAATCTGGCGCCACGTGGAAGAAGCAAACTATAAGCTTGATGTCATCGCGATCGACGAAGCTCAATTCTTTGAGTCACTCGCCGAAGTCTGCGAGCGACTCGTCAACAAAGACATGCGCGTGATTGCCGTCGGACTCAACCAAGATTTTCGCGGCGAGCCGTTTGAAGTCATGGCCGAGCTGATGGCCCGAGCAGATCGCGTGAGATTACTTACGGCCATCTGCATGACCTGCGGCGCCGATGCGACACGCACGCAACGGCTGATCAACGGAAAGCCGGCACCCTACGAGAGTCCGCGCATCGAGATCGGCGGTCAGGAAAAATATCAAGCCCGCTGCCGTCATTGTCACGAAGTCCCGGGTAAACTCGCTTTCAACGGAAAGGTCCGTAACGGCCGGGTGAAAGCGTAAAAATCACGGAGAAAGGAGAATCACAGTATGAAAAGATTGCTCGACGCCAAAGGGATGGAGCAAGCGCTCTCCCAGATCGCGCAGAGAATCGCGCAAGACGTACCCGATCGCTCCAAACTGCGCATCGTCGGCGTGCAGCGTCACGGTTTTTACCTGGCGAAATCTATTGCTAAAACCCTTAATCTCCTAGAGCAGTTGGGCAGCCTCACGATCAACCTCTATCGCGATAATTTGAGCGAGATCGGCCCGCAAGCCAAGGTCACCAACGTGAATCTCCCGTTTGAAGTGAACAACACGCATATTGTGATCGTCGACGACGTCTTCTTCACCGGTCGCACGATCCATAAAGCTGTCGACGCTCTCTATGAATGTGGCATGCCAGAGACGATCCGCTTGGCCGTGCTGGTGAGCCGCGCGGGTTTTAAAAAAGTTCCGATTGAGCCCGAGTATGTCGGTCTCAACTTAAAAGAAACAGCCTCCGACGAAGTCGTCAAAGTGAAGACGGCCGACATCGACGGGGTCGACGAAGTCTTATTGGTGAAAAAGTCTGAGATTATGCTGTAGGGGCAGGCCTCTGTGCCTGCCCAGTCAACAAGGGGCTTAAGCCCCTTGTCCATCAAACGCTGTGTACAACCATCCTGTCCCTCGTCTCGGTGACAGACGTCACTTTTCCCGTTTGACAAAGCTCCTTCGCCCCGAAAGACGCCTGCGCTAGGCTTAAAACTCTATGAGGAAGAGAAATGGGACCGCTTTTCGCGTTCGTCTATCCACGGATCGTTACGACAGTATTAACGCTAAAAACGTCACGGTGCTCGGTTTAGGCCGCAGCGGCCAAGCGACCGTAAAGTTTCTGGCCGCGCGCGGCGTGCGCGTCTTCGCGAGCGATCAGGGCGCCCTCCGCGCGGAGCTGAAAGCCGAACTGCTCTCACTCGGGGTAATTCTTGAAGAGAACGGACACAGCGAACGCGCCCTGCATCAGGCTGATCTCATCGTCGTCTCGCCCGGCATCGAGAGCGCTGCTGCGATTATGAAGGTCGCGCGCGAACGGGAGATTCCCATCCTGGGAGAACTTGAGCTCGCGTATCAGTTCTGTCCGAGTGAAAAGATCATCGCGATCACCGGCACGAACGGAAAAACCACCACGACCCGCGTGATGGGTGAGCTACTGAACGCGCAGGGGCACGAGGTCGTGGTCGCGGGTAACATCGGGACGCCGGTCATCGAACATCTAGAGAAAATTCACGCTAAGACAGTCGTTGTCTTGGAAGTGAGCAGCTTTCAGCTAGAAACAATTGTCACATTCAAACCCCATATCAGTCTCTTCTTGAATTTTGCGCCCAATCACTTGGATCGTTATCGCAACCTAGTAGACTATTTTGACGCCAAGTGTCGAATTTTCGAGAACCAAACTGAAAAAGATTTTGCTGTCGTCTCTCGACAACTGCCACTCCTGCCCACCTCGAAGCCGACCATGCTCTGCTACGAAAAAGTTTTGCCTCAATTACGGACACTCACCCTCAGCGAGCACAATCGCTTGAACCTAGCCGCCGCGCTCACCGCCTCTCGCGTGATCGATCCACAGATCAGCCCGAAGAAGCTCGATCTACAGAGAGCGTTTGCGATTCCTCACCGGATCCAGTTTGTGGGTGAGGTCCATAAAGTTCGCTTTTATGACGACTCCAAGGCGACGAACGTAGCCGCGACGCTCGCGGCGCTCGAGACCTTCGACGCTCCGCTCATCCCCATTCTCGGCGGACACGACAAGGGGTGCGATTATTCTCCCTTGGCTCAAGCGATCGTCAAGAAAGATGTGAAGCACGTCTTGCTGATCGGCGAAGCGAGCGAGAAGATCGCCCGCGCTCTCCAGCATGTCGGCTACCATCAACCGCTCTCGGTGGTGCGCGATTTACGCGAAGCTGTGGCGTGTGCCACCCATCATCCCGGCTCGGTTTGTCTACTCTCGCCCGCCTGTTCGAGCTTCGATATGTTCAAGAACTATGAAGAACGAGGCGAGGTCTTCCGACAAGCCGTCTTAGAAATTTCGCGACGCGTGCCGGCTAGATCAACTTAAGCTACCGGCTCTTGGCTTTTGGCCAAAAGCAAACAGCCTACAACTAAAAGTTCCTACCTAGGACACCCATCACCTTCGTAGCAGACAAACCGGCGAAGGGGCTTCGACAGGGGTCCTTCGCCGAATGGAAGGGCTAGTCTATAAGTAGATCACCCGATTTTGGTCATTGGGTCTCATGGCCCGATTGCAGACTCACAGGACCGAGTGACCGGCAAGCTCAAATTGGGAGGATCACCGCACGCTCACCAGCCGGGCGCCAACCTTCGTGCGCGTTGGTCTCATCTTTCAGGGGGTGCGCGGCTACGTCCGCGGGCGTTTATGGGGGATCGTGTCAGTGCTGAAGCCGGTCTCTCGCTGACCATTGCGGTGCTGGTCCTTTTCGGGCTCATCATGGTTGCCAGTTCCAGCTTCGCCACGGCTCAAGTCCTCTATGGCCAGCCTCAATACTTTCTCCTTAAACAACTGTTCGCCGCCGTAATTGGCTTTATCGCGCTCACGATTTGTAGAAGTATTGACTACCGCCGCTGGGCGAATACCGATATGTTGCTGCTCGCCGGCACTATCGGATTGACCGTTCTGACCTTCATCCCCGCGCTCGCGCCCGATCGCCAATGGTTAAAACTTGGCCCGATCGCGCTCCAACCGACCGAATTCGTAAAGTTTGCGCTGGTTGTGTATGTGGCGTCCTTTCTCATGCGTAAGGACCAATACATTGAAAGTTTTAGGGAGGGGCTTCTGCCTCCCTTGATTATTCTAGGATTTGCGGCTGGACTTGCCGCTTTGCAACCGGACTTTGGCATGTTGATGGTCTTCAGCACGATTGTTTTATTTATGCTTTTTTTAGGCGGGGCGCGGCTCTGGCACCTCAGCAGCATCTTGCTCGCCACAGTTCCCGTCGTCTTCGTCCTGACGATCAGCGCTCCTTATCGCTTGGGTCGCCTGATGGCCTTTCTCGACCCGTTCAAGTACAGCACGAGCGAGGGGTATCAGCTCATCCAGTCTCTCGTCGCGATCGGCTCTGGAGGGCTCTTGGGGCGCGGCTTTACCGAAGGCTATCAGAAATTACTCTATCTGCCCCAGTCTTATAACGATTTTATCTTTTCGATCATCGGCGAGGAGCTGGGGCTCTGGGGCACTCTGCTCGTCATCGGGCTCTTTGCTTATCTTGCGTATCTCGGAATGCAAATTGCGCTACGCGCTCCCGATCGTTTTGGCATGTACTTATCGGCGGGCATCACATTTTCGCTCGTCTTGCAAGCCGTGATCAATATGGGCGTTGCCACGGGCATCATGCCCGTGACCGGATTGACTTTGCCGTTCATCAGTTATGGCGGCTCTTCGCTCATTCTCTCGATGGGCATGGCGGGTGTATTACTCAACATCGCAAAACAGAGCGAGGGTAGACCCGCTCGCCTCGGTGAAAAGAGTTCGCGACGGCGGCTCGCTGCCTTGGAGCGTTAATTTATGAAAGTACTCGTCGCGGGAGGAGGCACAGGAGGGCACGTCTATCCGGCTCTGGCGATCATGGAAGGGCTGCGACGGCATCCTACGCTGAGCGTCCAAGAGATTGCGTACGTCGGCACCAAACGGGGACTAGAAAATCGAATCCTCCCTGAGCACAACTGGATCAAATTTTTCAAAATTTGCGCGCGCGGCTTTGACCGTAAAAATTTTTGGCGCTGCCTGCTGGCGGCGTTCGCTCTACCGGTCGGGATCATACAAATGCTCTTTATTATCCTAAAATTGAAACCCCAGGTGATTATCGGCGTGGGCGGTTACGCCGCATTTCCCCCGTTGCTCTGGGGAATTTTTCTCAGAATCCCAACGGTGATTCACGAGCAAAATATCAAACCCGGCCTCGTCAATCGCTCGCTCGCACGCTGGGTCACCAAAGTCTGTGTGACTTATCCAGAGACCGCGCGCCATTTGAAAAGAGCCAAGTCAATCACAGTAACCGGGCTACCTGTGCGCCCGAGCTTGCTCGAAACGCGACCCGATTATTCACGGTTCGGACTAGAAGATCGCACTACTCTCTTCGTGGTCGGTGGCTCGCGTGGCTCTGAGTTCCTGACTCGAACTGTGTTAGAGGCTTATCCCAAACTAAATGGTACACAAGTGCTCTTGATCACAGGTCCACAAAGTTATCCTGCGGAGGAGCCCTCCCACCGCGGCAACGGCCGAGGGCGTCTGGTGCAGATTCCCTATGTAGAAGATATGGGCGCCGCCCTGGCCGTTGCCGATCTGGTTATCTGTCGCGCGGGAGCCACGACGCTCGCCGAGCTCGCGGCCGTCGGGAAGCCGGCTATTCTCGTCCCCTGGCCCGGCGCGGCCGAGAACCATCAGTACGAAAACGCCCGGGCGTTGGCTGAATCCGGAGGGTGCCTGCTTGCCCAAGAGTCAGAATTGAATGCTGACAAGTTGGCCGAGCTGGTCGGCCACCTGCTCAACAGCCAAACGAAATTGAACGAGATGAAATCGCGGATGTCTTCAGTCGGTCGAAAAGCTGCACTCGACCATATCTTGAGGGAGGTAGAGCTTCTTGTCCACGCTTAGGGTCGGTTCACGGCGCATCGCGCTGCCGCTCGCGCTGGCCGCCAAAACACGGATGTCTCACCTGCACTTCGTCGGCATCGGCGGAGACGGCATGAGCGGTCTCGCCCGTGTCTGCTGGGAGCTGGGGTTGACGGTCACAGGGTCCAACATCGAAGAGAACAGACGCACCTTAGAACTCAAAGCTTTGGGAATTCCCGTTTATATTGGGCACGAAGAAAAAAATTTAGGCACTTGTGACACCGTGATCCTCTCTTCGGCCATCGCCCCAGCTAATTGCGAATGGCAGGCGGCCGAGCGCAAATCTCTTCGTGTGCTGCACCGGTTCGATCTGGTCCGAATCTTGATGGAGAGCCGCCAAAGTATTGGAGTGGGGGGCACGCACGGAAAGACCACGACGACGGCGATGGTCGCGACGCTCTTAGAAAAGAGCAATCTCGATCCGACTTATCTCATCGGCGCGGCTACCCCAACGCTCGGCAAGAATGCCAAGTCCGGCTCTGGCCCTCATCTTGTCTCAGAGATTGATGAGAGCGATGGACGTTTTCTCTCGCTGCGTCCCAAAATTTCTGTGATCACTAATATCGGCCCTGACCACTTAGACCATTATCGCGACGAGCATGAGATCGTCGCCAGCTTTCGACAGTTCATCGAGCAGAGCGATTGTGCTATTCTCTGTGCTGACGACCGAAATTCAAGAGCGATCCTGCACGGGCACAGCACGGCGCTTTCTTTTGGGATTACTCACGACGCCGATCTGAAAGCGTATGACGTACGCTTAGACAAATTTTCTTCAACGTTCAATGTGCTCTGGCACAGCCAGCCCGTCTGCTCCGCCACCCTGAATGTTCCTGGGGCACACAACGTTCATAACGCCTTGGCGGCGATGCTCGCAGGCCAGCGAGTGGGTCTGGACTTTGCTTCGATGTCCGAGGTTTTACGAGAGTTTGAGCTGCCCGAACGGAGATTCCAAGTCTTAGTACAAAATGGCATCATGCTGGTCGACGACTACGCGCATCTTCCAGAACAAATTGAGACGAATCTAAAAACGATTCGCGCCGGCTGGAAGCCTGAGCGGGTCATCGCGCTCTTCCAGCCTCATCGCTACACGCGGACCCACTACATCAACGGGCGCTTTGGCCAATCTTTCGGACTCGCGGACATCGTCGGGGTCACGGACATTTATCCGGCGTTCGAAAAACCCATTCCGGGAGTCCACGCAGACCTGATCGTGAAATCGATTCGCGCGCGTCACTCGAACGTGCACTATTTGCCGACCAAAGATGAAACTCTAAATTTCTTACAGCAAACGGCAAAGCCCGGGGATTTTATCATCGGCTTTGGCGCGGGAGACATCTGGAAAGTTTTGTACAAGTTCGCAGACCTTAAAAAATCCAGTTCTGAAGGCATTTAGAAAGGAGTCGCTGTGGGAGCTGTCCTCGCAGAGCCTCGCACGCTTGACAAAAGATTCACAGGTATAGTAAAGTGCAAAGAACCGCTCGCGCGACATACGTCGCTACGCATCGGCGGGTCCGCCGATGTCTTCGTGATGCCGCGCACGGTCGATGATATTTACGAAGCAATCTGCTTCGCCAAGGAATCTGAAAAACCTTGGATGGTCATTGGCAACGGGACGAACATGCTCTTCCCCGACACGGGGTACGCGGGAGTTATTATTAAACTGGGCCCGTGGTTCGGACGCCTGCAGGTCTGCCAAGACACGCTGTACGCGCAGGCGGGGGTCAATCTGAGGAGCGCGATCATGCAGGCGCGGGAATCCGGGTTCAGGGATTTCGATATGCTCGTCGGCATTCCCGGCACCATCGGCGGGGCCTTGGCGATGAACGCCGGGATCCCCGAGGGCAGCATTTGCGATCTCACAACCAAGGTGAAGGCATTGACTTCTGATGGCAAATTGATTAATCTTACGAAAGACGAGTGTAACTTCAGTTACCGTCATAGCCGTTTTAGGGAAGAAACGCTCGTCATCGTAGAGGGAGAATTTAGCTTGGGTAAAGGGAAAATCTGGGATGGGGAAGAGTTATTGCGACGGCGCAAAGTCCACCAGCCGCTCGGCATCCCCAGCCCGGGCTGCGTCTTCAAAAACCCCCAATCGGGAGTCTCGGCCGGTCAGTTGATTGACCGTGCGGGGCTCAAAGGGACCCGTGTGGGAGGAGCAGCGGTATCCACCAAGCATGCCAACTTCATCATCAACGAAGGGGGGGCGACGAGTCGGGACGTTCTCCAGCTAATTGACATCGTCCGGGGTGTTGTGCTTAAATGCTTCGGGATCGAACTCAAGCTGGAGCTAGCCGTCGTCAACAGCTAGCGGAGCGACTCCGTATCCCAAGACTAAAGAGATACAGAGAAGAGCAGTAGAGGGAGACGAAGAGTAGATAGAGTAAAGGGACGGAGACCGTTCTTGAGAGTGCCCACACAAACCTGTGCGCCTTAGGCGCTTCGTCGTTTTGGTAGGAGCGATCATCCTCCTGGTTGTGGGATTGGCGAGTTGGAGGTTGCTGTTAGGCAACGACCTCGCGATCCGCACGATCGAGGTAGAGGGTGGTGAGAGGATTCAAGCCGAAACCGTACTCGATATATTTCCGGTGAAAGTCGGCGATAACCTCTGGCAGGTCAACGTCGGCCAAGCACGGCTTTCTCTGCTCAAGGCCACTCCGTGGCTCCGGGATGTGCAGGTGGTCAAAGCCTACCCGGATCGCCTGCGAGTGATCTTGGAGGAGCGTAGGCCGTTTGTGGTGCTTGAGCTCGCCGCGCATCGCTCGGTGTGGATCGACGCGGAGGGCTATCTGCTAGAGCCCGCGCGGTCCACCGAGGTCTATCAGCCGCGCCTGCGGGGATTGTCCGTCGCGGAAACTCCCCAGGGCCAGAAGGTGACCGACGAGGCTTCGCTGCAGGCGTTGCGCGATCTGTTCGCGTTCGACGGCACCTTCCTCGAGCAATTTGAAGACGTTCAGTTCAACGGCTCCGACGTCACGCTCACGTCGCGGGCCGGGTTTCAAGTCTTTCTCAAAAATTTCAGCGTAAAGGGGGATCTAAGCCTACTGAAGCGGGTTCTAGACGTTGTCGAGGGGAGCGATTATCGTTACTTCGACTTGCGATATAACCAACTGATCGTGAAACCCCGCTAGGTGGTGAGAGGATGGGGGAACTGGTTGTCGGTTTGGATATAGGCACGACGAAAGTCGTGGCCTTGGTCGGTAGTTTGGAGGATGGGGTCGTCGAGATCATCGGGATGGGAAAAGCCCCGTCGCGAGGGTTGGAAAAGGGCGTGGTGGTCGACATCGGCGAGACGACCGCTTCGATCAAGCGCGCGATCGAAGAGGCCGAGAACATGGCCGATGTCAAAATCGAACGAGTGTATGCGGGCATCGCTGGCAAGCACATCGAGTCGATCAACAACTCGGGCACGGTCTCTATTTCCCGGGACAATCGCGTGATCACTCTGGACGATGTACAGCGTGTGATCGACACAGCGCAAGCCGTGCAGATCCGCCCGGACAGTCAGCTCATTCACGTCATTCCCCGTCAGTATATCGTCGATGGCCAGGAGGGTATTACTGACCCCGTCGGAATGACCGGCACACGTCTGGAAGTGGACGTGCATATCGTCACGGGCTCTGTGACCGCGGTGCACAATATTGTCCGTTGTGTGAATAACGTCGGCCTCGAGATTGAACAGATCGTGCTTCAGCCGTTGGCGTCGAGCTTTGCTGTCTTGAACGAAGCCGAGAAAGCGTTGGGCGTCGTCTTGATGGACATCGGCGGCGGGACTTCAGACATCGCAATCTTTCGCGACGGCGACATCTGGTTTTCAAAAATTTTGCCGATCGCCGGCGAGCACATCACGAACGACATCACCGTCGGTCTCAAAGTCCCGTACGAAGAGGCGGAGCGCATCAAGATTCAAGAAGGGATCCCGTTGGTGAGCGATGAGACCGCCGAAGAAGAGCGTATTGAGATCACCACCATCGGCGAGGAGAAGAAAACGATCTCGAAGCGCAAATTGGCGAAGATCATCGAGCCCCGGCTCGAAGAGCTCTTCGATCTGGCGATGAGCGAGATCGAAGACGCCGGCTATCGCGATTTAATTCCGGCGGGCTTGGTGCTCACCGGCGGCACGTCGCAGCTGAGGGGCATGGCCGAGTTCATCTCGCAGCGCTACGAGATCGCCGTGCGCCGTGGCCGGAATCCCCAGGGCATTCACGGGCTACGCGACATCGTCGAGAGCCCGGTCTACTCGACCGTGATCGGTTTGCTCAAGTACGCCGTCGAGTCCAAAGAATATATGCACCGTGGGATGGATAAGCGCGGGCGCAAGAGCCGGGGCGGCACAGGCACGGGGCGTAATCATCGCGGTGAACCCAAAGGCGTTCTGGGCGCGATTATGGGCTGGCTCTCCGGCTTCTTCCGAGGTCGATAACCCATGGATGCGAGGAACGGACTGGCGCGTATCAAAGTTATCGGGGTCGGCGGCGGCGGGTGCAATGCCGTCGACCGCATGAAGAAGTCAAAAATTAAAGATGTCGAACTGATCGCCGTCAACACCGATGCGCAGGTCCTGAGCGTCATCGAAGCCGACAAGACGCTTCAGATTGGCGCCAAGCTCACTCAGGGGTTGGGCTCCGGGGGCAACCCGGAAGTCGGTCGAAAAGCGGCGGAGGAGAGCGAAGCTCAGATCGCCGAGATTTTGGAAGACTCGGAGATGGTCTTCGTCACCACGGGAATGGGCGGAGGCACCGGCACGGGCGCCTCGCCGGTGATCGCTCGTCTCGCCCGCGAGGTGGGGATTCTCACCGTGGGCGTGGTCACCAAGCCCTTCGGGTTTGAGGGAAAATCTCGCACGGAGCGGGCTAAGAAGGGCATCGAAGATATTAAACAGTACGTCGACACGCTCATCACCATTCCTAATGATAGACTCTTAAAAGTCGCGGCGCCGGATATGCCCTTGCTGAAAGCCTTCGAGATGGCTGACGAGATTTTGCGCCAGGGGATTCAGGGCATCACGGATTTGATCACGACGCCGGGTCTCATCAACCGTGACTTCGCCGACGTTGAAGCGACGCTAAGAAATGCCGGGACCGCGCTCATGGGGATCGGCGAGGGCGAAGGCGAGAACCGCACGCGCGAAGCCGCCAAGAACGCGATCTCGAGCCCCTTGCTCGAGGGCAGCATCGAGGGCGCGCAGAAAGTGATTCTGAATATCACCGGCGGCTCAGACTTAACATTAGAAGAGATCACCGAAGCAGCCTCGCTCATTCGCGACGCCGTCTCCGACACGGCCGACATCTTCTTTGGCGCTGTGATCCGAGAGGGCTACGATCGCATTAAATTGACCGTGATCGCGACGGGCTTCAAAGACCGCGAGAACTTGAGCGAAGCAGAGGTGCGTCGCCTCACCCACGACGAAGACGAGGATGACGAAGACTTGATCATTCGCAAGGTCGAGCATAGTTTGAGAAGAGATCGCGACCGTGCTGGCGATCTGGATGTTCCGACGTTTTTGCGCCGTAAGCAGTCGGCCGAGACCAAAGAGCGCGAAGACTGACAATTCAGTTTTTTCATCAAGCCTGTGCAGGATTGAGATACTCGATCGCAATCGCCTGCATGGGTTCCCCATTCGTCCACGCTTTGTGCAGTACTTTTGCTGGCCAGAGCACTGCATCGCCTGCACTAACTTTCAAGATTTCTGCCTGCGGACCGCCGACTCGTACAAATCCGTTTCCGTTAATCACGAGAAAGAGAATCGGGTGAAACGCGTCGTGCTCGTGTATCTCGCCATGTGCTTCAAAATAGAGAATGGCAACACTCATTGGTTGATCCAGCACGATAGGCTTGCCTTTGGAGTCGTTATACTAATTCGTCATTGGAATGTCTGGATAAACTGGCGGCAAAGGCTGGCTGGAAGAGCCAATCATTCGGACATTTAGAAAGCAAAACAGTATTAGTGCCTTAATCGCTGCTTTTGCAGTCTGGAAGGGACCAATCACTCTTCCCTCTTCAATTTCGCGGAGTGCTTCTTCCAGGTCGGCATCGATCAGCTTCTTGGGACTAAAGAAGACGCCGTTGACCTTTTTCACTTTCACGAAGTCCCCTTCATTTTCCCTGCTCAACATCAAAGCCGATCGACCGGCGTTTTTTCTCTGACGGTGGTGCCATGAGTTGGCGGAGCGCTTCGATGATCGCGCGAATATGCTCGTCGTGCTCGCCGATCTTCTGCTCAAGTTCAGCAAGCTTCAGTGCAAGCTCCTTGTGTGTGGCGAGCATCTCGCGCAAGCGCACGAATGCCCTCACGACTTGAATGCTTGCGTGAACAGCAACCGGACTATTGAGTACGCTCGCCAACATGACGGCGCCATGCTCAGTGAACACATAGGGCAGTTTGCGCCTCCCTCCTCTGCCAGTTTTTGATATCGCAATTTGCGACATCAAAGCCGTAAACTCTTTTAAATTCAACTTAAACATGAAGTCCGCTGGGAAGCGGTCAATGTTGCGTTTAACCTGTTCGTTGAGACGAGCGGTCGTCACTCCATAGAGCGCTGCAAGATCACTATCAAGCATGACGCGATGGCCACGGACGAAATAGATTGAGTGCTCAATACGTTCAATAGGAACAATCGCTGTCTTATGAGAAGATGCTTTCATAATAATCCCAGTTACAAGTCCTGAAGTGATAGTATACCGATTTAGCAGAGAAAGTGAAGTTGGGTGAGCGAACATCACGCGTGAGCGCGTCGTTTGGACTTGGCGCGTCGCAGAGACAGAGTTGTTTTCCGCACCTGAGAGTCATAAGCGGGACTCACTTTTAACGCTCGGGCGGACTGCTCTGACGCCGGTGCCCTTCGTTACAGCCTAAGCCGCTTCTTTACTTCTTTCCAAGGAACGGTTTCCCCGCGCCTAATCTGCGCTAGCCCTTCGCGGAGTGCAGCCTCGTCTTCGAGGGTCAGAATATCATCGGGATCGACGAGCTTTTTGGGTGCGGTGAAGACGCCGTTTTTCGCGCGCTTGCTCTCGATGGCTTTCAAAAGCTGTTTGAGTTCGTCTTGGGTAAGGTAGTCGATGGTTTTGGTGTGCATAGTAATTAAGTAACAAGCAGTCCTAGAAGCACTCGTCCAGAATAACTTCGAGAGCTTCGAACTGTGGATTTAGAATCTCCAGAGTAGGGATGTAACTATCGCTGTGCCTGACCATATCGAAGCTAGTCTTTAGAATGTTATCTCGAAAATCCTTTAGAAAGCGATTGGCGGCGTTACTGGTAAAGAACGGTTTTTCAATAGCTTCGTCGAGCAGCTTTTGAAGGCTGTCACCTTCTCGAAGTTTCATTCCAAGCTGTTTTGCTTTGTACCATAACACCCACCTTAAGGCCTCTCCAGCCAATTGTGAAAGGGATATGGTATTGCCATCGGGCGTGGAATTGATTTCAACGCAAATTTTCCGAACCTTTTCATCGGCAATTTGGTTAATCACGGCTTCATCAAGCCGCCGTCGTGGCAATGCTACCGCGCCGCCTCGAAGACTGCTCAATGTTTCATCAATCGTATACTTGATGTCAGAGTAGGCCTTTTCACGTAATGAGCGCGGCAGCGTTTCATTCAACACGACTTCTTTACAATGATGTAGGTGATCCCATGTGGCGGCCAAAGGCGTGCCGACAACAGCGCTCCAAAACTCAAACTGTGGGGCGCTGCCCAACTGGTGCACTTCTTCCACAAACGCATCGAGCGGCAAACTATCGACGAATTGACGGAGAGTTTCAAATAAATCGATGTATGGATTCTTGATTAACGATTTCATATTAGTACTTATAACTCTTCCCACTAATACAGTATCCCCACAGTACCGAAATTGCAAAGGGTTTTCGGGAGCGCACCGAGAGGGTTGGCCATCTTGCCGCGTCGAACCGATACTCACCGGAGGAGTATCCTTATTCCCACCGGAAAAACTTTACAGCCAATGCCATGCTCACTACCAGCCATATCCCCACTACCAGACTGTCCAGACCTAGCGAGTATACGGGTGTTGCACCCACCATGATCTGGCGTAAGGCGTCGGCCAGGTAGGTCAGCGGCATCGCGCTCACTACGGGGCGGATCCACTCGGGCATGATGTCCACGGGGAAAAACAATCCGGAGAGGAACATCATGGGGAAGTTGATGAGCTGGCTGATACCGATGACACTCTCTTGTGTCTTGGCGAGGCCGGAAACCAAATAACCGATGGCCAGAAACATGCTCGCGCCCAGCAACACAAATCCAGCCAGGAGTATGGCACTGCCAATGACGGTGACTTTGAACATAAGCACGCCCACGATGAGGATAAGCAGCGTCTGAGCCACTGCGATGGTGAGGCGGTGCAGCACCTGGGAGCCCAGGAGCGTGATGCGCGGAAGCGGCGTTGCCCCTATGCGGCGCAGCACCTGCTGCTCACGCAACTGCACCAGCGCAGGAGCGGTGCCGAATAGTCCCAGTTGCATCAAGGCCATGGCCAGAATACCCGGCAGCAGCCAGTCTATCGCGCGGAGGCGGTCGGAAGCAATCGAGACCGGCTTGATGGCCAGTAGGGTAGGGCGTTTGGTCACCTGTTGATCAAAGCCATCGACGACCTTTTCAACAATATTGAGCACAATCTGCGCGGTGGTCTGGTTGGACGGGTCATAATAAGTCTCGATATTTGCTGTCTTTCCTGAGGACACCGAATCCGACACGCCATTGGGGATGATAATCACGATCCTCAGGTCTCCATGCTTGAGCTTCTCCAGAAGAGCATCGCGCGTCCCCTCGGTGACCTTGAAAGCTGGTACTTTGACGAACACTTGCTCTAGCGCAGTTCCTATTTGGCTCTTGTCTTCGACCACCACCCCGACATCAAAGACAGTGTCATTATTGCCGCTAAAGATGATGCCGAAGAGCACGATGAAGAAGATGGGGAAAGCCAGGGTCCAAAACATGGCCATCCGGTCGCGGGTGTATTCTTTGAGGCTCGCACGGTAGAGTTGAAAGAAGGCATTCATTGCTTACTCCCGAATATGTTTTCCGGTCAGCTTCAGGAATACGTCTTCCAGTGTGGCACGTCGGACGTAGAGAGAGTCGAATTTGACGGTTCCCGCTTCGGCAAGGTCTGTCAGCCCGCCGAGGGTGGCTGTGGAATCGGTAGTATACATGGTGACCTTACCATTCTCGCGGATTCCAGGGCGTGTTACACCCTTTAGCTTGCGGAAAGTGCCTTCCGGCGGTGCTTCTCCAGTAAGTTGAAACTCGATCACACTCTCTTTGAAGTGCTGGCTGATCAGCGTGTTGGGTGTATCGAGCGCGATGATCTTGCCCGCATCTACCACAGCGACTCGGTCGCATAGCTCCTGGGCCTCTTCCATATAGTGCGTGGTGAGAAAGACAGTCGCGCCGGACTTTTGAACCTCGCGGATGGTTTCCCACATGCTGCGCCGGGCCTGGGGGTCCAGGCCGGTAGTCGGCTCATCGAGGAAGACAATATGGGGTTTGTTGATGAGTGCTAGAGCCACTGAGAGTCGTTGGCGCTGCCCTCCAGAAAGGTCTTTGCTTAAGGCTTTCTCTTTCTCGTGCAGGTTGACCATATCGATCAGAGTATCAGTGCTGCGCTTCTCGCCGGGGAAGAAGCTACTGAACAGATCGAGCACTTCGCGCACAGTCAGGCGCGGGTAAAGCGCTGTAGTTTGGAGCTGCACGCCGATGAGCCCTTTTACTCGCCGTGTGTTTTGGGGCAGTGCCAATCCCAAGACGCGCACCGTGCCGGAATCCGGCAGGCGTAGTCCTTCGATGATTTCCGTGGTAGTAGTCTTCCCCGCCCCGTTGGGGCCGAGCATTCCGAACACTTCGCCTTGCTCGATGGCGAAGCTGACCCCATCCACGGCCCGAGTGTCCCCGTAGTATTTTTTCAAATCCTGCACTTCAATTGCTGGCATCAGCTGCCTCTTTTTATTAGATGATTAGGAATAGAGCCTGAAGAGCTTGCAGGGTTTGGTTTCTTCGTTATGCGCGATGAAAATTGCATCCGACATGATAACTGCCGACCTGAGTCTGGTCAAGCAGCTACCTCAAAATTATCAGCCTTCTCATCTCGCTCCTGGTCACTTCTCCATTGCTCTTGTTGACCGTTACGACAACGAGATAGACTCCGTTAGCCAGCCGTTCGTTGGGACTTAGGGTAGGAACGCTGTTACTCGTCGCTTCTTGAGCAAAGACCTGCACGCCAGCGAGATTGAAGATTTCGACTCGAACGTTTGCGATTTCTTCGCCCAAGATGGCAAATTGTGCTACATCTTCAGTCACTCGTAGCTCAGATCTAGGCAAAGACGCAACGACACTTGCCAACACGAGAGGGTTCGACTGAGCAGGACGGATGCCTTGTCGCACGAGCGGGGCCTGCTCTTTGGTGAGAACTCTGCCGCGCGCCGACGCGCTGGCGCAAAAGCTGTCATTGAAATTAGGAACGACGAGCACCCCTGTGGGGCAGTCATACACCCACGGAACTCGCTTCGCTTTCAGAGTGATCTTCGCCAAACTGTCTGGCGTCAGTGTCAAAGTTCCCACATCAAAAATTCTTTGCACATGGTCACTTTGACGAGTGAACGTGAAAAGGGGCTGAACCACAAGCTGAGAATCAAAAGTACCCCCGAGTAGATCACGCTTGGTGATCGTCATTGCCCCCGTCGAAGGCTGACTGTGGGATAATTCTACTTTCACATCCCACAGTTGCGTCGCCGTTCCAATTTTGACTTTGATGGGCTCTACGCTCTGGAGCGAGAGCGCGACAATTTCAATCGGGATCGTGTCGCTGCTGGGGATTGTGGGTAGATTCGCTGCTTGATCTCGTTGCACGATCGTGTCGGCCAGGCCCGTATCTTTTCCCATGAAAGTACTGAGAGGAACTCCTTGAAATTTAACTGTGCTGTTGAACGGCTTTGAGCCGGGGGCGAAGAAGTCCGCTGGGATCTCGAACTCATTCTTGAACTGAAACTGAGAGCTTTTCGCATCGGTCTCGAACAGATCAAACCCGGGGGACACGCTTTGCACTGGAGTTCCGGCGGCGAAGACTGTTCCTCCAGCTAGACTACTGAGCTTCGGAGTTGTCGAGCTCTTGACTGTCACATCCACACAATTGTTCGTAGTGTCGAATGACTGTTTAGAGGCTTGGGCCCAGACGGTTCCGGTGAAGAAGATAGCTCTTGTGTCTGCGGATGCCGAGCAGACATTGAGTGCCACGTTGCTGAGGCCCGTGGCTGCACTCAAGTTGATCTCGAAAAACCGGCTAGCCACGGGAGAAAAAACTCCGGTTGGATTATCTGAAAAACCGAGCACCGTAATGAGTGGCGTTGTCGATCCGTTCTTGATCACAGTAACGTTCACTTGAGAGTTTGAAGCCGTAGCTCTTAGGCTCGCGGAAGCGATGTTGTGCGCGAGGCTGGCGATGGCACTTTGAAAATGTGGAGTGAAGTCGACAGTTCCCGAAACGCTGGAACAGCCTGCAGAGCCGGGGCCTTCAGCGCAGCCCCACCAGTTGTCTTCAGCATCCACAGAGTTTGTGCTCTGGTTGTTCACGCCTGTGCCGGTGCCAATGATATGATTGCCAAAGAGCCGAATGCCCGTCGCGCCGTTTTCGACCAAGACGCCGGTGCCTCCCGTAGAGTCGACGGTGAAGCCGATCACGGTCACGTTATGGGCATTCGCCGTAAATTTTAGAGCAGGGTTAGCGCCGGAGGGTTTGAGTGTGGTCTGGCTGGGGCCGAAGAAAGTGAGCACTGTAAGGTTGGGCGCATCGACGACGACGTTCCAATTTGTGCCGGGATTTTCGCAAAGTACGACGACATCGCCCGAGGCGACAGTGACCCCTCCGCTTCCGCCAATCTTCACAGTCCCTGAAAAAATGACGTTACTCCCGGGAATGGGGCCACAGCCGTTATCAGTCAATGCTTCGTCATCGACGAAGGCGATCCCGCCGTAGACGGAAAATCCTACAAGCATTGCTAACATAGTTCCTAGGATGCCCGCTATCATTTCATTACTCTTCAAGCCTCTCATTGAGTGTCATCCTCCTAAACCTAATGATTATGATTCCTGCTAGACCATATAGTATAGAACTTAAGCGTCAACAAAGCGTCAAGCATGTGTTATTTGCTGTCCTGGAGAATTATCCGATGCTCCTCGACATTTTGCAGAAAGCTCTCTCTCAACGCTGGGTCCTGAATTCTCGCCGCTCTTTGGCTCAGCACTTCTTGAGCTTTTTGCGAATAACACCGAGACTCTTCCTGTTGATGATTTTCACGCAATGCTCTCGAATGAACATAGTATACGACAGGCAAGCCTTCCACCGTCAAGGCTTCTGATTTTACTAGATCGATAGCCTGGGTAGAGCATTGCAGCGCTTGATCTGGTTTTCCCTCTTTGAGATGAATCAGAGCTTGTTGGATCAAATTTTGAACTCTCAAATCCTTGGTATCTAGTCGCTCAATGAGCTCAGCAGCCTGCAGCAAATGATCGAGTGCTTTGGATATATCATTCAAACGATAATAGACGTCGGCGAGGCTGTGGAGTATTTGAGTTTCTTCTCGGTGGCTTTGCATTTCCCGGTTGAGTTCATAAGCATTTCGATAATGCTCTATGGCTTTAGCGTAATCGTTCTGACTCTTGTGAGCATCGCCGATATTGGCGAGAATAAGTGCCTTGCCCTTCTTATCTTCAATCTCTTGACTGAGTTGAAAAGCCTGTTGGCAGTATTTCAAAGCTTCTGGATATCGCCCTAAAGCCATATAGACAAAGCCGATATTGGCGAGCGCCATCTCTTCTCCCCGTTTATTCCCTAGCGTCTTTCTAATCTGATAAGTCTCTTGGTAGCACCGCAAAGCAAGATCGTAAGCTCCTAAGAGCGTATGGTAGATCGTCCCCATATTATTCAAGACAACCGCTTCGCCCGCTTCGTCTCCAGTCTCTTTGCGAATTTTGTGAGCTTGCTCATAGTGATCTAAAGCAATTTGATATTCGCCCAAGTACTGATGGATCACACCTAAGAGAGTAAGCGCAGTGCCTTCTCCGTTTTTGTCTTGGAGATTTCGGCGCAGCGCCAATGCGTGCTGGCCCTCGGAGAGTCCCTCAGGGTATTTCCCAGTGTTGAGATACAGCCGACAGCGACTCTCATGCGCTTGGGCTAGCTTCGCTTCGTCGTTCAATTTTTGCGCTAACTCGAATAGTTCAGAAATATCAGCAGCTTCTTTTTCGCGATCGGCTAAGATACGATTCATCTCGACGCGCTTAGCGAGAATCGCAAAACGGCGCTCCCAAATCTCTTTCTCAGAATATCGGGCCTCGCTTTCTTTCAGCAATTCGAGCCCGCGCTCGACCAGTTCCAAGCCTTCTTTGTGCTGATAACGCTTCACACACCGTTCGAGCGCGAGCGTCATATATTTCCAGGCGATGTCGAACTCCCCCGCCCGCGCGTAGTGATGCGCGATGAATCCATAATGCTCTTCCAAGCGTTTCTGATAGAGTTTCTCAACGCTCTCTCCAGAGCGCTTGTGCCAGAGGCGCCGCCTGGGCGCACTCACGCTCTCATAGACGACCTCACGGATCTTGTCATGCCCAAACTGATAAGTGTTATCCGCTTGGATGACCAATTGCGCACTCAATAAGCCTTCGAGAGCTTCGAGCGTATCGACTTCGGGAGCACCCCACGCCGATTGCAGCAACTCGAACTCAAAACGATGCCCTGCGACGGCGGCAACTCTTAATAACTCTTGCTCTCGCTCACCCAATCGCTGGACGCGGCGCTGAATGGCTTCTTGAATCTCGCGGGGCAACATCAAGGCGCGAGAGCTCTCCATAGGCACGGGCGTCCAAGCGCCTTCGGGAGTAATTTGCAGCGCGCCTTCCTCAAAACAGTTCTGCAAAATAGAAACGATAAAGAAAGGATTCCCTTCTGTTTCATGATAGATCTGCTGGCTGAAGAGTTCTCTGTGAGATGAGGGCAGCGCGGGAGCCAATTTCTCCAAAAATTCGGCGACGGCGGTCGCAGGAAGTCTCTGAAGCTCTATCTGATGGAGCAACCCCGTGCGCGAGCCCAATTGCATCAAACGCTGCAAGGGCTTGTTGCTGAAAATCTCTTCGCTCCGGCAAGTTCCCAAGAGTAAGATTTTTGAATTTTCTAATTGGGGTAGAAAATAGTGCAAGAAGTCAATCGTGCCGGAGTCAGCCCACTGCACGTCATCCAAGAATAAAACTAAAAAAGTTGGTTGAGCAATTCCCAGGAGAAACTGGGCGAGTCCTTCGAAAAGCTGAGAGCGCGCCTGCTCGGGATTGATAGAAGTTTCAGTTTTCTTAGGTAAGTTAGGCGCTAATTCTCGTAGCTCGGGCACCAGCTCGGCGACTTCGGCGAGCCAACGAGACGGAATGCTTTCTAGGTTTGAGAGTTGCAACGCAGCCAAGCCCTGTCGAAGTGCTTCGAGGATCGGCTGATAAGCAAGCTTGATCTCCAAATCTTGGCTCTTCCCTGTCCAAGTTTTGATCTTTTTATCTTTCGCCCATTGATGCTGTACATAAGCGATTGCTTCTTGAATCAGACGTGTCTTGCCGACGCCGGCTTCTCCGTTCACAAGCACAAAATGCCCATGCCCATTCTGAGCTTCTTTCAGATAGTGAACAAGCTCGGCGTATTCTTTAGTGCGGCCCACGAAGGGGGTTCGTCCTAACGAATATGGAATCGCTTGGCGCTGGACAGAAGCCGGTTGATATTTCTCATCGATGCCCGGGATCTCGCGGCGCAGAATCTGCTGATAGAGTTCTTGCGTCGCGGGAGACGGTTCTACGTCCAGCGAGTCAGCCAACGCTTTTCGGCATTGCTCAAAGGTTTGCAGCGCTTCGTTTTGGTTGCCGGATAAATAATAATAGAGCATCAGTTGGCGATAGATTTCTTCGCGATGCGCTTCGATTCTCTGGACTTGTCGACAGCGGGCAATCGCGCGTTGGTACTGGCCTAAACGGGCATGGCAGTCGGCCAGCTGCGCGAGCACGCTCAGAAAAGCTTGACGCCATTTTTCGGTATAAGGCAAGGCCCAGTCAGCGTAGTGATCTTCGGCCAAAAAATTCCCTTGATAAAGTTCGGCCGCGCGCTCATACGTTTTGATGGCTTCCTCAAATTTTTCTGCCTGCTCGAAGGCTTTGCCCTGATCGGCAAATTCAGAAAATTCTTGCGTGTCGAGCGAGTGTTCTGATTCGGTGTTAAAACAATAGCCTGTCGGGCGAGTGAGGATATAGCTGGAGGGCGTGCCCTTCTTTCGTTTTAGATCCGGCTCTAAGACATGGCGCAGCTCACTCAAGCGCACTCGTAGGCTGGCAGATGCTTTTTTAGGATCTAAGTCGGGCCATAGATATTCGAGCAGCTCGTCTTGGCTGAAGACTCTGCCGGGTTCGGTCAATAGAATCTTCAGAATTGATTTGGCTATCTTAGTTTCCCAAGCTTCTGATGGAATGAGTTCGTCATCGCGCCAAATCTGAAAATTGCCGAAAAGCTGGATTCGTAACCCCATGCGCTGCTCCTATGCTTGAGCTTTTTGGATATATGCTCGACCAAAATTCTACTTTCTTTGTCCTAGACTCACAATGCCGGCGACTCACCGTAAGCTTTCACCCTCAGCAACCATAGACAGACGAAGACGAAAAACGCTCTCGTAATCTACGTTATTTCGCGTAACAGCCATGTAACACGCAGGGCTTACAGTTCAGGTGTCAACGCGAAACGAAACTCAAACAAAGGAGTGAACGAAGATGAAAACCAAGTGGATCCAAATGAAGATCAAGGGCTGGATGGGAACGGCAACGATGGCGGTATTCCCCGGAGCGACGGTCGCCGACTTCTTGAGAATGGCCGGACTCGATGCGCCGGGTTTTCTATCGATCAAGCAGCAGTTCTTCCCTCTGGATGAGTCAGCGATCCTGTACAACTACGTGAAAGATTTTGACACAGTCTCGGTCGAGCTAGACCTGGTCGCGCTCGGCACAAACTAAAAATCCCCGAAAACCTCAAAGAAAGGAGTGAAGGTCATGAAGAAGGTAGCAGACAGAGTCGCAGCGGAAGAGAAAACCTATCGCAAAGGTACGCAAAGAGCTCGTGAAAGGAGCATCATGTACACAATCACAAAGAACTTTCAGACGATGTTAGCGGGATTGGCATTGTTCGGAATAATGTTTGGAGGATCATCCAGCGTCTTGGCGCATACGCCCGGCGCAGATGTGGCTAAGACGGGAGTCCAGAATGAGCATAACTCGATACTACACGATGCGGTCCCGACGAGCAGCGGGTCAGACCCAGTCGTCCGCTTTGTCTATTTGATTCCGTCGGATAAAGAATCCAGAAAAGACTATTCGCTCGCGATCGAAGCCGCTGCGAAGCATCTGCAAATTTGGTATCGCAACCAGATGGGCAATGGCAAAACCTTCGAACTTCAGGGCCCAGTGGTGGAAGCTCGCTCCACCTCCCACACGGCTGCTTGGTATTCGACCCATAATTCAGGAAGCGATTATAAGTACTGGTTCTGGGATAACGTCTTGGCCGATGGATTTGAGTTAACCGGAGGAAAGTTCGATGACTCTGGCTCCAGGTGGATCTACTACATCGACGCAGACCCAGGGTGTGGCAACAATGTAGAACAGGTAGGGGGAGCTGGCACCCACGGCGTAGCAGAGCTCCCCGCCAATGATCTGCGGGGATTGATGGGGGAGGGCAACAAATCTCCCTGTGTCGGCAACACGCCCGACAACGCACCGCCCTGTCGCTGGGTGGGAGGGTTGGGCCATGAACTCGGTCACAGCTTTGAGCTACCCCATCCACCCGGATGCGACCCCGGCAGCTCAGGCCCTTGCACCGACCCGAACTCGCTCCTCTGGACTGGCTACGCTATTTACCCCAACACTTATCTGCGGCAAGAGGACAAAGATACTCTCAATCAGAGTCCGTTCTTCAGCGCCATGGATCTGACAACGGAGCTCTCCGATTGTGATCAAATTGGCGATGAAGTCAGATGGATAATACTCCTCGATAAGCTCAAGACCGACATTTTTGACATCCAGCAAAAGCTGACCGCACTCGCGGCCAAAGAACTCCAAGAGCTGGAAGTTCTTATTCGCAAGTTGTTGGATAACCGACTGCTCCAGCTAGTTCAGAACCTGAAAACGCAAATTTTGAATGTCGTTCAGACTCTGGGCAACCTCGTCCAAGCAGCCAATCTCCAGTCGGCCAAGGCACAGATCACGCTTCTCTCTAACTCTACTGCGACGCTTTCCAATGCCCTCAACGCTCTCAAGCAACAAGTGAGCAAACTCAAGAAACAAACGGAGCTTCAGCAATGGATGAAAAAACTTGACGAACAGCTCCAGCCACTGTGGTCATTGCCGGCGAATCTCCAGACCAAGATAAACGAGATAGCGATCGGGAAACAACTGCCCACTGCCATCAGCGGTGACGTCAACGGTGATGGTCTCGTCAACGAAGCAGACTTGACCAAGCTCGACGCGGCGATTGCCGGGATGAGTTCCTTGAGCGCTGATGAGTTCAGCCGTGCCGATGTCGCTAAAACGTGCGGCGACCAATCTGCCAAAGAACTGAAGAAAGATCGCCAAGCGATCGCCAAATTCATCGAGCAAACTAAGAAAATTGGGAAACGGGCCAAGCCGGTCAAGGATCAATGTCATGGCGTGCTGATCGGCCAGCCCCTGTCATCTCCCAAGGCATCGTCGAGCGACGTGCAAAAATTCTCACTGCAGGCTGGGATTGCGCTCAGCGCTGGTCTGCGAGAGACAAGTCTGCAAGTAGAGATTTTCGGATTGAACGGCACCAAAGTCTGCGATCTGAGCGGGGACAGCAATGATCTATCAGCTCAATTCGCTCACATAAGTCGAGCTTTAGCCAATGGGATCTACCTTGCACGAGTTACTGTCAGGGCTGCTGACGGAAGCATCTTGCGCACAGAAGTGCAGAAAATTGGGATCGTGCGTTAATCCCCAATCTTTTCAAGGGGGGCATAAGAGTACAGATCCGCCTTGCTGTGCGGTCATCAAGTAGAGTCGCCGTGCGCCGTGAGGGCTGAGCACGCTGCTGCTCAGCCCGGCTGCTCTCTGTTTGGCAAAGCATGCTTTAATACTAATCTCACTCTCTTGAGTCATTCTGAGTGAAACGAAGAATCTCATGCAGAGAGACCTTTCGCTCCGCTTAAGGTGACATGATGAACTGAAATTAGTTTCAGTGCCAGCGCGAGGAGATGAGCATCATCGGGATCTCGCTTCTCCATTCGCGACTGTGCAGCAGCCATTTTTCCCTTGTAAAACTCGAGCTCATAGACAACTAAGGGCAGTGCCACTAGAGTGGTGTATAACTCTGAGAGAGGAATCCCCGCTCTACGTACTTTAGGCTTGTGTACCATATCTGGTAAATACTCCAGAGCTTCCTGCCACGTAAACGCTGTCGTCGCAAACTCTACGACGCGGGAGGTCAAGAAAATTTCGCGAGCTTTTCCGCCAATCACTGCAGAAATAATAGGGTTAGCGTCTACGATGACCCTGTCGGCGCTCTTGGCGGAAGCTTTCGAAGTCTCCAAGGATCTCCTCCTCAGTGATACCTGCCCGTTTCAGACGTTTGGAAATGCTGGCCGTCAAAGTAACGAAGAGTTCGCGCTTCATCTCGACTGGGAGAGTTTGCACGGGGTAGGGGAAATAGATACCCGCAATCTCACCGCGCCTTAACACGAGGATGGGGTCTTTGGAGCGAAACATCGCGGTGGCGTTATCCCGGAAATGGCGAACTGTGGTGATCTTCATGATGTGGTCACCTCCGTGGTATTATACCGCAAAAATGTAACGCGCCCGGGTGGATTGTCAAGCGGCTCACTTCTACTTTTGGCGAGGCCGTGACTTCACGAATTCTTTTGCGGCCTGTTTCAGCGATCCTGGATTAGGCGCATCCGCGAAAATCTCACCCGAGACGGGGATTCCCCTCTGCATGAGAAGCTCGATCAGAGTATTCACATCAAGACCTACTCGTGCAGCCGTCTCTCGTAAGGTCATCCCGCCGCGTTGGTATTGCAGAAGCACGCGATCCGTCAAGAGCGACTTAGGCCCTTCATGAATGAGCTGTCGAATCGCTGTGGAGCGATCCTCCAAACGCTCTCGGGCAAATTGATCTATCTGATCAATCAGCTCTTCCGGAGCGGTAAAATTAACTCTCATCATCTTTGGCTCTTTGGTTACTGGCATAGCTATTCCCCCTTCACGGTTCAAGGTTCAGATATTGAGCCATTCGTTTCCGACTGATTAGGTTCTGCTCTTGGAGTGTTACGATGAATCGCCGGTACTCCTCGGGCTTTATCACTCTTTGACAAAGCAGTTGGAAGAAGAAATCTTCCGGCCCGAAGGCGACTAGCCCGTGAGCTTGAGCCCGGCGGCGGAGCTCTCCATCGTTCGAGAAGAGTACGGCTTTCTCTTTTGGCGATAGCGCGATTCCACATCCGACACTTTAGGCTAAGCCGGAACGAGCTCTATTTTGAGCTTGGCATTCAGCGCCTGAGCAATCTTTTGTAGAGTCTTGAGTTCTACATTCTCACCGTTTTCAATGCGTGATATGACTGACGGGCTGGTGTGGAGCATGGCCGCGAGCTGTGTCTGGGTTAGTCCGTGCTTCTGACGCAGCTGGGCCACCTTCACCCCGACCCGAAGCGCTTCCAATCCTTCCTCATACGATTTGCGGACCTCAGGGTCAGCAAGTTGTTGTTCTATGTAATCCTTATAGGCTTTGACCTGCCTATGAGAAATTAGTTTCGATTGGCTGGAACGCTGCGGTGATTTCGTCTGTGGCATGTCGACCTCCTCAAGATGCTTTTCTCTTTCCCGAACACTTCCACCAGCACGACGATGAGGCTGGCTTGAGGATCGAGTCTCATGCCTTAGAAGGCAGCCGCGTAGAAATCGATCCAATGTATTGTGAAATGGCAATGCGGAGATTGAAAAAAGAAACGAGTACCCTATTTAGTGACATACAGCTTGAATTGGTTAATGGTTGTTGAGCGATATCGACCCTAAAGGTGGAGAAATTTTTTCAACGTTCGACCCAGTTTTGCAGGATTTACTCCAGTCGATTTGATAGCTTTGGTTGTTCGAGTATACACCATCATTGCCACCTCCGGGTCTTTCAACAAGTGTCCCGTGAGAATCCCAGCCACAGTCTCGCTGGGTTTAATGATTCTTTTCTTCATTAATTTTCGAGTTCCAGCCACGGTCGCAGCCGACGCCGGCTCGCAGCCGATGCCGCTGTTATCGATCACGGCCTTAGCTTCCAGAATTTCTTTATCGGTCACCGACTCAACAACTCCATTTGTTTCTAGAATCACCTGCCGCGCACGCGCGAAACTCACGGGATCGCCGATGCGAATCGCTGACGCAATCGTCTCAGCTTGCACCTTGAATCGCTTCTCAAAGCTCGTTTGGAAACTACGATAGAACGGGTTTGCTCCCTGCGCTTGAATCGACGCGATCCGTGGTAACCGTTTGATGAGCCCGAGTTGCCTCGCTTCGAGTAGCGCTTTCCCGATCGCGCTCGTGTTGCCCAAATTGCCTGCCGGAAGCACGATCCAGTCAGGTACTTTCCAGTTGAGTTGTTGAAGTAGCTCCAATGCAATCGACTTCTGTCCTTCGAGACGAAATGGGTTGATCGAATTCAGCAAATAAATATCCAGTTCATCGCAAACGTATTGAACGATTTTCATCGCGCCGTCGAAATCTGTCTTTAACTGGACCGTGATCGCTCCGTGAGCGACAGCCTGCGCAAGCTTGCTCGTAGAAATTTTTCCCTCGGGCAAAAAGACGAAGCATGGCAATCCCGCTTGAGCAGCGTAAGACGCGAGTGACGCTGATGTGTTTCCAGTCGAGGCACACGCAACCGCTTTTGCTCCGAGTACCACGGCCTGTGTGATGCCTACGGTCATGCCGCGGTCTTTGAAGCTGCCCGTCGGATTCTCGCCCTCGTGTTTGAGATAGAATTTGCTAACACCAACGTACTCGCCAATTTTGCGAAGTCCCGATTTCTCATCGCGCCCGGCGGCATAGAGATTCGTGTTGCCCTCGGGACGAGTGACAATCTGCGATAGTTTTACGGGTAAAATCAATTCGTGATAGCGCCAGACGCCGCTACGATGAGGGCTGTGTGTTGCACGCCAACGCTCATCGAAGAGTTGGGTGCTCACGCACTTGGCTAAAGCTTTTAGATCATGGCGCACTTCGAGTAAGCCATTACATTCATCGCAATGGTAGAGAATTTTAATGGATTTGTAGCGAACATGACAGTGTTCGCATTGTAGCCAGTACTTCATCGGTTCTTTCCCCGGAGGCATCGCGCACCCTGAGTGCTCACGCGCCCAATATGAGCTTGACTCTTCAAACTTACTTGAGCAAAACCTGCTTGCATTCGTTGCGCAATCTTTTCGGCTTTTGTTAAATCATCCGTGATCGCAAAAGCAGTAGGCCCTGCTCCGCTGATTGCACAGCCGAGCGCGCCTGCAGCTAGAGCCGCTTGCTTCATTCGATCAAATCCAGGAATCAATGGGGCACGAACTGGCTCAATGATAAAATCTTCCATTGCTTCACCCAACAATTTCAGATCATTTTGGTGCAATGCTGCCACGAGCGCTCCGATGTTTGCCCATTGGCGCACGGCTTGCTTGAGTAAAATTTTTTCAGGTAGCACTGCCCGCGCTTCGCGAGTCAAGAGTACATAGTCCGGTGTGACAGCAGTGACAATTAATTTATCCGGCACAGGCAATCGAACAAGTCGCAATGGCTTGAGGTTTTGAATGAGCACAAAGCCACCCAAGAGCGCTGGAGCTACGTTGTCCGCAAAGTAACCGGACACCGCACACTCGGCTGCTAAACAAGGCTCTAAGAGTTCTTCTTGAGAGAGCGGCTCACCCAAAAGGATATTCACAGCGTACGCTCCAGCGACAGCGCTCGCCGCGCTGCTGCCAAGCCCTGAACCCTGCGGAATTTGCTTGTGCAAGCGAATCTCCACACCTTGCGAAAGTGACTTTGCGAGCTTCAGAGTCTCTTGCGCCGCGATCCCTGCTGTGTTTTTCGTTGGGTCGGTCGAAAGCCCTTTAGTTCCTGTAATTTCGGCAATGTGTACACCGGGCTTATCGACCAAGCGAGCTTCGAGACAATCTCCCAGCGTATCGAGCGAGAAGCCGATCGTGTCAAATGCTGGCCCACAATTCGCTACCGTTGCGGGTGCAAAAACTTCGATCCATTCCGACTTTTTTGATCTTGCCATATTGTCTAGCTGTCTGTGTAAATGCCAGCCACGGAAAGCAAATCGCGCAGCACACCCGCAGCGGTGACCTCAGGTCCCGCGCCCGGCCCTTGAATCACCAAGGGATTCTTCTGATAGCGCTTCGTCTTAAAAACAACGATATTTTCAGGGCCAGTCAAGCGTCCGATCGGGCTCTCACGCTCGACATATTGCAAGCCGACGCTGCAGCCCTCTGAATTCACTCTCGCGACAAATCTCGGCACTGCCCCGTTTTGCTTGGCTTGGGTGATCTGCTCGGCCAGCATCTTGTCCAGAGCCCGGATTTGCGACCTAAATTTTTCAGCCGAGTAGGGAGTCTTCTCCGAGGGAACAAATCCTTTCATCTCAATCTGATTCAGCTCGAGCTTGACTCCGATGGTGCGAGCGAGAATGAGCGCCTTGCGTGCCGCATCCCATCCGGCTAAGTCTTGACGCGGATCGGCCTCCGTGTAGCCCTTCTCTTGCGCTTCTTGGACTATCTCAGAGAGTAAACGTCCTTGCTCTAACCCAGAGCAAATGAAGCCGTTGGTGCCACTAAGACACCCTTGGATCTCCTCGATCTCGTCGCCCGTGTATACTAATCCGCGCAGCGCACGCAAGATGGGCAAGCCGCCGCCGACGGTTGTCTCGTGCATCAGGCGCGCGTTACCCTCGTCTTGTGCTTGAATGAGTTCTTGATAATCTTCATAGCTTGCCGCAAAGGGGCGCTTATTGGCTGTGACGACATGGATGTTCTTGCGCAGCGCTGCGACGGCGACCCTGCCCAACTCCTCAGCACCCGTCGCATCGACAAGCGCGATTGGACCAGAAAATTTTTCGGGCGAGACAAAGCCCAACAACTCTCGCCCGGTCATCATGGGTGTAGACTTCGGCTCAAGTGTGATCGGCTTGTTCTGGCGTTTCGCTTCGAGCGCGCGGCGCATTTCTGCCTCTGAAAAACCTTCGGCGCGATAGATGCCACCTTGACGACGCATCAAGGCAACGAAGTGAATCCTAAGCCCGAAGCGCTGATGAAAAAACTCTTGGTTCTGCAAGATTTGCTCAACGAGGGTTGAGCCGACCCAGCCGAGCCCGAACTGAAGAACCAAGAGTTGCTTAGGCACGCGAGGCCTCCAGCTTTTGGTTCTGCAACCCAAAGTGGTTGTGCAGTGCGCGCACTGCTTGGTCGGCTTGTTGTTTCCGCACAGCGCACGAGATTTTTATCTCTGAGGTCGAGATCATCTCGATGTTGATTTTTTCTTTCGAGAAACACTCGAACATCTCGCCTGCAACTTCGGCGTGACTCGCGATGCCTCCTCCGACGATCGAGACTTTGGCAATTTCGGGATCGAATTGTATTTCTACAGAGCCGAGCGGAGCCGCTGCTTGCTGGACTGCACGGAGCGCTTCGCGTGCATCACTCTGCGCGACGACGAAAGAAATATCACTGCGCCCTTCGTGTGAAATATTTTGCACGATCATATCCGTCTTGATGCGTGCTTTGCCTAAGGGAACGAAGAAATTTGCTGCTACACCAGGCTTATCGGGCACGCCGAGAATCGAAATTTTTACGATATTTTTATCAGCGACCACGCCGCGAATCGCATGAACGTTTTCCATGAGTAAACTCTCCTTGATCCAGGTGCCTTCAGCTTCAGAAAAAGTGTGAAGTATCGCGATCGGAATTTTATAGCGACGCGCGATCTCAATAGCCCGCGGGTGCGTGATGGCTGCGCCGACGCTCGCAAGCTCCATCGCTTCATCATACGTGAGCTCGTGAAGCTTGGCTGCTTCTGGGACTTGCCTTGGGTCGGCCGTGTAGAAGCCGAGAACGTCCTTAAAAATTTCGCAGCGCGCGGCACCCAGCCCGGCGGCCAACGCGGCTGCGGTGATGTCCGAGCCGCCGCGTCCGAGCGTCGTGATGCGACCGTTTGAATCTGCACCTTGGAACCCAGCAACGATCACGACCTTGCCCCGCGCTAACTCTTTTTGTATCGAGCGAGCATCAAAGCCAGAGATGCGTGCTTTGGAGTGAATGCTGTCGGTGAGAATCCCGGCCTGCGCGCCGTTCATCGAGATGGCCGAAAGACCCTCGGCGATCAGCGCCATCGCCATCAAAGCGGCGGCTTCCTTCTCGCCGGTGGCGAGGAGTGCATCGTACTCGCTACCCGCAGCCGTAGGCTCCGGCAAGAGTTCTTGGGCTAATTCAATCAACTCATCGGTCGTCTCGCCGCGCGCGGAGACAACGACAACAACATCGTGTCCCTCGCGTTTTCGTTGAGCTACACGTTGAGCCACGTTCTTGAGATGCTTCGGCGTGGCGACCGAGCTACCGCCGTACTTTTGTACAATCACTGCCATAACTCCTCCTGCAAAACAAAAACCGAAAGCCTTCAGCTACGAACAATAAAAAATATGGAGGTACGAAGATTAAAGGATCCCCAGGGGGGATCCGGTTCCGGTGGTAGTACCTGTCAGGAAAACAAAGAAAGAAGCTATAAGCTTGCAGCTATGGTTGATCTCATCATAACGTTTCATACGCTTCTCCTGGCAGATTGATAGCACTATAGCATGAAATGCCCTTCAAGTCAAGAGTTAGTCTTATCCAATACAAGATGAGCATGAAGCTCCCCTGTGTTTCTAATGCAAGATGAGCATGAGCGGGGGGGTAGCCCAGCCAGCGCGTGAGTCGAACCATAGGAGGTATGACACTCACTATGCACGACTCCCACCCCA
>JACOSB010000027.1 GCA_016179105.1 Candidatus Acetothermia bacterium
AAGTATGCCAGTTCCAGCTTCGTTGTCGCGCCCTCAATCGCATGACCCATCTGGGGATGCCACAGAGTCACCGGGTGGATTGACCGCCTGCCACGGTCAGCGGGAATCTACTCTTGATTAGCTTTCATGCACCAACGCCCTTGCTTGGCTAAGTCAATCTGAATCTGAGCGTAAGTGCTCAGTGCATTTTCCCAGAGTTTTATCTCGGTGACATCGTCCCAAGTCTGGCCGTCCGCCGATTTCATCAACATGAAATGTCTTTGCGCGTCGACGGCTATGACTTCTGGAAAATTCTCTGGGTATTTTTCAGCGAGTGTTTTCGTCAGTGCAGGTTCGTGGGCGAACATCTTGGGGACAGCCTTGAAGTAAAAATCTCCCGCGTTTGTCTTAGCGCGCAAGAGCGAAGAGCGTTGCCAGGAGCGCAGTTGCTCGATAGAACCAATCAACTCAAAACCTTGGCGATTGAGCTGATCTTCGATCCAAGCTGTTGCCAAGTTAAACCAGCCTTGCTTGAACCAAGGTACGCGCAGCTTCGAACTTCCGGCTTCTGCCATCCATGTAAACCATTCTTCCAGCAACTGACGTTGCTCTGGCACGGCTAACTCAAGATCATCGAGTTCATCTCGATTGACCCAACGCCCACGCGTTGGTGGTACCCAGTCAGGATCGTGATTCTCCATCGCATAGACCTTGACCACGCGACTGATCTGACGATCATAGTTTGTTCTGGTACAGCGCAACGTCGTCACGAGGATTCCGAATCGATCTTTCATTACTTGGTTGACATGGTTGACTTCCTGCCAGAAATATCTTTCGCTCAGCGCGAACTGTGGCAGAACCCAACCGTTTTCGCCAGACAGCATGAGCACACGAGACTCTGTCGCGTGCGAGAGGATCGCGTAATAGTCGAACTTGAATTCTAAGTTGGGGCTCATGTCAGGCTTTGGTTAATATCCCCACCAAAAGACAAGAATGGGCATTTCGCTCATCATCTTCGTGCACCGGATAAGGCTGCTTCTCTACTGAAAAGCCCGCTTCGGTCATCAAATCTATCCATGTCTGTATCGGAAATAATCCTGTGATGTGACGATCTTCTTCAATCCGCAATTAGCCTTGTTCGCGAATGAAGTAAATGTATATCGTTTCTGTGGTAGTGTCGTTAGGGTCCGGATCGTGCGAGTACTCGACTTTCGTGAGCTCTATTCCCTCTTTGCTTCTGGTCTTGTGAGAAACTCTCGGACTGCGAAATGTCTCCCTGAAATCATCAGGAGCAGTGATAAAGACTCCGTTTGGTTCAAGGTGGGCTGCTGCCGTGGCAAATGTCGCGCGTAAGTTGTCTTCAGTTAGCATGTAAGTGATTGCGTCGTGAATGAGGACAGCCTTAAACTTCCATCCCAGCCGGACCGTTCGCATGTCTCCAACATAAAGCTCAACGCCGGGGTTGAGCTTTTTAGAATGGGCGAGCATCTTTTCTGATAGATCCACCGCTGTCGCTTGGAAGTCGTTCGTCAGATGAGACAAATTGTTGCCACCTCCCACGCCCAACTCAAGGATGTGATGTCGTCCCGGTCCCAGCTTTGCTCGAAGGGCATTACGCCAAAAGCCCGCTTCGTGGGCGTAGCCTTCGGGAGCGCTGATCAATGGCCACAAGTACGCGAACTCCTCGTACATTCGGTTTTGTTTTATTTTGTCGGTGTGCAAAGTCATAAGATCTCCTTCTAGATCTTTTTAATTACCCGCTTCGCTTGAGCCGCCCTGTTCTCTTCCTGTTTCCACCGACGATATTGAATCCCTCTCGAGAAAAATCATCATCAAAAGCAAACGCTGTTTGAATGCCACGTTGCCGCATGAGGGCAAAGCTCACTCGGTCGACCAAACTAATTGAACGACTACCCGATGCAAGCAAAGCTTCTACTGCTGTATGGTGTAGATCATCCCCCACCCAAGCCACATCTAGAACCGGCAGGAGATCTTGATGCAAGGCTCGCACGGCTTCGATGCCAAGCCGCCGCTGAGTCAGAGCGAGAGTCTCTACCAGCACATAGTTATGAGTCAAGAGAGGCGTTTCTGTTTCCATAAGCCCTGTCCATGCATCTCTCGCTTGCTCGTGTTGAGCTTCATCACGGTCGAGTAAAGCGTAAAGAGCCGACGTATCGACGAGGATGATTTCAATCGCCATAGATCTTCTCCAACTCTCGGTCGTGCGCCTCGGCTATATCGTGTTTTCCGGAAGCAAAGCGACCTACGGCAGACAAGGCGCGGCGACGGGCAGCGTGGTGGCGACTGAGACGAGCCTCTACTGCTTGTCGGATCAGTGTCGCTACCGAAGTGCCTTGATGCGCTGCCTCAATTCTAAGAGCACGGATCTGCTCCTCGGTCAGCAGAACTTGGGTACGATGCATTGGATCATCTCCTTTACTATTACATCATTACATATAAATTATGCGCTATTACATCACTCTGCACAAGATACATTATCTCAACCGCATCTCTGTGATTTTCACCCCTACCCGCTTCGCTTGAGCCGCCCGGTGCGCTTGGCAAAGCGTTCGACGATCCCAAAGACCAACAAACCGAATGGGATCGTAATCACTCCCATCACGAGGAGTGGCCACGCGTAAGGCAACAATTCAACTGTGCTCTTGCCGTGCAAGATCGCTTCGCGCATCGCATCCAGCACATAAGTCGCCGGCGAGAGCATCGACACAGTTTGTAACCAATCTGGCAGCACGCTGATCGGATAATAGATTCCACTGATGAGTAGGAGCAAGGCTTCGATTACGTGCGTCATCTGCGAGCCACGCTCCGAGAAGAGCAGCGGCAGCACAGCCGCCACAATTCCAAAGCCAATGAACGAAACACTCCCTATGAGCAATAAGAGCATCGCCCCGGCCAAGTTCGCCTTCTCTAAATTAATCTGAAAGAAGAACGTCACGACCCCCAAGGTAATCAGCGTTCTGAAGATCCCGTAGGCCACGGCAAAGAGCGTCGTGCCGATCATGTGCGTCGAGCGCGAGACAGGGGCCATGAAGGTGTACTCGATCGTGCCTTCCCAGCGCTCCCAGGTGATCATTTCGCTGATCGAGTCAAACACGACCGAGAGGTACGACCAGATGAGCGTCCCGACCAAGAGATAGAGAATCAAGAACTGCGTGTCCACGGACTGGCCGCTGATCTTTTCCATGCCCGCACCGATAAACGTGATCGCCAGCGAGTTGACGATGGAATACGTGATCCAGACGAGCTCCCAGCCCCAATAGCGCTTCACCAAATTGAAGTTGCGCTCTACGAACGCGTAGGTTGCGCGCAGCTCGCGCGTCCAAAAACTCATGAGACCTCCTTGGCCAAATCCTGTTCGACCACGAGCTGCTTACCAGTGAGTTCCATGAAGACATCTTCCAGCGTCGGCTGAGGAATTCGATGACGAATCGATTCCTTCAAACCTTGCGGCGTGTCCTCAGCGATGATTTTCCCGTTGTCGATGATCGCGACACGATCGCACAGCTTGTCGGCTTCGTCCATATCGTGCGTCGTCAAGAGCACCGTCGCATCGTGTTGGTCTCTCATTTCGAGCACGAACTCTTGGACTTCACGCTTCGAGCGTGGGTCGAGTCCCGTCGTCGGCTCATCCAGCAAGAGCAGAATGGGAGACGAGAGAAACGCCCGTGCGATCGCGACCTTCTGTTGCATCCCGCGCGACATGTGCTCTAAAGGCTGGTTCAGCTCTTTGATGCCCAGTCGACCCAAAATTTCTCGAATCTTGCGTCGAGCTGTCAAGCCGTCCATGCTGTAGAGACGGGCAGCGTAGAGAAGATTCTCCATCGCTGAAAGCTTTTTGAAAAAGGCCGCGTCGACCGAGACACGATTGATGAGACGTTTGACAATCATCTCGTCGCGTTCGATGTCATGTCCGAAAATTTCGATATACCCTGCATCCGGGATCAGCAGAGTCGCAATGCAGCGAATGAGCGTGCTCTTGCCAGAGCCGTTGGGGCCGAGCACTCCGTAAATTTCGCCTCGGTTGACCTGAAAGCTGACATCGTTCACTGCTAAGCGTTTGCCGTTGCGGTTGCGCCAGCGCTTGATGAACGGTTCTTCGCTCGCGAACGATTTGCCGACGTTTTGGGCGTTGAGTGCTACGTTGCTCATGAGAGTAACTCCTTTGAGATCGGAGCCGACGACCTGCATCGATTCTCCAACGTAGAAGAATCAATAGCGAAACCGTTACGATTGAGTTGAGGTAAAAAAGAAACTAGACCCGGGCTGGTGGCGGCCGGGGACTAGACGGTATGAACCGCGAAGTGCGCTTGAATCAGCGCTTGCGTCCTGCGCGGCGGTTGAGTTGTAGGTTCATCCACATTGATACCACCGATCGGGAGGGGTTCACGACATTCCCGAATGGGCATTACTGTAGCACAAGTTTTGGAGATTGTCAAGACTAAGAGCGATCAGTGTCATCTGATCTTCTCTTGGGAAGATCTCTTGAAGAATAGGCGTACTAGAGGAGACGAATCTCGTGGAATCGCTCTTCCCATCGGCGTTGCTCTTTGATGTGAGAAAGCACTTTGTCTTTATGGGAATTGTGGAACCCACAAGTAGTACAGATAAAAACGCCGGTATCTAAAAAAAGAGAAGCATGGCAATGTGAAAAGGAGAGAGCTTCGTCCGGGTTGTTCAAGGATTGTCGAGTTACCTTCAAGCTTGTTCGGGATAGGGAACTCATCGTGCTCATCATTGCGAGTCAGCTCCTTTCACGGCTGTGAGAGTAATGCTCATCACTCTCAAATTGTAGGATTCACCAGTGAAGAAGTGATGTAAACCGTGTGAAAATTTGGTGAAGACTCCATCGACTGAGGTACGACTTAAGTCCGAGGTAGCTTACGAAAGAAATGGAGCGACAACCAGAAATAATGAGCGGTCAGGGGCTGAGCAGGGTCGCAAGACTCAGCCCCCTTTGGGTGCGTTTGCCGCTCTTTCCCTTCCTGCCCACTTAACGTTGTTGCAAGACAAATTTGCGAAAGCCCAATACTTTTGCGACTTGGATGATTTCTCTTAGCTTTTGATTGGTCTGCGTGCCCATCTGCGTGAACTCGATGATGATCCACGCGCGGGATTCTCTCGCTTTGCGCAACGAATCTTCGATCTGCGTGAGCATCAGCTGATCCCCATCGACGTATTTCAGATGATATTTCTCGATGGGTAGGGCGTTGAGTGCGATCGAGACCTCCTCGACTCGCGGGAGCCATGTCTCAAAATTCCTCTGGATCGCGCTCATCGCTCGGGACGAGACCTGCGCGTGCGGCGTCCGCGTCACCAAGCTCACCGGCTCTAAGCCGAGCACACTCATCGTTTTCTTCTTGGCTTGATCGACTAGCAATGAAGTTTCTTCGTTGCCACTTGTTAGCGACAGTGGAAGGAAAGTGCCGACCTCCCAGCCATTCACGACCATCTCATTGAGTTGGGATAACTTGAGTTTTTTCGCTTGGCTGACTTGTTCAGGTTCGATGAAGACACTGCCAATATACTCTCCGTCTTTCGCGACGATCGGATACGCGTCGGTGTAGACGCGTTCATCGGTCGTGACGAACGCGAACGTCAGTAAACCTTCTACGCCCTTGAGTTGGCCTGCGCCCGCGGCTAGAAAAGCCAGCGCGCCGACGAAAACTGTCACGACGGCCAGTGCCGGGATGCGCAAGAGCAGACCCAACAAATCCCCTCCTCGTGCGTACATACAATGACCTCCTTTTGCATCGGTCTCGAAGTTCCATTTCATCCGTCTGTCCGCTGCCTTTGAATCTTTTCTATGACTCTCACTCCTTTCGGGACGACTGTGGGCGCAGCGCGCAACGCGCCTACCATCTTTTTGGTGCTCTTTGCATCTGGATGATTTCCCGGCATTCTCAATGCCCTTTGTCCCACCAACTGAGTCGTTCTCTTCTCACCCACTCCAGCCAGAGCGAGCGCCAGAATAAATAGACGTTCACGGGTTTTAGCACAAAGTAATACGGCAGCACACTACCCAACACAGCGGTCAGGCGTTCTTGCCGTATCCCTTGCACGGAGCAGATCAGCGTGACCGTTGCCAACTCGAGCGCGATCACAAAAACCAACCCCTGCCCCTGCCGGCTCCAGATCAGCAACATGGCGCTCCCCAGCAGTAGCAGGGGCATCAGCATACCGTAAAGGAGGTACCAGTAGACGAAGAACGTCAGGCGCTTGTTGCGCCACAGCGTCGACCGATGAGCTGAAATGTTCTGTAAGTACGAGCGATACCAGCGCTCGACTTGTTTTCTAAACGTTGTGTAATCATGGGGGTCGAGCGGGTAACAAAACGCTTCGGCAATAAATTTCACCTCGAATCCCGCTTCTAAGAATTGCCAAGTAATGTCCATGTCCTCGGCCATCGTGCGCAAGGGGAAGCCGCCGTACACTTTCAGTAAGTCGGTGCGAAAGGCGCAGAAGCAACCGCTCGCGACTAGCACAGACTTAAAATTGCTCTGCGAGCCCTTGTGCACCGTGATGCCGTAGAGATATTCGATAAAACGCCCGCGCTCCCAGATCGAGCTGATTCTTTGAGGAATGACAAAACCACACGCCGCCGCGACTTTTTTTTCGTGGAACGCGCTCATCAGTTTTTCGACCGCGTCGGGAGCGAGCAGCGTATCCGCATCGATCGTGACCAAGATATCTGAATCAATCTGAGCGCGAGCTTTGGAGCCGCTGTTGCCGGGTGTGCGCAGAACGGTTACGTTTTCTTCCAGAGCGATCTGACTCGTTCTGTCTTGAGAGCAATCATCAATGACGATGACTTGCACGAGCGGGTACGTTTGTGCTTTCACGCTACGGATGGTCTCACGCAACGTCGCTTCTTCGTTGTACGCGGGGATGATGAGAGAGACCGTGAGTTTTGGAGCAGGACGGGCAACTTCCCCCAGCCCAAAGAACCAGCGTAGCCATTGCCGCGCCTGTGGAGAATGCCATATCTGAGAAATCGCAGCAACCAGCAACAGCCCCGCTGCCCACGCTGCGGCGATGAGAGCCACGCCAGCCACCAGCAGATAGAAGAGAACCAAACTTTCCATAGGCAACCCTTTCGCCCGTTTTACTCTTTCGATCTTTTTTCAACGGAACGATGCCTAAGCTTAAGAGAGCGAGCTTACAGCGAGCTCACGGGCAGCTAACGCTAGAAAAATGCTCATACATTAAGCGAGTCTGGAGAAACAGAAAATATTCAGGTAGTATGAAAAAAGCCTTTGCCTGTGAGGGATGCATGGCAGAACTGAAAGTGCAACTGCTCGGGCGCTTTTCGGTCTGGCGCGACGGAGTTCTCCTAGCCCCCAGCGATTGGAAACGTCGCAAAACCCAAACTCTCTTCAAAGTCTTGGTCAGTGAACGCGGTCGCGTCTTCACGCAGGACCAATTGATTGAAATTCTCTTTCCCGATTTACAGCCCCAAAAAGCTGCTGACAATCTGTATGGAAGAGTTGGAGAATTAAGACGGGCGCTTGAACCGGATCTCGGCAAAAGCAGCGACTCCAGGTATGTACTGAGCGCGGGGCGGGGAGGTTATTGTTTTAGCGTTGAAGCCCCTTGTTGGGTGGATATCGAAGAATTTCAAAAACACATTCAGTCGGCCCAAAGAGCAGAAGAAGCGGGTCATTGGGCAGACGCGAGTAAGAGCTATGAGCAAGCGATTGCTCTCTATCAAGGAGATTATCTCGCTGAAGATCTGTATGAAGAATGGACGCTCGCGCTGCGGGAACGCTGGCGAGAAGCGTATCTGACCGGGCTGGTGCGGCTGGCGGATTGCCATGCTCGCGTGGGTAAGTATGACCGGGTATTCGAGTACTGCCAGAAAGCAATCGAGCTCGATCCCGGGCGCGAGAGTGCCTATCGCCAGAAAATGCTCTATCACGCTCTGATAGGAGAACTGGGGAAAGCTGCACAGGTTTATCAAGAATGCGTCAAAATACTCAGAGAGAGATGTGAGGCCGAGCCCTCGCCGGAGACGCGTAGGCTGCATGACCAGATTCTTGCGGGCGAGATTTCGCAGCGCGAATACCCCGCGCCAGCGCTCCCAGCGCGGCACAATCTCCCCTTACCGTTGACTAGCTTCATCGGCCGCGAGCGAGAGATCAGCGAGATCAAGGGCTTGCTCTCTCGGGTGCGCTCACTCACGCTGAGCGGAATCGGCGGCAGTGGCAAGACGCGACTGGCCTTACGGGTAGCCGGAGAATTATTGGATGAGTACGTCGATGGAGTTTGGCTCGTCGATCTGTCCACGCTCGCGAATCCAGCTCTCGTTGCACAAGCCGTGGCTTCGGCTCTCGGGGTCAAAGAAGAGCCGGGTCGCTCTTTGCTCGACACGCTCTCAGAATCTCTTAAACCTAAGCGATTTCTCTTGATTTTAGATAACTGTGAGCATCTGATTGGGGCGTGTGCGCCGTTGGCCGAAGTTCTGTTGCAAAGGTGTTCAGGTTTGAAGATCTTGGCGACCAGTCGGGAGGCTCTGGGTTTTAGAGGAGAGACGATCTGGCAAGTGCCGCCGCTCTCGGTGCCCGATCTTCGCAACCTGCCCGCAGCCGGGCCAGACGTTGTGTCTGCCCTTAGACAATATGAGTCCATTCAACTCTTCATCGAGCGGGCATTGACGGTACTGCCCAGCTTCGCAGTGACGGACCAGAACGTGACCTTGGTCGCCCAAGTGTGTCGTCAGTTGGATGGGTTGCCCTTGGCGATTGAGCTGGCCGCCGCACGCATGAAAGTGCTCTCGATAGAGCAATTGGCGGCGCGCTTGGAGGATCGGTTTCGGCTCTTGACGGGCGGAAGCCGCACGGCGCAGTCGCGGCAACAGACTCTGCAGGCGATGATGGACTGGAGCTTTCAGTTGCTCTTGGAGAAAGAGAAATTTTTGTTGCGTCGGCTCTCTATCTTTGCCGGGGGATTTACGCTGGAGGCCGCAGAGAGTGTGTGCGGAGAAAAAGAGAATATGAGTAGGGGCGATTCGCGAATCGTCCCTACGGAAATCTTGGACTTGCTCGTGCAACTCGTCGAAAAATCGCTGGTGATCCGAGAGCAAGGAAGCGAGGCAGCGCGGTATCGCATGTTGGAGACAGTGCGGCAGTATGGCTGGGAGAGGCTCGCAGAAGCAGGGGAGATGGAAATGCTACAACGTCGTCATCTTGATTATTTCCTTGAGTTAGTAGAAGAAGCTGAGCCAAACCTCACGAGGGCGGACCAACTGACATGGCTAAACCGCCTGGAGACAGAACATGACAATGTGCGAACAGCGCTTAAATACTCGTTGCAGAGCGCTGTAGAAAAAGGGCTGCGCTTGGCAGCAGCGGCGTGGAGATTCTGGGAAGTACGCGGTTACTTGGGCGAGGGGCGGGGGTGGTTAGAGAAGCTTTTGGAGGCGGCAGGAACGAACGACGATAGACCCGAGCTGGTCTCTGCGCGTGCGACAGCGCTAGGGGCAGCGGGCAATTTGGCGCGAGATCAAGGTGATTATGCAGCGGCGCGTACCCTGTACGAAGAGGCATTAAAAACATTCAGAAGATTGGAGCATCAACGGGGTATCACATTTATGCTCCAGAATTTGGGGCTTTTAGCTTGGTCGCTCGGAGATTATACAACGGCGCGTTCACGCTACGAAGAAAGCTTGCAAATATGGAGAGCTTTGGGAAACAAGCAGGGGATGGCAAACTCTCTCAATAATCTGGGAAATGTGGCGCGAGACCAGGGAGATTATGCGAGGGCACGCTCGCTCTATGAGCAAAGTTTAGCCATCACGCAGGAATTATCAGATAAACGAGGCACAGCCACCTTGCTTCGCAATCTGGGGCAGTTGGCTTGGCTGGAAAGGAGTTTTGAGGTAGCCCGCGCACGGCTCAAAGAAAGCCTAGAGCTACATAAGGTTTTGGGGGACAAGCAGGGCATCGCTCACTCGCTGGGCCAGTTGGGAAATATTGCCTTGGTCCAAGGAGACTATAGCACAGCGCGCTCGCTCTGTGAGCAAAGTCTGTCAATGATGCGAGGAATCAAGGACAGAAGGGGCATCGCTTACGCCCTTAAAGACTTAGGAAACGTAGTCAAAGCTCAAGGTGACGATGAGCGAGCTACCGCACTCTATGAAGAAAGCCTAGTTCTGCAGAAGCAGTTAGGAAATAAGCGAGGCATCGCTGAATCACTGGAAGGGTTAGCGAAGTTGCACAAACAATCAGAGCGAGCAATCCATTTGTGTAGCGCAGCGGAGGCTTTACGTGAAGCAATTAGCGCTCCGTTGCCACCCGTTGACCGCGATGACCATGATCGTTTCTTGGCTACCATGCGTACCAAGCTGGGAGAAAAAACCTTCGCTTTGGCCTGGGCTGAAGGTCGAACTATGACTCTGGACCAAGCCATCGAATACGCGCTCTCTGAAAAACTATGATTTCACTTCGCTGCCGCCGCGTAGCACATATTTTTGAATCTTGCCCGAAGCTGTCTTCGGCAGGGTTTGCACGAACTCGATCGAGCGCGGATGTTTATACGCTGCGAGTTCATTCAGACAGTGATTTTTAATCGCTTCGGCCAATTGTTCCGAGGGTTGCTGCCCCGGCCTGAGCACGATATACGCTTTGACGGTTTCTCCCTTGCGCTCATCAGGAATCCCCACCACTGCACACTCGGCAACGGCCGGATGCTCATAGAGCACGTGCTCGACTTCTTTCGGAAAGACTTTCACGCCGCCGACGTTGATCATATCTTTGACGCGATCGACGATATAGTAATAGCCCTCTGGGTCCACATAGGCAATATCGCCCGTATGAAAAAAACCTTCGCTGTCGATCGATTTATGCGTTGCTTCGGGATTGTTGTGATAACCCTTCATCACCATGGGCCCCCGAATGCAGAGCTCTCCGACTTGGCCGATGGGCAATCTCTGATTTTTCTCATCGACGATCTTGCACTCAACGCCTTCGATCGGCCAGCCGATTGAGCCTGCTTTGGGCTTGGGCGCAGCCCAGTTGCTGTGCGTCGCGGGAGAGGTTTCGGTGAGGCCGTAGCCCTCGTACACAATCACTCCCAGTTTATTCTGTAGTGCTTCGAGCACGGGCACGGGCATCCGCGCGCCGCCGGAGCCGCATACTTTGAGCGAGCGAAGATCGTACTGACCGAGTTTGGGATGATGCAGCAGATCGATATAGAGCGTCGGCACACTGAACATATTGGTGATCTGGTGCTCTTGGATGAGCTGCATCGCAAACTCGGCGTCCCACTTGACCATTGGGTAGATCGTCATGCCCATCGAGAGCGGTGCCAGCATTAGCACAGTCATCCCCGTGATATGAAACATCGGCACTGGGACTAAGAGCCTTTCAGTGTGTCCCGTTTTCTCAAAGAGTTTGATGATCGTTTGAATGTTGGAGCTCAAGTTTCTGTGAGTGAGCAAGACGCCCTTGGGTTTCCCCGTAGTTCCACTCGTGTAGGGCTGGAGCGCTACGTCATTGTCCTCGCGCTCGACGAAGAGCGGAGGAGAAGCAATCAGCTCTTCCATCTGGCGATGCTTGCTCGGGCCAACTGAGAAAATTTTTAGGCTTGAAATCTCTTCGGCAGCTTTTTCAATTTCTTCGAGCATCATCGCGGGGGCAAAAATCGCTTTGGCGTTAGAGTCTGTGATTTGATGGACGATCTCGCGGCGCTTGAGAGTTGGATTCATCGGTGTTGGAATAGCGCCGGCTTTGAACGCGCCCCAGATGGCGATGATGAAGTGAGGCAAGTTCGGCATATAGACAGCGATGCGATCGCCGGGTTTTATGCCGATCGAATGAAGTCCGCCGGCGAAACGACTGGTCCATTCGGAGAGCTCTTTATACGTGATCGCTCGAGAGGGGATAGCCCCTGGGATTCCGGGAAAGTAAACGCCGATTCGGTCAGGATATTTTTTAGCTGCTTGGTCGAGCAACGTCGCGACATTCATCGCAGCACCCCTTAGCAAACGTTTTTTCACACTCATCCTAGCCGAAGATTTTCCATTTATGCAACTCCTTCACAGGGTTCGGAGATATTTTGCGGGTATGCCGATCTTCGTGACGATAAAGCTTAGCAAGATTAGAACGCTGAACAAAACGATAGAAGCGAGTATTGGCGAGAACGTGACAACCAAACCGGTCAGCAGGAAAGCAAGAGCCATGCTGATCATATGATTGCGGAAGATGCGCACGTTGGCTCCTGAAAAGATATGCTCATCGATGAGTTCTTGCTCGATACTGAGACGTCTCTGGCGATCAATCGTGGAAATGGACAAACCCGTGAGTACGATCACTTGTGTTACGAGAATGAGACAACACAAGAGCTGCGCCCACCAGAAGCGAGCATCTAAGACGTGAGCGAAGAGACTGATCGCCGTCACTCCAACCAGACTCACACTCACGTAGAGAACGGAATTTGCGCAAATCTTTGACCACAAGACTGTCGATGGTTTGACTTGAGCGAGTTCGAGAAGTTTGATCTTGTGTCCTTCTTTGCTGAAGACCGTAGCGAATGCTTCAGAAAGGCTAAAAACACAGACGAGGATATTATAAACGACGATTACACTCAGCGTGAAATCACTATGAATAGTTGGTGATAATGCAGCTCTCAATCGCTCTGAAAGCAGAGCGTCCTTGAAGAACCAGAACGCTAGGACCAAGAGGAGTGCTAGAGCAATGCGGCTCCACATGAACGGATTGGCCAGCATGGTCGTAAACTCTTTATGCACTATCGCTCGGAACTGGGCATTGCTCACAGGCAGTCGATTCAAGAAAAATGCTTGCCAGTGCGGGGATCGCTCACGCACCGTCGAACCCGCACGGATTTTCTGCACACAACGATCATAGAAACTCCGGAAACTGAACACATAGATGGGAAGTGACAAAACTATTGCGAAGAGTAGGCTCAAGAGCAAGATTTTTTCAGGAAGAAGCGCAACGTGCTGAGTGAGAAGAGCATAAAATGAAAAGATCGCAATGGGGAGAGTTAAGAGAAAGACGAACCAGATCACTTGTGTCAAGAATGTGATGAGCAGCAGCGCAAACAAGATTCCAACGAGCGTTCCCAGTATAAGACATAAAAAATAGTCGGCAATGCCGGAGATCGTCGTGCTGAGATCGCTTTGAGAAAATAGGTGGAGAGCGATGAGCGCGGGCAGCCCGAGAATAGAGAGATTGACTCGTGCGATCGAGGATTCCAGAAGACATAGTAGGCCTAGCCAGTGACGCTCGAGAGGGGCGCGCATCCAGAAGAAAGCATTCTTGCTCGTAAGATAACTTTGGTAAGCAGCTTGTCCGCCGAGAACAAGTCCAATCATGAAGTTGATAAAATAGAACAGATAGGCTCTGGATAATACTTCAGAGGATGTGGAGGAGTTGGAAAACTTCCATACAGCGTAGATGCCGAGGCCCATCATCGAGAACTGGAAAATAAACGCGATGGGATTCCATGTGCCCATGAGAGTTTTAAGCAACGGCATCGGCCAGCTCTGGAATCGCTTTCGCAATAAAAAGTTGAATTGCTGAAGTGTGAAACTACTCACAACGTCTCCGCGTTTTCTGGGTTGGTCAGATTCAAGAAGATTTCTTCAAGATCAGTTGTCATCTGAGATTTTTGACGAAGTTCAGCCAAGCTGCCTTCAGCGATCAGTTGGCCTTTGTCAATGATGGCCAAGCGATCGCAGAGTTTTTCAGCGATGGGAAGAATGTGCGTGGAGACAAAGACTGTCTTGCTACGGTCCGCGAGTTCACGTAAAAGAGAATTGATCTGGCGGATGCCTTTAGGATCGAGCCCGTTGGTCGGTTCGTCGAGCATTAAGATCGGCGGATCATAAGAGAGCACAGCAATCAGCGAAATCTTGCGCTTCATGCCTTGAGAATAATGTCTAATCTGACGGTTGGCGTAGGGCGTCATCTCAAATTTCTCAAAATAGTGTTGGATGCGCTCCTCGTTTTCTTCGGAGAGTGTGCAGGTGTAAAGAGCAACAATGAAGCGTGTGAATTCGATTCCCGTCAGTTGTTCGTAGAGTATTGGTTGTTCAGGCATGTACCCCAGTAAATGACCTGAAGGTCCGTCCGATGGTTTTTCGTTGATAAAAATCCGGCCTTCGGAAGGCTCTAGCAATCCAGCAATCATCTCCATCGTCGTGGTCTTGCCGGCTCCGTTAGCACCGAGAAATCCGAGAATTTGTCCGGGAAAAACTTTGAGCGAAAGATTATCAACAGCCTTGATGGGACCATAGGCCTAATACTAATTTGTCATAGGAATGTCTGGATAGAGTGGAGACCCCTGAGCCACCAGGGATAAGCGGTCAAGCATCGCAAGTGCGCCGGTGCTTCCCAATAGGGGCGCAGCGCTTCTCCCAAGGCTTGCTCCAGCGCCTC
>JACOSB010000062.1 GCA_016179105.1 Candidatus Acetothermia bacterium
CCGGAGCCACTTTACTCAACTCCATTCCAGAGAACTGCTTCTGACTGGCGACGAGAAAATCCACATAAAGATCGAGGGAACATTTCTGGCGTTGCATACCCCTATCTTACTGTTCATAAACTCAACCGCGAAAGTCCTGATGACATTTATGTACCTCCTGGGTACTTAGGAAGGACGGGGCCGGACTCTCCAGACCGGCCCCGTCGTCAATACTACGGTAAACTGGTTTCCACTAAGTTGTCAATTCCGCCGATAACTCCACTTACAAGCCCTACGTTGCCGGTTATGTCGAACTGCACTGAGATATTTGTAGCAACGTCAGCCCACGGCTTATTGATCGTGAAAGACCTCTGAAGGAATGCGCCACTCGTATTGCACGCTGCGCCAGTGCAAGTGAAAGCCACGATAGTAGAAGCGCTTCCTACGGCTCGGTGCCAAAACGTTGTTAGCTTGAATACTACATTACTGGCCGCGATATTCGAGTAATGCAGAAAATCGATCTTTAATTGAGTCAAGCTAGTGGGAGGCGTGAAGGCGTTCCACATAATAGCTGTTCCGCTTGTAATCGTCCTACAGGGAGACGCGCTGTATAGACCCAGAGCGCCCTTCTTTACACCATTAGGAGTAGACACTACGCAATTATCTGGGAAAGAGCCGACGCCATCGGTCAAGATGGATAGGTTAGTCGCGCCATTCCCGTTCCATACGCCATCCTCAAAGTCCTCACTGAAAACAATACTCGAAGCCTGCCCTACGATGAACAAAGACAGTACCGCCAATGCAACTATGAGCGACAGCTTACTTAATTTCTGCAATTTAGACATTATACAACCTCCCTAAAGATATGCTATGTGATCTTACTGACGTGGAGCCTGATTTCTCTGGTCGGCCTAACGTTAGTTAGGGTTCCCAGGTCTGTTTCACTCTTGAAAGCAAGCGCGTAGTTGACTTGCGGTAGGCTTTGATGATAAGCTCTCTATGTCTTAGCTAGCGAGCTGCTTTCTTGGCTCTACGCAAGAGGTGGCTCGCTCTTGCTTCTTCGACGATCGTTCGCTTTGCACTGTTCACCCCCTTTCGCTATTTGTTTTCGGCTTTGGTTTTACTCTCAATCTATCGATCTTAGTGTAGATCATCTTTTGCTCCCAGTCGATTGTTCAGCCAGATAAACCTCTCCGTCTTGACCTAAAAAACAATCTGTCTTGGCAGAGAAACTCATCTACCTAGCCAGAGGAATCAACAGGCGCTTTTCTTAAGCTCAGCATTCGACGATGCCCCGTAGTGCGACCTCTTGACATACCCATATTTCACCGCCCGATCTCCTAATCCAACCCCGATCCTCAAAGCGAATCAAGCATTGAGAGAAAGTAGTCGGATTGATTCCAGCCAGGCGAGCCATCTCTGCCCCCTTCATAGGGACAGCAATATGTTTCCCATAGCGATTGGATTCACCATACGCTTGGGCTAGCTCCAAGAGGAGTGCAGCAACTTTTCGTTGAGCTCCACCTCGTAAATAAAGCGCCAGCTTCTCCCGCGATGCCCTTAAGGCTTCCCCGATTTGTTGGTGGACTGTGGTCGCCAAATGAGGCGCGCGTTTGAGCATAGCGCTTAACGCATCTTTCGCGATAAAACGAACTCGGCTTGGCATCAATGCGTGAGCGTTGTATTCATGCCAACGCTCACCCGTCAAGGAGCTAAGGTTGATCCATTGGCCATTTTTAACGAACTGAAGCAGTAACTGATGGCCGTCTAGTAAGCGCTGAGTAATTTGGATGGCTCCACGTTGGAGCAGATACGCACCCAAGATCGGACCGCCTTGCTCAAAGAGATGTTGACCACGCTCGTACTCGATCCAGCTTAGCCATGGCTCGAAGTAGGTCAAATCTTCCTCCTTCAGCCATAGGCCCAGCGGGTCATTAGTATAAAGCCGGCAACGATCGATCTTCTGCATAGTCACCTCCTTTTTGACTTCATCTGCATAGAGCATTAAGCTCTGCTAATTGTTAGTGGCCATTGACCCTCTTAGCGAAAGGAAGTGTACTTGGCGCCACCTTCCCATACTTAAGCTTAATTATGATCTTCGTGGAAATACAATGGTAAAAAAGTGGAAATAAGGTGGAAATTAGGTGAATATAGTGACATCACAAATAAGTTCTTAGGATGTAATTAGTTTAAGAGATAGGGTAGGAATTGAGTAATCCCTTGATTTAGTATGATAGCTATGGAACGGCTGCAGACACTTATCTGGATTCATCAACAATTGCCCATTCAATCATCGGGCAAGCTGTCGGTCAATTTATCCCATTCCTTCAAAGAATAATTCGTCTCTATCTTCAAATGCACCAAGGCAGCGAAGAGTTCTCCTTCTAGATCGTCGCGCTCATCCCCCTCGGGCAGGTGACGCAACCGAGCCATTAAGTGCAATACATGAGCACATTCTTCACCGAGTTCTTCGAGCGATACTTCCAACAATTTCCTTGTCGGCTTTAGAACTGTGGGTGCCTCGAGAGCTTTAAGAGTTTTTGCCATTTCTATCAGCCCTTTCTTCTGCGCTTACGCATCAGTTGAGTTTGGTACCTCCTTAATCTTCTCCAAATGTTCCTGAATTTGAAATTCCACACTCGCAATCGGCCCATCTCTGCACAAGTATAGCCTATATTGAGGCGATGTGCAGTCCTCAAAAAACGAGGTGTGGGCAGAGCGTACGCTCCGCCCACGCCTCGCGGTTTCTCACTGTGGCTAGGTTTTTTAACCCACTCTTTCCTCACCGGCATCCCGTTTCGTAGAGAGCCAGCGTTCCTTGAGCCCCCGGCCGTTATCCCTTAACGAGCCACCACTAGGCGCTGGATGCTCTGATGGACATGGCCATCGAACGTCTTTTCTGTCACGATGGCCCAGTAGACCCCGTTCGGCAAGCCCTCGCTCAGTGCCAGCGCCTGCAACGTCACAGAGCGCGCAGACCCCAAGACATGATTCGCCAAGATCGTGCGGCCGGCCATATCGGTCAGCTGCACTTGAACGGCAGCAGTTGGCTTAGACAAATCACGCCAGTTGCCCGAGCCGCCGGAGCCACACGCACACGAGGCCAGACCGTTCTTAAGCAAGACCAGCATCTCAGCCAAGCGATTGAAGATCTCTTTCTTCTTGCGGAAGATCATGCGGTTTACGCGTTGGAATTCGCGAAGCTTGGCGAATGCCAATCCCAAGAAAGTCTTGGCTGCAAGAGGATCGCTATCGAGGTCGTTGAGCGCCTTTTCTAAATCATCATCGACGTCATCAAAACAGTTAGGACCCGGCTCGGTGCAGTCTTCTTCGCCCGCGTCGCCATCCTCCAGCCGGTCTTTCTGAGTTTCTAAAATATCGCTGATCTCCAGCATCAGTTTTTCGATGCCCTGCATCTTGCGCGTCAGCTTGATACAGAGGTCTTGAGAACAATCACCCGACTCGATCAAACCCTCAATTGTTCCCAAGATTCTTCCTTCTTGGTCAATCATCTCGGCCAACAAGACCCCGATGTCCTCGAACTTGACAGTCAAGATTATGTCTTTGATGTCGATCGAGTCGAGAATGAGCTGCTTGCAAAAGATAGTGTCATCTGTGGGCTGAATCATCACTCGGCACTCTTGGATCTTGAGTTGAATCTCAAACGTTTCATGGTCCATGTCAAAGATGATCCGATTCAACTCTTCCAGCTTGGCTTTGTAGGACAGCACCTCGACAGTGACTGAACCCAGTGAAGTCTCATTGCACGGGTCGCTGCTGCAGCTGCCACCGCCGCTGCTGTTCCCGTTGTTGTGCGAGGCGTTAGCCGTCACACCCATGCCAGCGAGCAGGGCCACGACCGTCAACACCATCCCCATCAGGGGCCATGTACGTTGGGTCTTCAAGATAGACTCCCTCCTTCGATGATCACTCGTCGTACTCGTCTTGCCCCTCTACTCCATCTTTAATTACAAATCTAGTTACAGTCTCATTCCTGTCTGTTAGTTACGCACGACCAACTTTCCCACGCGCCGGCCGATCTGTTGACCGTGTTCATCCGTCTGCGTGAGCACATACAGATAAACACCGTTCGCCCGCAGATGCCCCAAGAGATTCGCAAGCTCTCTCGCTGGCGTGATAGACTCGTCGAGCACGCGATGGCCCCGCAGATCATAGACTTGAAGATGCGTGAGGCCCGTGCTCAGGTTTGGCGTTTCTCGCAAGGAGTTCAGAATCGATAAGAGTTCGCTGTTTGAGCCAAAGTTCTTGCCTTTCTTAAGATCGCTCTGCGACTTGCGCAGCTCGCTGTCGATCGTGTTGAGCGCGCGGGCAATTTCTTTCAAATTTGCGAACAACCGATCTTTTTCGGTCATGATGTTATCGACCAGTTCTTTGGCTCCGAAGAGGATGATCACGACCGTCTTTGAGTCAAACGAGAACGGATCAGCCGAGACCGTGTCCTCGGCCAGCGTGAGAAAGTCACCGACATCGTCCAAGCAGTTGTCTGTTCTCCCGGTGGTCTCGCAGCCTTCTTCACCCTCATCGCCATCTTCTATCTTGCCTTCGAGGGCTGTAAACGTATCCTGGATGATCGTGACATCGCTACTGACAGTGTCGAGCTTGCGCTGGATCTTCTGACCTCGGAGGAGCCGGATCTTTCCAGCTTCAATCAGGCCCTCGATCTTGCCCTGCAGCTCCCCCACGTTTTCCATAATCTGCGAGATCAACGTTTGGATCTCATTAAAATTGTTCGTCATCAATCGGTTACGAAGCGTGATGGCTGCATCGATGAACTGTATATCCGTCCAGGCGTCTGCGTTGTTGTCGACCACGCCGATCGCGTCATCGATCAGATCAATCAGACCTTTTTCGCCCGTGTCGTTTTGGTCTTGGTTGTTGAACAGCTCTAAATCCAACTCATCGAGTGAATTGACAAATTCAGTGAACTGTTCTTGGAGATCTCTGATCTCGGCACGTGCATCTCCGATCGGGCCGCCGATGGGAGTCGCCTGCGCGACCCACGCCATCAGAAGCAGCGCGACCAGAGCCAATGCTGCGCTTAGAGAAAGTTTCAGTCTTTTCATAATGATCACCCTCTTGGCTCCTTTGTGCTTAACGGGCCAGAACGAACTTTCCCAGGTGACTACGGATCACCTCTCCGTGGAACCCGCGCACGGTAATCACATACATATAGATGCCGTTCGCCACGCGTCGGCCGTTGTCAGCTCGTAAGCTCGCGCGTACGCGCGAAGCGTTCGCGACGCTCCTCGAGATCATCATTCCTGCCAAGTTGTAGATCTCGACTTGCGTCTCGGCGATCGCGTGTCCTTGGGCGTTAAACTCGACAGACTCGCCCTGCACACCAAGCGCCACCTGCACTCCCGTGACTTCCAAAGATTCTGCGACCAGAGTCTGAGCAGACATCTTAGTGAACTTTAAATTCACCATTGAAGACTGAGGCACGAGGGAGTCGACCGGGTTGTCGCAGGCGCTCGGCAAGGGGCGACGATTCACGATCGCTTCTTTGATAGTTCGCACATCGGTCGCGTCGATCTCGCCAAACTGCGGCGCGACGTCGGCGGCTTTTTGGAAGATCGCCAAGTCGACGCCCAAATCGCTCGGCGGGTCGAGTTTTCCCATGATAAACCGGCTGATCCAGCGCACGTCTTTGCGATTGACCACGCCATTTAAGTCCACGTCGCCGCCGAGCACGTTGAGGCGCGCGCGGCCCGAGATCACATCCGGGTCGGCGATGGGGTTCCCGTCTTTGTCTTCTAGGACGAGCGAAACTGAATCCGAATTTATCACTAGGTCGCTCGCTTGGCACAACGCCGATTGCAGCTCGTTTTCACTCACGGCCGGCTCCAGCTCGATTTCGAGAACAGGTCCGGTTGTGATCGGCTGGCGCTTCCCCGTGCCGTTCTTGAGAGCTAGCTCAAATCCAACGATACCATTGGTTGCTTCTTCGGTATCTGTTTTAATCAGCACGTCGTAGGGTCCTAACGCTTTTACCTTGAGATCACCCTGAGCTGTTTGACGCACGTGAACGACCATCGGATCGAAGACAAAAGTCCCGGTCATACGGCCGAGCCCATCGCCGGGCATAGCGGCAATGCTGACCTTCACTTTGCCGTTGCGAGTCAGGTCTAAATTACTGATGACGACCTTCGGGGCCGGCACCTCGACGGTTAATTCTCCGCGCGTATCCAAGGATTGTTTGGTCTCGATGCCGGAGCTGACTTCGTCGCTGCGGCCGCACAAGAAGATACAACCATTGTCCCCGGAGTTATTATTGTTGTCGGGCGATTCAATCAGATCATCACGCGCTAGGACTTCAACCGAGGCGGTCACTAGGATCTTTCCATCGCCGTTCTCGTCGTGAAAACCATCGGTCGCCAAATCTGCGACGACGTAGAGTCTTTCTCTAAAATTGTCGGGCACGCGCAGGAGCAATCGCCCGCCCTTGCTGAAGATCACACCCGGGCCGGTCAGGTCTTCCCATTTCGGGTTGTTAAGGGTTGCGAGCAGATCGTCCTGTTCTTGCCAGCCCGGCTTCGTGCGACTGCTTTCCCTAAAAAGTCTCAGACGTTTAATTTTGAATGTGTCGCCCTCGTCCTCGACATGTAGACGGACCGTCACGGCGCGCACGAGCGTCGGATGGCCATCGCCCTCGGCGTCGCCGTTCGGACCGGGGTCGGCGATCACGAACTGCTGCAAAATCACCGTCTGACCAAGCTGGGCATCGTTGCTCAGCGTCTCGTCGATGACATCCGTCTCATCGTCTCCGGTCGCCGCTGCGATCGTCGTGAATTTGACCCCGTTGTCGCTGCTCAACAGAGGCAGTCGAGTCGCCGGGTCAATCGTCGATGTGCAGCCCGTGCCGTTCATCAGGTCTTCTCCGACCTCGACATCGAAGCTCGTGCGTAACGTCGCTCCGTGAGGCGCTTCGGGGGAGTAGTCGACGACGACATAGAACTCTCTCGCGTGATCGTTCGGCACGATCGCGAAAACTTTTCCATCGCCATTAGTGAACTTGAGTCCGTCCTCTTCAAAGCTTTGCGAGACCTGGGGCTGCTGGAACGCGCCCAGGAGCGCATCGTCCAAGACCTCAAACTGACCGTCCCCGTCATCCATATAGAGCCGGACTTGCAAGACAAAACGAGGATCGATCGTGCCTCCGGCTTTACGGATCGTGACGCTCTGAATCAGCGTATCGCAGTCGTCGGGTTGGTTATCGCCGTACTGACCGGGGTCGGCGATCGTGACATCCTGGACGACGACGAAGCTATCGCCCGGCGAGGCAAACTGTCGGACGTTGCCGTGGTTGGTGTTGATGACATCTGTCTCGGCTCCGTCTTCTTCTGCGAAGACCGGCACGACGACAGTCAAAACCGTTGCTGCCATCGCGAGACAACACAATACAAATATGAATCTGTTCCTGCCTTTGACGCTCAAAGTGAGAAACCTCCTTCCACAGTTCAACGACTTCGGAACGAATTGGGTTTACCGGATCGCCTCCTTCTACGGGTCATTATAAGTCTCTGAGACAAGGGAGTAAGTCATCGTTATAACGCTCTACAAACAAAAATTGGCCGCGAGGGGAGTTTCGATCACCCTCGGAGCGCGAAAATCAAAAATCGCTGCGATTAGGACAATGTCGGATGTCCCGAAAGACCGAGATAAATCTAACGAGCTTGCTGGGAATCGGGGATGCGTAGGGGCGAGGTGACCTCGCCCCTACGAAAATCGCACAAAAAAAAATTCCCGGGGCTGTACAAACCCCGGGAATTCGTGTTCTAGCTTGCGTTGGGTTATTGAAGACTAGCGAACGATCACCAGTCGCTGTACCTCTTGGTTGATTAACTTGCCGTTTGCGTCAAACTGTCGGACGACCGCCAAGTAGACGCCGTTAGCGAGTTGAGCCTTCACGCTCTCCAGAGCGTTCGCGGCCGTTTGACCGACGACGCGCTGGCCCTTCAAGTTGTAGACCTCCACTTGAGCCGAGCCGTTGGCGACGATGCCCGCCGGGATGACCTTGAGGTTGGCCGCACCGCCACTGAGCGTGAAGTTGGCGCAGGCATCGACACGACTGCACAAGGCCACCAGCGTGTTCAGGCGCATGACGATGAGCTTCTTCTTGCGGACGATACGGTTGGCCTCGCGGATCGCCCGAGTCAGATTCGTGTAGGCAAAGTTCAGTGGAACGAGGGCATCGGCAAGAGCTGCTTGATCTGCTGCGCCCACGACTGTTGTTTCTGCCGCGTTCAGACACGAGGCGACATCCGGCGCCGCAGCCCGGTTGTCACAAGCATCTTCTTCGCCATTATCGAGTCGATCCTTGAGTGCTTCGACTTCGTTCATGATCTCGCCCGTGAAGAGCTCGACGCTCTCGGCCTTGAGCTTCAGTTTGGTCATGAGCGCCACGTCGCGCGGGGTCAGCTCGCCGCCCAGGTCCTCGAGCAACGAGGTGATCTTGGAGATCAAGGCACCGCTGACTTCTGTGTTAAGTTGGTTCAAAATGCCCTCAAACTCGGCAAACTTTCCCGACAAGATCAGGCCCAAAAACTCTTGCGCATCCTCGATCGCCTGTTGAACCAACCGCTCTGAGCCCCCTTGGTTGATCTGGGAGCGCGCTTCATTGACTTGAACTTGGACTTCGTAGAGCTCGTGGGTAATATCGTTGAGAATCAGATCGATGTCGACGACGTCGATCCTCATCGCCTCCAGCTCGTCTAAGATCGACGAGCTCGTCTGTGCCTGGGCGTTGACGGGACTGGTGGCCACCAGCAAGGCGCCAAACAGTACCAAGGCGCAGCTTAACAACCTCTTGCTTAATTTGCATGAACTCATTCTGCCTTACCTCCTTGGGTAATATGCCTGCCTAGGCTTTTAACGAACCGCTAATAGGTTGACTCAGTAACTCTGGTCACCTCCTCATTTGTGGTCATCATTCATAGACAATCGCACGCTTTAATGGTTGCTATAGCGATAAAAGCTGCCTTTACTCGGGCAACTTGTGACTGTATCTTATGCCACGCTGAGGCCTTTTGTCAGTAATGTAAGTTACATATCCAGGACTTTCGCGTTTGCCGCCTATCTGGTAAGATAGCCTTAATTGGGTTCACAGTAATAGAGCCATCTCGGAAATGGAGTAAAATAGATGCATGATCTGGGAAAGACTGAATCAGGATCCGGAATTGTTCGCCTAGG
>JACOSB010000063.1 GCA_016179105.1 Candidatus Acetothermia bacterium
AACAATTGCGTCATGAGGGTATCTTGGGTTTGTTTCACAGCTTTTCCCTCCTCCATTCGGGTTCGATTCATCCCCGATCTTGGAGGGAACAGCTTTCTTACGCCCCTCCCAATTTACAGAACTTAGTGTACACAGCCACCGAGGATGCAGGCAAGCAGGAGACTGCGAAGGCTGACGGCACAACAATCGAGGATGACCAGATATATTTCGGTCTCGTGCAAGGCGATTATGAAGAGTGGGGCCATTTCAGCGAGGGCGAGCTCAAGCAACTGGTGAAAAGAGGCTGGGTGTGGGAAATACAGAAGCAGGACTTGCCGCATGCGGGACGCCATGATTACAAGATGAGATCCTTGTTTGATGACGAAAGCACAGACCTTTGAACACTTTCTGGTTTCATCTCAAAACAGCTTCAAGCTTTACCCAGCTGGATCCACTTCTCGCCGGCAAACTTTGCAACGGATATATGCGGAAGCCATATTTATTTGCCTCACCTCCTTCTAGCATGGATGCCGCAATGAAGACTCAGGGGGCAGGGCCATGAACCAAAAGGGCAAGCTTCTCAAGGAATGGCAGCGCATCCTGGAAGTTAGAGGCAATCTCGTGACAAGGCCTTGCCAAGTCCCGCCCACTTTGTATGACCTCCACTCGACAGACCGCTCCGGCTCCTCCACTCTTTGGAAGCTGGGCTACACGACGAAGCAGGTGAAACGTTTCACGGGGAAAGAACTTACTTCCCTCAAAAAGCTTGCCACGCTTGCGAAGCGCCACAACGTCAAGGTGTTTGTGGCATTGAGGTTCAAAGGCATCCCCTTTCTAGTGTTGCCGCCGTCGATCGTCATGAAGTATCGCAGCATCAGCAGGGACAAGCCCCCAAGCAGATTGCTTGCGCTCTACTATTGCCCCTCCTGCATGAGCCGCTACGAGTTCCGCTTGCAGGATGTTGCTGGAGAGAAACCTTGCTGCGGCTACTGCGGGACACCCTTGGCTGAAGACAGCTTGATTAGGTGATCGTATGGAAGACAAGGACAAAAAAATAGGAGAGGAAATGGCCAATAAAACTGGAGAGTACGAGCTGGAGCGCTACCATGCGAAGATTCGGGGCTATGCAGGTGCTCGCACCCTTGAAAAAAATGACACTGCCTTAGACGCTGCCGATCTCATGGAGCGGTTCGAGCTACTCAAAGAACATCTGATAATTCTGGACCGGCGCATCGCCCAGCGGCGCAGGATGGCACGCAGCTTCAAGGAGCGGCTTGAGTCCAGCCTGGCATTTGTTGCCTCAAGCCTCGAATCACACCGGCAGACCTGGAACGAAGTGGAGAGCAACCCATCAGCATCCAGCAGGCGCATTTTTCTGGAAGGCCAGCTCATACGACTGAATGAGCAGCTTTGCACATCTGAGCTTATCAGCTTGGACAAGGCCATCGCTCTTGAGGAAACACGCCTCAGGCTGCTGAATGACTACATCCAACTGAGGAGGGTGGCGGCTGGGCTCCACTAGGATGGATCCTCATGCGCAGATCATCGAGGTGGCGGCAAAGCTGAAGCTGCTGCCCGAGCTGAGACGCAGAGTCATGGCCCTGGAGCGAGTGTATATGACAAACCCCAGCTTGCGCCCTGAGGCAGGAAGGGCCATCCTTCACCTGGCCGAGAAGCACAAAGGCCTCATTTTGCTGGAATATCCAGGCCTTGAGCAGTCCAAGGGAGAGTATGAGCTCGGGAAAGTGCATTGCGGCAACGATCTCTATCCCTTCGGATTGAACAGGCACGAGCTTCTTCGCCACATGGGAATTTATGCCATGACCGGCGGGGGCAAGAGCGTTGCCCTCGATGCGATCCTTTATCACCTTCTCAAAGATGGTCTGCCTTGTGTCGTCTTCGATTGGGATGGAAGCCACAAGCATTTCCTTTCCAGGCCGGAAGGCCACAACCTAAACTTCTTCAGCCCAGGCTCCAAGGATTTCCCCTTGCCCTTCAACCCTAACCGTGTCCCTGAAAGCTTCTCTGCCCAGCAGCATCTCTCATACCTCAACGCCCTCTACTACTCGATGACGGAACGTCACTTTCCTAACGAGACGTTGAACAGGGAAGGAGTCAGGTTCCTTTTGTTGAAGCTGGCCCTTCACCTTATCCAACAAGGGGAGATTGAGTTTACATTCAGTCAGCTAAGGCAGCTTGCCGAAAGCGACCAGGTTGAGTTCTCCCAGAGGGAGCAGGAATGGCGCATTACCTTGCTGAACTTTCTCACGAGGCTGACCACAGGCCCCTTTGAGCAGGTCTTCAATTCGCAAGCTCATCTTTCCCCAGCCACTCTTCTTGAACAGCAAAGCCTCATAGATTTGAGCAACCTCATCCACCCTATAGAGAAGGCCGACTTCATCGAGAGCTTCCTTTTCAACCTCTATGAGTGCCACTTGAAGCAAAGCCAGCCTATAGGCTCACCTCAGGCACTTCGCCTCGTTGTGGCTATAGAAGAAATCCACCATATAGGAAACTCTGTGCTTAGTGTTTTCTTTCGGGAGATGAGGAAGTGGGGAGCAGGGTTGATATTTACGGCCCAGCACCCGAGCCTTGTCGACATCCAAATTCGGGGGAATTGCTTTTGTTCCATATCCCAGAATCTTGAGAGCCCGGAGGACATTGAGACGATGGGCGGCACACTCCTACTCGACCGTCGCAAGCTACCCCATTTGGGAGATGAGCTGTCCTACCTCAGCAGGATTCCCGCAGGCTCCGGCCTGTACATCATTAAGATGCAGGGAAGGTTCACTAAAGCCTTCTGCATCAGCATTCCGAGGCTCGCAGAGATCAGCGAGGAAATGACTGATGAGGCCTTGAAAAAGAAAATGCAGAAATATTACATGAATGCCAACATGAATCTGGCTGCTCTGGCCGAGAAGAGCAACCTGCTGAATCTTCAGGGTCAAGAAGTAAGGGGAGAGGAAATTGCGAAACATTTATCCAGCGCCGCTATGAAACTGCTGGTGGATGTGGCACAGCATCCGTCGTCAAAACTTACGGGAAGGTATGCGAGGCTGAAGTTCAACGGCCACCACGCCAAGACAGGGCTTATTGAGAAAGGCCTTATAGAGCCTGAGGTTGTACCTAATGGCCGAGCTGGAATCGTCCTGCTTCGCCTCACTCAAACGGGAAGAGAGTTTTTGGCTTCCATTGGCCAATCTATAGAAGAGCCTATACATGGTGACTCAGCCGAGCATGAGTGGGCCAAGAGCAATCTGGCCTGGTATCTCGACAAAGTTTTGGGGTGGCAGCATGTCCGAATGGAGCATGTGATCGGCACAGATCCCAGCAAGAAATTCATTGACGATTTCTGGGCTCCAGCCTCTGCTGCGAATGCGGAGCGAGTTGACATCCATGCCGAGAAGAACGGGAAAAAGATAGCCTTTGAAATTGAGACGGGCAAGAGCCATTACATGAAGAACATCTTCAAGTGCCTCAAAGCTGATTATGACATTGTGGTTTCTGTCGCAACAAGCGCCGAGGTGAAGGCCAAGATCAGGCAGCGTGTCGAGCGGCTGGCCGAAGCGGGCGTGAAGATTGAAGGCAAAGTTTTTGTAATCCATCAAGGTGAAGCGCAAGATTTCGCCAAGGGGTATCTCGACGTGATGCTATGACGCTCAAGGAAGCTGCCAAGCTGTTCAGGTCTCTGAAGTATTATGAAAGGCTCGGCGAAGAGATTCCAGAGAAGAAGGCCAAACTTATCTATCTTATCCAGCACTATGTACTGCGCCCCTGAGATAGGACACAAAAACCAGCGACTTAGGGGGTAACCCCCGCTCGAGTATGCTGGTTCAACCAGCGGCGTTCAAACTCTACCGGCGTTAGGTATCCCAACGCCGAATGAATCCGTTTCTTCTGGTAGACTTCTTCCAAGAAATATCCGATCTGCGCGTAAGCTTGCGCAAAGTTCTCGTAGTCGGACAAATCCACCTCCTCTTCTTTGATGGTACGCATCAGACGTTCGGCATAGCCGTTCTGCCAAGCGGCGGCGACCTCCGCCATGCTGAGGGCTATTCCGGCTTGCTTCAACAGATCGGTGTAGGCCGTCGCCGCGTATTGGACGCCTTGATCGGAATGATGGATTTGTGGTTTGCCTTGGGTTAAAGCTCGCCGCAAGGCAGTCAGGGTTAACTCTTGATCCAGACTCCGCCCCAGTTGCCAGCCACGAATGCCGCGGGTAAAGACATCCAAGATTACTGCCAGATACACGAACTCATGCTGTAGCCGGATGTAGGTAATGTCGCTGACCCAGACTTGATCGGGAGAGATGATCTTCAGATCTTGGACGAGGTTGGGATAGCGTGCAAAGCCATGATCGCTTTGAGTCGTGCGACGTTTGGTTACCTTCTGTTTTTGCACCAAGCCCAACTGGCTCATCAAGCGCCGCACGCGTTTGCTGTTGACCGTCCAGCCTTGGCGCTGCAGTTGCGCGCTGAGGCGACGATACCCATAGGTGGGCCACTCTCCCGCCACTCGTTTCAAAGCCGCTTGCAGAGCCGACTCGTCTTTCTCTTGGCGGAGGTAGTAGTAGCTGCTACGCGGACACTCTAGCGTTTGGCAGACGATTTGGACCGGATACTCTTGCGCTAGTTTCTGAGTCATTTCCCGCCTCCGTTTTGCAGATTCGTCAAGAAGCTGGAGGCCTTTTTTGCGATCTCCAGCTGGAGAGTTAAGCGTCCGACCACTCGTTCCAGCTCGGCGATGCGCGTTTGCTCCGGATTGCCTTGGGAGTTCGTCTCAAACAGCTGAGCCGCGTTTTGCACGAAGTGCGTCTTCCACTTAGACAAGATCTCCGGCTTGAGCTGGTACTCCCGGCAGGCTTCGGCGTTGCTCTTGGTGCCACTGAGCACTTCCAAGACCACTTGGGCTTTTAATTCTGGGGGGAAAGTTCGTCGTTGCTTCATAAGTGCGCTCCTCTTTGACTCCATCATAAATTGTTTAACGCTGCTGTCCAACTCTAGGGGCGCACTTCACTATGAGATCAGATGTTTGAACGGTTATGAGATTGAATTAGATGGTGACGAGATATGCTATCGGACGCTGCCAAAACAAAACTACCGCCAGTTAAAGCTCAATCTGGATGAACCAAACCTAGATCGCCGCTAAAAATCCCTTGAACTTATCGAGGAATTGGTTTACTTTAACTGCAACAAATTCTCCTTGCGGGTACTTGCTTTCCCACAATGTTAATAACAAGGGCGCCCCTCATGGCTGGGTGGAAGCACCGCAAATCATGGACTACTATTGCAAGCACTGAGGTGAGCTAAACCCGTGCTTTCCTATGTTAGTTACGCTCTCCGATATTTGTGGTGGCTATTTTCCAATTTCCTTCGGCGCCTCTCAAAGCCGCCAGATTATATCGTCTTCGTTCTAGCAGGGAAGTACACTGAGCTTCGTCCGCCGGGGGTTCCGTTTTGGCAACGATGGTTTTCATCTCCACAGCCGAGCTTGCAAGAGCTGTCTGATCAATTCCGAATGATTGCCGGCGATTCACGCATCCGAGGGGTAGTTTTGCACCTGCGCCCAATGCCCATGCATTTAGCACAGTTGCAGACACTGCGGGATCTTATCAAAGTATTGCAGGCAGCGGGGAAACGTGTGGTGGTTTGGGCATACAGCTACGACAACGCCCTGTACTATGTCGCCTGTCAGGCCGACGTGATACTACTCCAGAATGGGGGAATTATCGGGCCCTTGGGCTTGCGCCAGAGCTATCTATTCTTGGCTGATGCCTTGGAGCGGGTGGGCTTGAGCTTCGATTTTGTTCAGGTCAGTCCCTATAAGACTGCCGGCGATGTCTTCACCCGCAAGAGGATGTCCGACGAAGCGCGCGAGATGGCAAACTGGTTGATAGACGCTCGTTATGAGGAACTGATCCAAGGCGTCATGGAAGGCCGTAAACTTAACAGACCCTCGGGGGAAGCTCTCTTAGACAATTCACCCTATACTGATCAACAGGCACTCAACGCTAGAGTAGTTGACAAGGTAATCAGCGAGGAGGATTTGCCCGCTTACCTAGGTAAGGAAGGGAAGCCCGCACATCTCGCTTATTGGGAAGCATCACGCCGAAGCGTACTGCGACCTCGCCCGACTCGACCGGGACCGTATGTGGCGCTGATACGCATCGAAGGCCTCATCGTGGATGGCAAGAGCCAGCGCCCTCCCGTAAAACTTCCGCTTCCGATTCCGCTTCTGTTCGACGAGCGGGCAGGGGATTTAAGCATTGTTCAGCAAGCGCGAAAAGCGCTCAAAGATAGGCGTGCGGCGGCAGTGGTCGTGTTTGTGGATTCCGGCGGGGGATCAGCCACTGCCTCAGAATCCATGGCAGCCGCCCTAAGAAAACTAGCTGATAAAAAACCTCTGATTGTAGTCTTCGGAGCACAAGCTGCCTCGGGAGGGTATTATGTCTCCACCCCAGCGCATTGGATCATGGCACAGCCAGCAGCAGTCACAGGATCGATCGGCGTGCTGATAGGCAAGCTTATCAATGCGAACCTTTTCAATAAAGTGTATGCCAATAGGGAAACTATCAGCCGCGGCAAACATATTACGATTCTTGACGCCGAAAGGCAGTTTGATGACGAAGAGAGAAAGATTATTGGGGAACACATACAGCGCATCTATAGTGTCTTTGTGGACCGTGTGTGTGTTGGCCGCAAGATGCCGAGGGAGGCAGTGGAGAAAGTCGCCGGCGGCCGAGTCTGGACAGCAAGACAAGCTCTCACCCATGGACTGATAGATGAGTTAGGCGGCTTGGAGAAGGCATTGGTCAAGGCGCGTCAACTGGCGGGCCTGCCGAGCGATGCGCCAGTACGCGAGGTTAAAGTTCGCAGGCAACTACTGGCCCCGATCGCGCAAACTACTGGGTTGATAGGCTACGCAATGGAGGGGTTGTATTTGCTAAGGAAAGCTCATGCACTCTGCCTCAGCCCGATTATCTGGGACAATCCCTTCGACGACGTCTAATACAGATGCAGCGCTGAGTGTCCGTAGTAACGGAGCGGTAACAGCGAACTTCACGAATCTTCGATTTCAGCTGCGCATAGAGGCTGAGAGGAAAACACATTCAGTTGATTGTTAATATGGCTTAGATATAGAATGAAGATACGAAGAGCCTACACCATACCAAGTCCTCGAAGGCCCACCCAACTAAATGGTCAGGGCTCTTTGTTTTTTCAGATATCGCCTTTAATTAAGCACCCAGCCTTCAGCATATTCTGCGTCATTCAATAAACTGAGGGAAATCATGTTCTGGACTTGACTTTCCCATGAGGAATGTCCTTAAATGAGACAATAGACAAAAACAATAGGCCCGCAAAGAGGTCACGATGAGCTGGTTGGCTATAAGAGTGGCAGTCGCTCTGGGCATACTGTCTGGCATCGCCATGCCATTCCATGCTGTTGCCGTGCCTCTCGAACAAATAGACGCAGTCAATATTATTCCTGACCAAACCTGCTATAACACCAGTGATCCCCAGAAGATCTTTGTCGAGTTCTTGGACTCAAGCCGGTCTCGTGTCGACCCCGATAAATTGGATTGGCCAGACATCGTACTTGAATGGCGCATTACCAACGGCCCAGTGATTCAACCGAATGCTTTATCGGAATTCGAGCATCTGGAAACCGGCAGGTTCAGGTTCGATGACAAAACCAGCTCCCAGGAGGGTACGCGAAGTTTAACAATTCAATTCCCGGACCCGGACAACCGAACTTTCGGGCCTGTTACGTTCGAGGTCCCCTGCGCGGGATTTCCCGGATTGAACGTGCAGTATCAGGGCAAAGTCAGCTCACTCACAGGCGGAACAAAGCCGACGTTTGACCTTCTGGTGAAGAGATCCTTCTGGGGCCCAATACAAGAGAATGAAACAGCACATGTGACCTACTCGGGGAAAGTGGCGACATGCCCCAGCGGCAAAGCCCCTATGGACTCCATCAAGAATGATGACATGGTGGAAGTGATCGGAGAAACACAGGACATTGCAGACCAGGTTGAAGCCAGCTGCATACCACATAAGATTATCCTGCTGGAGGCCCCAAAACCCGACCTCATCATCTCTGACATAAGCCCGAGCCCCTTGAACCCAACTGCAGGGCAGACTGTGAAGTTCACGGTGACGGTGAAGAACCAAGGTGGTGCCAGTGCGGGCCCCTCCCATGCTGGGCTGTCTGTGGGGGGCACACCATTGGCCAATCAGCCGGTGAAGAGCCTGGACCCTGGGGAAACGGATTCAGTTATCTTCACCTGGGACGCCTCTTGCGGAGGCTCAGGTGAGGTGATAGCAACTGCTGATGTATCAAGTGAAGTGGATGAAGGGACGGATGGCGAGGGAAACAACCAGTTCAAGGACACTCTCACTTGTGCATTGCCTGATCTTGTAATCACCGGAGTGAGTCCGTCGCCGCAAAACGCCACTGTAGGCCAGGACTTGACAGTGACTGTCATCGTTATGAACAAAGGAAGCGTTGATGCTGGGCCTTTTACCGTTTCGCTTATTGAATCTGACTCGCAATACTCAAGGGAGCAATCAGTAGACGGGCTCAAAGCCGGAGAAACCAAAAAGGTTCCGATGCCTTCCATACCAGTTGTCACCATCTGCAATGCTTCTCCCAGTATGTATTTTGGCGTAGACTCAAAGCAACAGGTCACGGAAAGCAATGAGCACAACAACGAGTTCCAAAAAATCATCGACGTGATCTGCGTGGACTTAATAGTTACTGGCATTTCTTGGATCCCACAGAAGCCGAATGGCAACCAAGGAGTGCAGTTCACCGTGACCGTCCAGGCAAGACGCGAGGGAGATGCTGGGCCCTTCAAGGTCGGGCTGATAGTTGGAGGGACTCCTCTGGCTAGTCAACCGGTAAACGGTTTGGCCGGACAAACAAGCAAGGATGTGAAATTCCCATTGTGGCCTGCCGCCTGCGGCCCATCCACACAGTCCTCATTCACTGTGGTCGCCACAGTAGACGTGGAAAACAATGTCATTGAAAGTGTTGAGATCAATAACACTCTGTCTAAGACCATCACTGTAAACTGCCCACAATTGCCTGACCTTGAGATTGTGTCCCTCGACTTGACACCCTCTACTCCCACTCCAGGGCAGAGCGTGACCATCAAGGCAATGGTGAAGAACAGCGGGAGGAAGAATGCAGGTCCATTCAAAGTCGGCCTGTTCGCAGGAGAGACGACTCTACCTGACCAGCCGGTGACTGGACTTGACGTCGGTAAGACCAAACCTGTGAGCTTCCAATGGACAGCCATCTGCGGGCCTTCTGATATCGATGCCACAGCAGATACGGAGAATAAGATCAAGGAAATCGACGAGAACAACAACGTACTTCATAATAACCTCCGCATAGATTGCCCCACGAAATTCCAAGGCAAGGTAATTTTCTCGATTGACAACCCTCAGCCGTCAGGGGAAATGGTTGCCCTGATCATCCCTGACTACCGTGTTGTGGTGGACAAGGTTTTGAGCGGCAACGCAAAAGTCGGGGTTACGATGGACATCTGGGCATTCCCCTGTGAGAAGGGTAAACAGGCGCAAGTAGCCAAACTGAAAGTAGGAGACTGGGCCGAAGTCTTCGGAGGTCTATCGGGAGAGGGCTCTATCTTCCCGGACTGCCTGCCTTACTATGTGAGGAAGCTCAGGGGCAACCAGGCTCCGAAGGCCGATTTCACCTTCACTCCTGCTTCCCCTATGCAGGGCGAGACAATCACCTTCGACCCAAAGAAGTCAACTGACAAGGATGGGAGTATAGTTTCTTATGAATGGGATTTTGATGGGGACGGCACCTATGAAGTCAAGACGAATGAGAATGCCACACAGCAGAAATCGTTCGGCATAAGTAAACCTGCCAAAGTCTGTCTAAGGGTTACAGATGACGTGGGGGCAGCTGGCTCAGTTTGCAAGAGCCTTCCACTACAGGCTATCAGACAAATTACAGGAAAAATCGAAATCGAAGATCTTGGGTTTAGCTACGGCCAAGTAAAACTTTCGATAAGAAGAAGCAATGGTTCAGATGATCTATGCAAGGTAGACATTGATTGTGTATACGCAGATGAGTCAGGCCTTTTCAGTTTTTCATTGAAGAAGCCACCGGATCTTTCAAATGCTACAGGAATTGAGGTAACGGTCTATTCCGAATCACGGATCGTTAGGATCGAAAAGCCCGACAGTGGTGGCCTATACTCAGCTTCTGAATCGATACCGCTCTCCTTAGTGACGATAGACAAGAATGGCAATGGCGGCCCTGCTATCTTTCTTGGGATTCTGGAGATCAAGAATAAGATTATAATTGGCCCCGAAAACTGGACCACGGGCTAAGGTGGAAAAACGAGTAAGCTACACCGAGCCAGTGGAGGACCAAGGAGATGAAGAAGTCACGCAATCAGTACAGTGCCGCGTTCAAGTTTCAAGTGGCCTTAGCCGC
>JACOSB010000064.1 GCA_016179105.1 Candidatus Acetothermia bacterium
AGATCATGCTTCGTGTGCGCTCCCAGGCGATACTTTCGCACGCGACCATATTATACTGTTTTGCTTTCTAAATGTCCGAATGATTGGCTCTTCCAGCCAGCCTTTGCCGCCAGTTTATCCAGACATTCCAATGACGAATTAGTATTACCACAAACTTCTCTTCGCCTGAAGGCGAGGGGTTTCGACCATCCCCGCAGGGGACACTAAACTGCGCGCGAAACTGGGCGAACAAGCTTTTTCATTTTGTCCAATAAACCAGATATGACAGCTTGGCTATCGTGCAATCGAAGAGGCAGGCTGTTCAGGGTAATACTCGGTAATGGCTTTCACGTCGAGCGGGCCTTTTCGTAGCGAGCGAATCGCGTCGATCACGGCTTGTGCGCCGGAGAGCGTGGTCACGTAGGGAATGCGATGCTTCACAGCGGCGATGCGAATGGCCGCTTCATCTTGATGAGAGGATTTGCCCAACGGAGTGTTAATGACGAGCGCAATCTGCCCCTCTCGGACCGCATCGACGATGTGGGGATGGGCTTCGCTCACTTTATTGATCGGCTCGACCCGTAGGTTGCTTTCTTGCAAGAACTGAGCTGTGCCCCGCGTGGCCACGAGGGAGAAGCCGAGCTCAATCAGTCCTCGTGCGAGTTCTAAAATTCTGGATTTATCCGGGTCATTGACACTGACGAACGCACGCCCCGAGACGGGCAGCCGTGTCTTCATGTTGATCTGAGTTTTCGCAAACGCCGCACCGAGCTCGCTGGCCGTGCCCATCACTTCGCCGGTGCTCTTCATCTCCGGACCGAGCAACGGGTCAACCAAAAACCGGTCGAAGGGGAAGATCGGCGCTTTGACGTGAAAGCCCTGAAGCCTAGGCTCTTTCGTGAATCCCAGCTTTTTGAGTTTTTCCCCAGCCATCACGCGTGCGCCGAGCTTGGCCAACGGCACACCCGTCGCTTTGCTCACGAACGGGGCCGTGCGCGAAGCACGCGGGTTGACTTCAAGCACGTACAGTTTTTCGCCCTTAATGGCATATTGCACGTTCATCAAGCCGATCACGTGCAAGCGCTTAGCAAGCTTGATCGTGCTTTCATGGATTTCTTTTAGCAATCGGTCGTTGATGCTGTGCGTGGGCAGCGTACAACAGCTGTCGCCCGAATGAATGCCCGCTTCTTCGATGTGCTGCATGATGCCGCCAATCGCCACCGTCTCTCCGTCGGCGATCGCGTCGACGTCGACTTCGACGGCATTTTCCAAAAACTCGTCAATCAGAATGGGGTGCTTGGGGGAGACTTTGACGGCTTCGGTCATATAGCGCGCTAAGTCAGATTTATCATAACAAACAGCCATCGCGCGGCCTCCCAAGACGTAGCTCGGACGAACGAGCACGGGATAGCCGATGTCGCGCGCGATCTGAAACGCTGCCTCGGCCTCAAAGGCCATACCGCTGTGCGGACGATGCACTTTGAGTTCATCCAGAATGACGTTGAACTTCTCGCGGTCTTCAGCAAGATCGATCGAGTCGGGATCCGTGCCCCAGATGGGCACTCCGTTCTCTTTCAGGTCCAGAGCCAGATTCAATGGAGTTTGGCCGCCGTACTGAACGATCACGCCCACGGGCTTCTCGAGATCGCAAACGTTCAGAACATCCTCGAGCGTAACCGGCTCAAAGTAGAGTTTGTCGGACGTGTCGTAATCCGTCGAGACCGTTTCGGGATTGCAATTAATCATAATGGTCTCGTAGCCCGCGTCGCGCAGCGCAAATGCCGCGTGACAGCAACAGTAGTCAAACTCGATGCCCTGGCCGATTCGGTAAGGCCCGCCACCGATCACGATCACTTTCTTCTTGTCAGTGGGGTTGGCTTCACACTCGCCCTCTTCGTAGGTAGAGTACAGATACGGTGTGTAAGCTTCGAACTCGGCCGCGCACGTGTCGACTTTTTTGAAGACAGGTTTGACCCCGAGCTGCAGGCGCTTCTGTCGCACGTGGGCTTCCGTGCTCTGCAGAAGCTTGGCTAATTGTGCATCGGAAAACCCGTAGCGCTTGGCTTGCCAGAGCAGCTCTCGTGAGAGTGACTCTAACTTGGTCTTGCGCAAGCGGTCTTCAAGATCAGCGATCTCTTTGATCTGTTGCAGGAACCACGGATCGATCTGCGTCAGTTGCGTGAGTCTGAAAATCGAAGCACCCGATTGAATGGCTTGGTAGAGATGGAACAATCGTTCGTGATTGGGGTGTTCCAATTTTTCGCGAATGAGCTCCTCCGAGAGCAATCGTTCCGCCGGACTGATGAGCCCGGACATCCCGATCTCTAGAGAACGAATCGCTTTTTGTAACGATTCTTTGAAGGTACGCCCGAGGGCCATGACTTCACCGACGGAGCGCATCGCTGTTCCCAAGGTGCGTTCTGCTTGTGGGAATTTTTCGAAATTCCAGCGGGGAATCTTGACGACGACATAATCCAGAGTGGGCTCGAAGCTGGCCGGCGTCTTTTGGGTGATGTCGTTCGGCAACTCATCGAGCGTGTAGCCGACGGCGAGTTTCGCGGCGATTTTGGCAATCGGGAACCCCGTGGCTTTGGAGGCAAGGGCGGAGCTGCGGGAGACGCGCGGGTTCATCTCGATGATCACCATGCGCCCGTCTTCGGGATGCACGGCGAACTGGATGTTCGAGCCGCCGGTCTCGACCCCCACCGCGCGAATCACGCGAATGGCGTAGTCGCGCATCTTTTGATACTCGCGGTCCGTGAGTGTTTGCGCCGGAGCCACCGTGATCGAATCGCCCGTGTGTATGCCCATCGGGTCAAAGTTTTCGATCGAGCAAATGATCACCACGTTGTCGCGTTTGTCACGCATCACTTCGAGCTCGAATTCTTTCCAGCCGAGCACCGACTCTTCGACGAGCACTTGATGAATGGGGCTCAAATCCAGCCCACGTAAAATCTTCTCTTTGAACTCGTCCTCGTTGTAGGCGACGCCGCTGCCCTCGCCGCCGAGTGTGAACGAGGGCCGAATCAAGAGCGGGAAATCAATCTGATGCAAAACCGCGAGTGCGTCGTTGAGCGAGCCGGCGAGCGCGCCTCGTGGTACGGGCACCCCTTGCTCCTCCATTGTGCTCTTAAAGAGAAGTCTGTCTTCAGCGATCTCGATCGCGCGCGCTTGAGCGCCGATCAATTCAGCGCGATATTTCTTAGTGATCCCCAAGCGTACGAGCTCCATCGCCAAGTTGAGCCCGGTCTGGCCGCCGACGGTAGGCAGAATCGCGTCCGGGCGCTCGCGGGCGATGATTTGCTCCACTATCTCGGGCACTAAGGGTTCAATATAAGTGCGCGTAGCCATCTCGGGATCGGTCATGATCGTCGCGGGGTTGTTGTTGACTAAAATAACTTCATAACCCTCTTCGAGCAAGGCTTTACAGGCTTGGGTTCCCGAGTAATCAAATTCACCGGCTTGACCGATGATGATCGGGCCTGAGCCGATAACTAAGATTTTTTTGAGATCAGAGCGTTTGGGCATGATGAGAAGTTTTCCAGTCCGCGGGGGATTTCATCATCGCGACGAACTGCTCAAATAAATCACGGGAGTCATGCGGGCCAGGAGCGGCTTCGGGATGGTACTGCACGCTGAATACTGGTTTTTCACGATGCCGGAACCCTTCTACAGATTTGTCATTCAGATTGATGTGCGTCAGCTCCAGTTCTTTCGGCAAGTCGGCCACCGCAAACCCGTGATTGTGCGTGGTGATATCGACTTTTCCGCTCAGAAGATTTTTCACGGGTTGATTCGAGCCATGATGGCCGAATTTCAATTTATAAGTACGCGCTCCGTAGGCCAGTCCGAGAATCTGATGCCCGAGACAGATCCCAAAAATGGGAAGTTTTTCCGGAAATTTTCGGACATTCTCGATCGCGTAATGCACTTGCTCCGGGTCGCCGGGGCCGTTCGCGAGCAATACCCCATTCGGATGGAGCTTCAAAACTTCGTCGGCGCTCGTCCACGCGGGCACGACGGTGACTTTTTTCAGGTGCGATCGCAGGTGTCTCAGAATGTTGTATTTGATGCCAAAATCATAAGCGACGACGTGAAAGTCAGCGACCTCCATCGGCTTATGCTCCGGGACCAGCTCGTTCCAACTGAACGCTTGCGTGCAGCTCACGCGATCTACTAAACGTTGCTCGGAGATCGAAGGAGCACTCTTGGCTAATTGAACGAGCACTTCGGGGTTTTTCTCTTCGCTCGAGACACAAGCTCTGAGGACGCCGCGCTCGCGCAAGTGTCGGGTGAGGGCGCGGGTGTCGAGTTCGCAGATGCCGACGATGCCGTGGCGTTGTAAATAGGCAGGAAGGCTCATGCGCGCGCGCCAATTGGAGTGCACGGGGCTCACTTCGCGGACGACAAACCCCGAAACCCACGGGCGACGCGACTCACGGTCTTCGGTATTGATCCCATAATTGCCGATGTGGGGATAGGTCATCGTCACGATCTGGCCAGCATATGACGGGTCTGTGAGTACTTCTTGATAGCCGGTGATCCCGGTGTTAAAGACCAGTTCGCCCAGCACTTGGCCGGTGGCCCCAAAGGACTTACCGTGAAAGACCTTTCCGTCTTCGAGAGCTAGGATGGCCATAAGAAATTTCCTATTGAAGGCAAAGAAAAAAGACCGCTACGCACGAGCGACGTAGGGCCTGCAGATTCGCTAAAAACACCGTTGCTGTCGTTCAATTCTGGAGTCCGATCACCCCGAAAATTCTTTAGTCTGTATTATAACGGTGAGAGCGCGGGGATGCAAGACAAAGAGCCAACCCAAGGGGGCTGGAACTTTTTGCCCGTTTCGGTGTATAGTTAGTGTATATGAAAAGTCAGATAGTCTTTGGAACGATCAAAATGATGCCCGGGTCGAAAGGAGAGCTGGGAATATGCTCAGGACTTTAGCGCTGGTGGCAATATCAGGAATGGTGATCGTACTCAGTAGTTTCGCTCAAACGTCTCCGACGTGTTCGGATCAACTCCCGCCTCCCCAGAACACCAATCCCGCTAACAATCTAGATCTGCGCCGCCTTTCATTGGTTCAGGCAGATTTACAGAACATAGAGGGTTTAGCTCAGTTTACCGCAGGTCCTATAGATGTGGCCCCTGGACAGAACGCAGCGGGATTCTTTGGCTCTGTCTTAGCTCAGTTCTTCGATGACAAAAAAAATAAAGTCGAGATTCGTCTCCAATCGTTCGATAAAGACGAGAGCGCTTCTGCTGAAGTTAGAGCAACAAACTTCATCAACGCCCGTGTGAAAGAGGCAGAGGTTGCAAAAGACATCATAGAAGTCGACCCGCGCAGCAAAGATGCCGACAAGAGCAAAGCCGCTCAGGATCTCAATAAAGACGTGAAAGATTGTTTCTGTCTAGCGAAGGATGTCGCTTTTATCCGCGCGACCTCAGCTGATAATAAGAGTGTCTCTGCCAACAGTATCAAGCTCTACTTTCGGCTAAGAGGCGTCGTCGTGAGCGTGGAAATGGCCAATACATCGCCTCAGGTAGCCAATCCGCCCAGCCCCGACAGCCGTGATGCGACGCTCATCAAGGTCGCTGTCGCTCAGAGGAACAAGCTCTGCAATAGCCAGTTCATAAAGCCGAAGGCATAAGCAAAAACTCAGATACCAACGGTGAATGTAATATAGATCACTGACCCACGCGAGGTAGGGTGTTATACTCTACCCGTCCCTCTACTCTAATTCCTCTCACCACCACAAGCGGGTGGTCGGAGCCCCTGCTTCCCAGAGCAGGGGCTCTCATTTATTTACAGATTTATCCCAAAATAGCTGATACGATTGAACGAAAAAGGGACCGGGAGGAGAGGAAAACTCGTTTGGAATGAGCACGATATGCTGCACTTTAAGACTGTGTCGTTAAAATCTCGCGAATATGCCCGGCTGCTTCGAGTGTTTCTTGGTGGGAGACGTCTAAGTGCGTGACCAAACGTATACGGTGCGGCCCAGTCGGAAGGCAGAGGACGCCTCTCTCTTTGAGCTTAGAAGCCAAATCTGCAGCAAGCATGGACTTGATCTCAAAAATAAGAATGTTCGTCTCGACCGGCTCAATCGTCACGTCGGGTATCTTTTTCAGTTCTCGCGCTAAGAGACGAGCTTTTTCGTGATCTTCCTTGAGTTTTTCTAGGTTATGATCGAGAGCATAAACTCCAGCAGCGGCCAAAATCCCTACTTGACGCATGCCGCCACCCAGGGTCTTGCGTAAACGCCGCGCCTGCTCGATAAATTGAGAGTTTCCGACGAGCATCGAGCCGATCGGGGCTCCCAAGCCTTTCGAAAGACAGAACATCACCGAATCGAAGCCCTGCGTCAGCTCGGCGACAGATTTCCCGGTCGCGAGAGACGCGTTGCAGATACGGGCACCGTCCAGATGCACAGGAATCTTATCAGAATGAGCGAATTCGAGAACTTCACGGGCTTGAGCGAGGGGAAAGACTCGGCCGCCCTTCATATTGTGAGTATTTTCGAGCGTAATCAAGCCTGTTTTCGAGAGATAATAGAGCTTCGGGCGAATCGAGCGCTTGACGTCGTCCACAGTCATAAAATTGCGCCCGGTGGAGATCGAACGGGCGATGACGCCCGAAAACGTGGCCATCATCCCCATCTCAAAGTTGAGAATATGAGAATCTTCTTCCAAGATCACTTCGTCACCGGGCTGAGTGTGAATCTTAATTGCTATTTGATTGCCCATCACGCCCGAGGGGATGAAGAGAGCAGCCTCGCGTCCAAACAGCTTTGCAGCTTTCTGTTGGAGCTGATTGACCGTGGGGTCTTCGCCAAAGACGTCGTCGCCGACCTCAGCCCTCGCCATTGCTTCGCGCATCGGGGGCGAAGGGCGTGTGACCGTGTCGCTGCGTAGGTCGATCATAGTTCAATTTCTAGCGTCGGCATTGGGCCTGCATGAACTTAAGGACAGCTTCGTCGAGCGTATCGGACTCGTTCGTGAAGCGCATCTCCAAATTTTCCGTGTTGTGATAGGCTTCGAGGGTTTGGCGGGTGGCCGGGTCTAATTTACCGTGTGCGTTGCCCCGATAATAGCCGAGCTGCGCGAGCATTTTTTGAATCTCTTTGACGGTCTCAGTATCGAGTTTTATCTTCTTGAGCGTCGGCCCGAAGTAGAGATCGTAGAGCCCAAAGAGCCGTTCTAGCTCTAAAATGGGCGTCGGATGGTCGTCGACTCTTAAATCAACTAAAGTGTCGGTAAACCCGCCATAGCCAGCTTTTTCTTTTTTGATCAAGAGAGCTGCCGACTGTTGGCCGCGCTTGTCTCCTCCGGCTTTCTGGCCGCCATGGAGCGCGGCGATCAAGCGCTCCGCGAGCCGTCCCTTTGTTTTTTCAAAGGCGCTAGCGATGGCTTCGACGGTTTTTTTGCTGACGAGAATATTTCCCTGTGCGCTAAAATTTTTTCCCGTGAGATGGCCCGCCCAGTCGTAACACTTTTTGCCCGTGAACGCGGCCGAACGGCCCTGTACATCGACGATTCCGATTTGGCGATGATCCCGGTTCTCATCCAACTCTGTGAGTTTTTCGATCACTTCATCGGCCGAGAAGCCGAGTCTTAACATCTCGAGCCCGCGCGGTCCGTAGCTCGTGTTCGCATACGCTTGCGTGGCGATCGCGCCGACGTTGGCTTGAGCCCAGGGGACGACCGAGCCGACAGCCAAAAATTTGGACTGAACAGCTACGCCCCATTCCCCCGCCTTCAGATCAGATGCGACGATCGAGAAGGTCGAGAGAATGGGGCGCATAGCCACTTTTGTGCGCTTCTTAAGACGCGCGGACGTTAGGGTTCTACGGTGATCTTGCCTTTCATTCCGAGCGCCTCGTGCGGGAGGCACTTGTACTCGTACGTACCCGCGACGGTGAACTCGACCTCATAGCAGCCGTTGGCTGTTGTGCACTCAGCGCCTGCTTTATAAGGGACAGCCATCAAGCCGCTGTCGAAGGGTTTAACGCCGGCCGGGACCTTGTCGGCATAAGCCGTCGCGCTGTGAGCGCCGCTCATGTTGAGGAAGCGGACCTTCGTGCCGACTTTGATCTTGAGTTCTGCGGGCATGAAGGTGTTATTCGCGCCCTCGGTCATCATGTGTACTTCTTGGCTGCTCATCATCGAGGTCATCCCGGGAGCCTTGGCCGCCTCGACCTTGACGGGTGCCGCGATCGACGCACTGGCGGTCGCCCCCGCATCATCGGTGACGGTCAACTTGACCGTGTACTCGCCATCTTTTTCATACTTGTGTATGGGCTTCTCGTCCGTGCCGGGCGGACTGCCGTCGCCGAAATCCCAGGAATAACTAGCAATCTTGCTATCATCTTTGGCATCGGACTCAAACGTGACTTCGAGAGGAGCCGGGCCCGAGGCGGGAGTCGCTGTGATGCTGGTCACGGTCGGCGGCTGGTTAAGCTTGACGGAGACCTTGACCGACTTGGTCTGTTTGGCCTCGAGCTTAGGCTTAGCTTCCTTGGCCTGAGCGGCCGTCTTTACTGTCAGCGTGACCGTGTAATCGCCACCCTGCTTGTACGTGTGCGTACCAGACTTGGTGTTGGCTTTCTCACCATCGCCGAAATCCCACTCGTAGGTGACATCCTTGGTGACTTCTTTCTTCGAGTCATCCAGGGCCTTGCCGTCGAAAGAGAGATCGGCGGCCGTGAGCGTCTGCCCCTCCGTGGGACCGGAGATGTCCGCTGACGGGGGCTTCTGTCCACCGCAGCCCGCGAGGGCGGCGCCTACCACAACGAGAAAAACGACTAACCATAAACTGCGCTTCATAGGTTGTTAAACCCTCCTTGTGGGTTGTGATCGTTCGTTTCGTCAATAATCAATAAAAAATCCCCTTTGTGAATAAGACCGTTAGTTGGAGCTGAACTCTCGTTCCGGCCACCCCTCCTTCCCGATCAAGGGGAGGAAGCTGCAGGCACAGAGTTCCTCCGAGCGCACCCGCCCGTCTTTCTCTTTGTGGACGAGCAGGAGCGACTGGACGTGGCGGTTACCGACGGGGATCACGAGCCGGCCCTCCTCCCGCAACTGACCGAGCAGCGTCGCAGGAATTTGGGGGCAGGCAGCGGTCGCGATGATCTTGTCGAAGGGGGCGCGCTCCGGCCATCCGAGCGTCCCATCCTCGACCCGGAAAAAAATATGATGATAGCCCGCGCTGTCGAGCAACTGCTGAGCTTTATCGGCCAGCGTCCTGAAGCGCTCGATCGTATAGACTTCATCGGCCAACTCGGCCAAGACGGCCGTCTGATACCCTGATCCGGTGCCGATCTCCAGCACTCGATCCGTCTTTTGTAGATTCAATGCTTGCGTCATGAGAGCGACAATAAATGGCTGCGAGATGGTCTGGCCCTCGTCGATGGGCAGGGGATGGTCAGCATACGCGGCTTCCCAGAGAGGGTTAGCTACAAAGAGATGCCGCGGGATGCGGCCCATCACGTCGAGCACCCTTAAGTCCGTAATCCCCCGTCCGGACAGATGCCGCACGAGCAGACGACGATCACGCTGGGGTGATCCGCTCTGGTTCCCCTGCAAATATCTCAAAGACATCCCCATCCCGAACTGAACAAACTTTTAACTCGCCTCCAGGCAGGATAATTCTGTTCACGACAAACACCACTGCCTAGCATTCTCAAATCGACTTTGCTCAATTTTGCAAAAATCTGTAGAAAAAGTCAACCGGAGCCGTTGGGGAGGGGTGGCAGGTCAAGAAAGACATGTCGAGTCGTCTTCGGGGGATAGAGATCGCCGCGTAGCGCACGATTAATGACTTCTTCTTTGGAGACGGGAATATCTGACCGTCGGGAGAAGAGTTGCACGTGCTCTGAGAAATAATCGACCAGCACGCAGGGAATCAGTTTGAGCCCTAGCTCTTTGTAGGCTTTGAAGCGATGATGCCCGTCGAGAATCACATAAGAACGAGAATCGACGATGATCGGCACATCGAGCTTTCCGTAATCTTGGATAATTTTGATAACTTCTTCGTAACGATGCGGGTCGGTCTCTTCATGCCCGCGCAATTGTTCGACGGAAATCTCGCGCACCGTCGCGTGAACTTCTTGGACGAATCTCGTCGCTTTAGATACTTTCTCCACGGCGTTTCAGTTTCTCCTCGCGGCGGCGTTGGGCTTCTTCATACATTCGTTGCTCTTCGGGCGTCTCGGGGATGATCGGCGCAATCTGCACTGGATGGCCGTTTTGCCCCAGAGCAACGAATGTAAGATACCCGCTGGTGGTGCGCTTTCTAATCCCCGTGAGCGGGTCTTCGACGTCGATCGTCACGCCGACTTCCATCGAGGTTTTCCCCGTATAATTGACTTGGGCGCGGATGATCGCGAATTCTCCGATGTGAATGGGGCTCAAAAAGCCCAAAGAGTCAATAGAAGCGGTCACGCACGGGATGCGGGCGTGGCGCATCGCGGAGATCGCCGCGGCCATGTCCATCCAGGCGACGACTTTGCCGCCAAACGCGATCCCCAGCGGGTTTGCGTCCTCTGGCCGCACCATCTGGATCATCTCTACGAGCGAATTTCGTACCGGCTTTCCCTGCATAATCGCTCATCATAAATAGACGCTTTTCGGTTTGCAAACCTTACAGAGCATCACTCTCGTCAGGGAAGACCCTTACTCTGGCCCCTCTCTCGTTCCAACGGGGTGAAAGCTTTAAGCAAAAATGCTTCTGCTTATGTATGTTATGTATGGTGCTTCCAGCGGCCGAGCAGCCAGTAGCCGAGCGTAGCGAGAGCTGCTACAACGAACGCGGCGTACCACAGATCGGCAGCGTACTTGCCGCCGCGAAAATCGATAAAAATTCCGCCGAGCATCGGGCCGATTGCGTAGCCCATCGCCCACGCCAAGCCAAAGACACCCATATATCGCCCGCGCTTTTCCTCGCTCGCCAAATCTGCCACAAACGCCGTCGAGACAGGCGTGAGAATCATCTCCCCCAACGTCCAGATAGCTACACTCAAATAGAGCAACGCATAGCTCTTAAAAATAGCGACCGAGCCGAAACCGAGGGCGAACAAGAGCGCCCCAACTCCCATCATCAGTGTCTTCGAACGTCGTTCTGTGAGGCGCGTGACGAGGTACTGAAAAAAAACGATCATGAGCGCGTTCAGGCTCATCAGCAGCCCAAACTCCTGCTCGAGAATCTGATGCGCTTTGTTGATGTACACGGGAAACGTCGTGGCCATCTGCGCGTAAACTGTGAGAGCCAAGGCTGAAATCCAGCAGAAGATCATAAAATACTTGTCGCGAAAGACGGACTTGAACGCGCCGAAGATATCCCAGAAATGCTTGGCCCCGTCTCCGTCGGGGTCATCGATAGGGTGAGTGGGCTTCGTTTCTTGGAGGAGCAAGAGCGCTAAGACGAAGAAGACCAGAATTAATAAAGCAGACGTATTGAAGAGCCCTTTGTACGAGCCCGCTGCGACGAGGAACCCGCCGAGCGCCGGCCCAATGCCGACGCCGATATTGCTCGCGATGCGCAAGAGGCTGTAGGCGCGCATGCGCCGCTCGGCCTGGAACATATCGGCGACGACCGTGTTGCTGGCTAGCCCAAAGATTGGGCTAAAGAGCCCCGAAAAAATGATGAGCGGGATTACCCACTCGATCGTTTTCGTATAGCCGAAGCCGAACATCGCGGCCGCCGAGAGAAATAGGCTGATCACCATCATGACCTTGCGGCCGATGCGATCGAGGAAATGCCCGCCGACCAATTGAGAAACGATTCCGCACAGGGCGAAAAGCGTGATTAGCAAGCCAATCTGCGTCATACGCAAGGGTGGATTGACGACGTTGTGAAAGTAGAGCGTGAGAAACGGAAGGATGATTGCTCCACCCAAAGATGTGATGAGCGTTCCGGCGAAAAGCACCCAGAAGCGCCAAGGGAAGCCGCGGGCTTGGTCTAATCTCTCTCTCACATCGGTGATCGGATGAACTTCTTTCATCGCGCTCAGTGGAAATCTCCCCCGCGTTGTCCCTGAATCATAAGTGCAAATCTTGGGAGACGCAACTCACCCTGACACTCTGAGCTAGATTTTCTTGGCGTTCTTGGCGCCTTAGCAGTTTCGTGAGACGTTCTCAGATTTGTGAGATCGCTTATGATAAAGGCCAGAGTCTCAGCACATCTCAGAGAGTTGGCTGCACTCTCGCCATTCGTTCGCCCTGAGCCAGTCGATGCTGAGTGGCCTCCGCTTTCTGTCGATAGTAGAAGCGCAGCGCACTGTTAGAAATTTCGCGCACGCCTTCGGGATACTTCCAGTTGTCGGGCAGCTGCAAGGGAAGCCCTTGCTGTACTGTCGAGGAGAGTCGCCGGACCTTGAGCACCTTGCTCCCGTCGCGCGTGACATAAATCGTGATGAAAAGTTCTTCTTCAGGGTCGTAGAGACAGTCGGCGAGATAGAATTCCATGCTCAGATCTCCGAGCTTTCGGCATTGTTCTCCGAAGCCATGAAACTCTCTTCTAATTTTCTTCTGCGGCTACCCATGAAAATACCGAGAACTGTCTGGAGCGGCCCAATGAAAGCATAACACCAACCGGCTCCAGCCACGAAATTCCCTCCCCCTAAAGCCACGATGAACAGTGACGCTACTCCTACACCGATATTTAACAATTGCACGGCGATGCTTTCACGCGTATCGAAAACTTCTAACTCGTTCAGTTTTAGCTCAGCCCGGCGCCGGTACGCCTGAAGATACAATGAGACAAAGACCACAGCGACAGCGATATAGCCTAATCCAAAGATAATCATCAGCGATGAAGCCTGTGTAGAGTTTGTGATTCCAGAAGTAGATTCCATTGTGGAACAACCGTTCGTAAATACGATCTGTCTGATCGGTGCATCCAGTATCTCGCGTACCATAAGGCTGAATAAAAATTTTAGGGGATAAACGTAAAAGAGCACCACAAAGAGCAGAGTCGCATTGAGCACAACCGTATAGCCATTTTGGAAACCATAGCGCCGAAAGAAAGTATAGTGCTCGTACCACGTCAGAATGAGCAACGCGAAACAGAGTGCAAAGGCAATGAAACCGAGCATAGCGTCAAGCAACTCACAAAACGTCTTTGGCACTTCGAGCGAGACGACCAACAGCGTCACAGCAAAGGCAAACACGGCATCGCTGAAGCCCTCGATGCGTGTCACTTCCTGTCCGCGCCAATGAAAATCTGTCGACTTGCCTATATGCTTCTTCATCAACTGCTCGCGGATCATTCCTGGTTCTCCTTCACCGGCTGGAGCGCAAGGCGAGTCATGCAGCGCCCGATCGTACTCTATTTTACAACCTTCTGCGAGATAAGGAAGACCATCTTATCATCGTGAAGACCTGTAAGCTTTTGCGCATGGCACTCTCGATTCTTAGGAGGCTGATTTGGTTCTAGCTAACTCACCTTCGCGGGTTGCTATCACAAATCTGTATAATATTCTCACTGTGTCATCCAGGCTCCAGATCAATCCGAGCCGCGCTCATATTGGGTGTCTCGCGCGAAACTCTTTATACTGAATGCAGCGTACAGTCAGCGAGCGAGGAGGTAGGCATTGACTCTGCGCATTTATACGCTGGGGGCGTTCCGGGTATACCGAGGAGAGACTCTCCTTTCTGATGCGGAGTGGAAGGCCTCCAAGAACAAGGCGCTACTCAAAATTCTCCTCACGCACCACGGGCACGCGCTTACCAAAGACCAGCTCATCGAATGGCTATGGCCCGACGCGGAACCGAGTGCCGCCAGTCGAGACCTGCGCGTGACCGTCAGCCGTACACGCAAGCTCTTAGATGTCAGCATGACGCAACGCTCTTCTTCAAGCTTTATCCTTACGACCGAATCGGGTTATGCGTGGAATACCCAGTCCCCGTACTGGCTGGACGCGCAACAGTTTGAAACACTCTGCGCGCAGTCTGAACGCGATCCATCGCTGGTCGAGCGTGCAATAGCCCTCTATCTCGGCGACTATTTGGAAGAAGATCGCTATGCGGATTGGGCGGCCGCGAAGCGTGAAGAACTCCGAGAAATGTACTTGGTCTTGCTGACCCGCATGGCCGAACTGCAAGCCAAGCAAGGACGCTACCAGAGAGCCATTCAACTCTGCCGAGAAATCCTAGCGCGAGATCACTGCCGAGAGAGTTCCTACAGACAACTCATGCTTTACTATTATCTCTCTGGCAAACAAACACAGGCCCTACGCGCCTACGAGCAGTGCGTTAACACCCTGCAACAGCAACTACACGTTGAGCCCAGCCCAGAGATTCAGCAGCTCCATGAGCAGATCCGCACGCGACATATCCCTGAGATCGACAAAGTTTATCCTATCGTTTCACCCGAGCGGCTCCAGATTCCTTACACACTCTCGCCGGGCAGTGTCCCCTTTGTCGGTCGGCAGGCTGAACGAGAACATTTGCTCCATTCATTCGACCAAGCTCGTGAAGGTCACGGCCAGTGTCTCCTGGTGAGCGGAGAAGCTGGAGTCGGAAAGACACGCCTGGTGCAAGAGTTGATGAGTGAAGCCCAGAAGCGCTCGGACGCTCTGGTCTTTCAAGGGCATAGCCAAGAGCTGGGCATAGCTTATCAGCCTTGGGCGGAGATCGTGCGTGACAGCCTGCAGATACTAAAGCTCAGGGACTTGCGCCGGCTCTCACCCTCTTACTTGACCGAAGTGGCCAAGATCGCGCCTACACTACGTGCTCGAGTGCCCGATCTGACTGAAAATCCACCGCTCGCTCCGCAGCAAGAACAGCACCGCTTCTTCAAGAGCCTAGTACTCTAACCATGTGAAATTGATGGGTAGATGGTGAGGGATTAAAATGAGACATGAGAAAGCATCGAGTGCAGCTCAAGGTCTCCGACCGCCGCAGCCTGCTAGCGCTGATCCGATCAGGTCGGCATTCTGCACGC
>JACOSB010000067.1 GCA_016179105.1 Candidatus Acetothermia bacterium
ATCTGGTAGAAGTCGTCCACGATCGCGTACAATATGCTCAGGAAGGTGTCCAATTGCACGTAGTTCATGTTCTTCACCTCGAGGAACACGATACGTCGATTGGCGCCTTCTCTCCATCTCCATATAATTCACATCACGCGTAGTGATCCCTATTTCTCGCGTGTTTCCCCATCGATCTGCCTTAGCATCGACTCGATCAACGGTTGAAGTTGCGGGAGCCGCTTCTTTATGGTTTCCCACACAATGTCAACCCTTACTCCAAAATACTCGTGAACCAATATGTCTCGCATACCGGCCATGTCCTTCCATGGAATATCGCGATATTTCTTTCGGATGCTCGACGGAATATGCTTGGCCGCTTCACCGATAATAGTGAAGTTCCTAATTACCGCATCGATTGTCTTATAGTCTTTGCTAAACTGTTCATAAGTTAAGTTTCTTGTGTATTCTTCTATCTTGTGAGTGGCTTCAAGAATGTCGTCGATATAAAGCCGATAGTCTCTTTTCACAACGAGACAGCCTCTCTCAATATCTTCTCTCGAATCCGAGGTTTCAGTGTTTCCTTCATGACTAGATCAACCTTGACGCCGAGCAACTCGCTGAGAAAATGTTTGAGTTCAACGAAGGTAAACAAATCGATCGGCCTGGAGAACTCAATGAGAATGTCGAGGTCGCTTCTTTTTTTTTGCTGGCCTCGCACGTAAGAACCGAACAGCTCTAAGTTCTTGACGTGATAATTTTGTCGGAGTAAAGGCAAATTGTCTCTAAGTTTCGCACCAATTGCTCTAAGATGAGGATTCATTTCTTTGATCCATTTCGTTTGTTCTAAGTGTCTTTGGTTTCCAGAGTTTCGGGATTTTGCTTGAATGCCTTTCGCACATTTTCTAACGGCTGTGCTGATATCTCTGCTGCCAACTGGAGGTTATGTTGGAGTCGCATGCGCGATTCTTCAATTTGTTCGTTTACATGAGACATTATGACTTGAAGATCGGTAAAATATTTTTGAGCTTCTATACGCTCTTGTTGCGTTAATTCAGTTTTAGCAGAACTGAGCAAAGTCTTTAGCTCATTTTCTCTTTCCTCCAATTCTTTTAAAACTCCGAGATTGATGGGGCGGTGATGCATCACGTTGTGGCGTTTTTTAATAACAAATTCTAAAGATTTCTTAATCTTCCCCCAGTGTTCTTTATCTCTAAAGTATTTCATAAAAACATCATCCCAAAGGGAGATTTTCTTTATCTTTTCTTCTAGTTTTGCTTTGACTTGTTCAAACGAATTAGAGCTTGAGAGAAGTTCCTCGATATCATTTACTGAAAGAGTTTTTTCTTTTGGCCAGACTGATCCCTCAGTCTCGATTATCTTCACCAGATCGTCAAAATAGATACGTTCTAAAAAATGCAATTTTACTTTTTCTTTATCATCTGTTGGAGCTAGGCTAAGTTCTATTGTTTTAAGAATAGGGTGATTTGACCAATCAAATCCAAAGATTTCTAACATAGCTTTGTGAATAAATCTACGAAGCTTCTGCTCCATGCTAGATAGCAAGGGATAAGCGCGTCTGCGAATTTCGTCTCCAGCCTCGTCTGTCAATCGTACAAAGTGTAGATCATTTTTCTCTCTTAAGAACTTCTCGAGTTTATGATGACAAGCATCAACATCTTCAAGCGAACTGGTGATTGAGAGTAAAGGATGGTCTAGGTGGTTTTTTACTTTCCAACCTTCGTGCGGAAAACGTTTATTGATAAGCTTTTCTAAGTCTGCCGGTTTGATTTGATTTCGATCAAATAAGATCTCTAGCAGATATTTTTCTGAATCTTTTGACATTGTATTGCTCCTCAGATTGACAATCTAAACTAACTAAGCCTATCAAAGATTCCCTACTCATTCATGCCCCGGATAACACACTTCAATCGCTTGCCTTAGCCAGACCCGACGCTCATCATCAAGTGCTGCAAACACGTTTTGGAAGTCAACTTCATCATCGAGTCGAGGTTCTTTCGCTTTGTACAAGAGAACAATCTCAGGACTTAATATAGGCACTCCGATTCCAGAGCGTAAGCCAAGCTGTGACACAGGTCGCGTGATCGCTGGATTTCTGCGAAATTTCCAGTGTTCACCCGAAGACTCGTTCAGCAGAATTTCCAAGTGCGATGGATCATCGTTGGCTCTATATCCATGAATCTCATGGATCGGCAGCTCTAGAAATTCTCTTTCAACCCACAACTCCATACGCCCGCCCGTCTTGGGAATGACTTTTTTCAGCTCCCAGGTTTTCAAATACTTCTGGAGTGCAAGCTGATCGCTCCGCAGAATCGAAATCTCAATATCTTTGTGCACACGCGTTACTCGCCCGAGATAGAGATCGATCGCCCAGCCCCCGGCAACGAACCAAGGTTTCTTGAAATCAGCCATCAGCGTTGCCACTCTCAAAGGCTCGTCGAACGGATTCATCTCTGTTTGAAACGGCTGTCCTTTCACCGAGATTTTAGACTCGGTATACTTCCGCCCAGATTATGAAATTTTTCAGCCAATTAAACAACACCTTTTGGCGATACGGCCTATGCGCTACTCTCCTCGGGATTCTCATTGAAAAAGTAGCACATGCTCAAGAGTCCAAAAGCTTTGACCAAGCGCTGCTCGAAACGATCCATCAATCCGCTCCTTCCAACTGGGAATTTTTTATGAAGCTAGTGACCGATCTTGGGTCGCTTCCTGTTCTCGGTGGTTTGCTGGTGATTGCTGCGTTGTATTTCGTTTGGCGCCGACAGTGGAAAGACTTGGGGTTGATTGTGGCTGCTGGCCTGTTGACGCTAGCCTTACGCGAAGGGCTCAAACAGCTCTTCCATCGCACTCGGCCGGAGCTTTGGCAAACCTCAGTCCATGAAGATTCGTACAGTTTCCCGAGCGGACACGCGCTCGGCTCGGTCATCGCCTACGGAGTTTTGGTCTATCTGGCTGGGCGAGCATTCCCTCAATGGCGCTGGGCTCTGTGGAGCATTTATGTGATGCTGGTCGCGCTCATCGGCTACAGCCGGCTCTATTTGGGGGTCCACTGGCCGACAGATGTGCTCGGCGGTTGGGTCATTGGAGCCGTCGCGCTCGGGGGGCTCATTTACTGGCACAAGATAAGCGTTGCTAGACGCTAAATCCCTTCGACTTTTTTTGCTTCCTTGGCGCTCGTCGCGTCTTGGCGGTTCTAAATTTCAAACGTTCGCCGCCAAAATATCTTAAGAATCGCTCGAACGCAGCTTCAATAGCTTCATGCGTCTGGGGCAACCCACCGGGCTCTTCGTAGTACGAGAGCACATACAGTGTCCCGGTCTCTTTGTCGTATTTGCCATCAAAGCGCGCGACGAATTTATCGCCATACAAGACAGGCAAGACATAATAACCCCATCGACGCTGTTTTTCGGGCTTATAGACTTCCCACGCATACTCAAAATCCCAAAGTTGCTGGACAAACCGTCGGCACCAGAGCAACGGGTCCAGCGGCGCGATGAATCTCGCTTTGCCGTCAAATGCGGCGCTTTTTGCTTTTTCTAACAGCTCGTCGGCATCCGGCGGCGCGAGCAACGGTTGGCGTACGCCCTCGACTTCGATGAGCGACAGATCGCCCTTTTTTACGAATTTTTCGGGCAACTCATTCGTGCGCGCTTCGCTCAATCCAGACCAGGCTTCGAGATCGCCCCTTAACGGCAGCAACCCGACGTTACGCACACGCTTTTTCAGCACATATTTCCAGAACTTTTTTTGCGAGGGAATGGAGCCATTTCGGTATTCTTCCGGGATCACGCGCTCGGTCAGATCAAAATATCGTCGATATTTGACGCGATGCGAGATGCTCAGCTTCCCGAGGTTCCATAAAACTTCGAGCGCGTTATTGGAGACTTTGGTCGCCTTCCACCATCTCAGCTCTTCTTGGGCGACTTCGAGTGCTTCCAACTCTTTGCTGGAGAGCGAACCATGCTTTTTGACGGTTCTGTAAACAGCTTCAATCGCCCCCGGATAGTCTTTGCGGAGTCGTTCCTCACGATAGCGCTCCCAACTCATACCTCCGGATTTCATGTAAGCGCGCATTATTGGAAAATGCCGAACGGGTACAGCACATAAGACTTTGTCCCAGTACTCAAACCCCAATCGCTCGCGATGAATTAAGTCCAAGGCTTGCCCAGGATGAGTTCCGTTCACACGCGCTTGGATCACTAGATCGTGGTTGCGACTAAGAATGGGGAGTGGGTCGAGCTGGAGCACATCTAAGTCTGAAAAAGACTTGCGAATGCCTTGGTCGCCCGAAGCGTACGATCGTCCCATGAGCCCGACAGCGTAGAGATGAAACAACCGAGCTTCTGCTTTTGTCCATTTTCTTTTCGATGATTTCATAAGTTTTGTTATATTACCAGACGGATGTCTGCATGACAATTTGAGCACTCGCTGAACTCAAATTTTTGGTTGATGGGGTGAGGATTTTGAACGCTGTTCACTGGGTGAAAGCCCGATTGCGACCGGCCCCCTATTGACATCGCCCGTGGAGTTCGGCTAGAATAGGGCCAAACACACCTAACTCTGAGGGGGTTGGTAAGTCGTGAACAAAGCGGAACTGACGGAGTACGTGGCCAAGAAGGCCAAGTTGAGCAAGAAGGCTGCTGCAGATGCATTGCAGGCGACTTTGGACGGAATCACGGATTACGTGTCTCAGGGCGAAGAGGTTCGGTTGACGGGGTTTGGCACATTCTTGGCCAAGCCGCGCCGGGCCAGCCAGAGGATCAATCCTCAGACGCGTCAGAAGATCATGGTCAACTCCAAGGTCGTCCCCGGCTTCCGCGCGGGCAGCGAACTGAAGGACAGGATTTCTAAGCGCCTGAAGGTGGATGACCGGACGATGCAGGTCAAGAAGCGCTAAGTTTCGCACACTGCAAGCGAAGATTGCAAGGGACTCTAGCTTCGCTAGGGTCCCTTCTTCTTCTTTGTTTTGAAAAACTGAAACCGCTTTGGCCCTCTGGGTGTGCGCATCCCTATTGACTTCGGTGATGGAGTTGAGCTAAGATAGGAGCATTCTACACTGAGGGGGTTGTCGTATATGAACAAAGCGGAACTGACGGAGTGGGTAGCCAAGCAGACCGGATTGAGCAAGAAGGCGGCGTATGAGGCTGTGGAAGCCACGTTTGGTGGCATTACGCAGTACGTGTCCCAGGGCGAGGAAGTGCGTTTGACCGGGTTTGGCACGTTCTTGCCGAAACCGCGTCGAGCCAGTCAACGGATTAACCCTCAAACGCGGGAGAAGATCTCGGTCGGCCCGAAAGTGGTGCCGAGCTTCCGCCCGGGCAGCGAACTGAAAGAGCATATTGCCAAACGTCTGAAAGTAGACGAGCGGACGATGCAAATCAAGAAGCGCTAAGCTTCGTACACTACGAACGAAGATCGTAAGGGACTCTAGCGTTGCTAGGGCCCCTTATGTTTTTTGAGAAGTTTCATTCGGGTTTTCCCGAATTGTTTTTAAGACTTTTTCAGCATAAAATGGTCTTCGGCAACAAAGCAAATCCAATAACCAATCGCGCTGATGGGTGAATGGAGGGATGAGCAGTGAACCGGATTCTCATCATCATTGCCGTTCTGGTCGTGGCCGCTTTTGGCTTATTTTTCCGTCACTCAAACGATTCGTCTTCTAACCTCAAAGCGCCGCTCTTAAGTAATCTCGGCAGCTATCACTTCGCGATCACGACTAAAGTGAAACTCGCGCAGCGATTCTTCGACCAAGGATTCATCTTGGCTTACGGCTTCAACCACGCAGAGGCGTATCGCTCATTCAAGGAAGCCGCGCGGCTGGACCCCGACTGCGCGATGTGTTACTGGGCGCAGCCTACGTGCTCGGGCCGAACATCAACGCGCCGATGTTAGATAGCGTTGTGCCCGAAGCGTATGAGCTGGCTCAAAAAGCGCTCGCTTTGGCTCCCAAAGCGAGTGAGCGAGAACGCGCCTATATCGAAGCGCTCTCCAAACGCTATGCCGAGAAGCCCGTCCAAGACCGAAAACCCTTAGACATAGCCTACGCCGACGCGCTGCGCGAAGTCTCCAAAAGCTTCCCCGATGACCTAGATGCAGCCGCGCTCTTTGCCGAAGCGCTCATGGACATCACTCCTTGGGGATATTGGACTAAGGATGGGCAACCCACGACCTACACCGAGGAGATCGTGAAAACGCTCGAATCGGTCTTGGCGCGTAACCCCAACCATCCCGGAGCGAATCACTTCTACATCCATGCGGTCGAGGCTTCTCAGACTCCGGAGCGCGCCGTCCCCAGCGCCGAGCGCTTGACCCATCTCGTCCCGGGTGCGGGACATCTGGTGCACATGCCGGCGCACACATTCTGGCGCGTCGGGCGCTACCACGAGGCCGCGATGACCAACGAACACGCGATCCATTCCGATGAAGTCTACATGCCCGACCGAGGCATCCAGGCATGGTATGCGACATTGTACTATCCTCACAATGTGCAGTTTTTGTTCGCGGCCGCCGCCATGGAAGGAAACAGTAAATTGGCGCTCCAAGCGGCGCGAAAGCTCGTCGCCGAAATCCCCGAATCGCGCTATAAAGAGTATCCCTTTGTCGAGGGTTTCCGGCCGACGCCGCTCTTTGCGATGGTACGTTTCGGCCAATGGGAAGAGATCTTAAAGGAGTTGCAGCCTCCGGCGCAATATCAATACACGACGGCGATCTGGCATTATGCACGCGGGCTGGCTTTCGTGCACCTGGGCAAGCTGGAAGAAGCGATGAACGAATCGACGCAGTTGGAGGAGATTGCGAAGAAGCCGGAGATGCAATTGCTCAATCTGCCCTTTGATTCAGCGACGACGCTCTTGCATATTGCATCGCTCGTCTTGAGTGCGGAGATTGCCGGTGCGCATGGACAAACAGACCAGATGATCGCACAACTCCAAGAAGCCGTCGCGGCTCAAGACAAGCTCGCCTACTTCGAGCCGCCGGCCTGGTACTATCCCGTGCGCCAGACGCTCGGCGCGGCGCTGCTCAAGTCCGGAAAAGCCGCTGAGGCCGAGGCAGTCTATCGCGAAGATTTGAGACAATATCGGGAGAACGGTTGGTCGCTCTTCGGACTGATGAAGAGCTTGGAAACTCAGAACAAGACGGCTGAAGCGAAAGAGGTCGAGTCTCGCTTCAAGAAAGCGTGGGCGTACGCGGATATAACTCTGAACGCATCACAATTCTGAGGATTTTGTGGCCAATCACCCGTAGGGGCAGTTCGCGAACTGCCCCTACGCACCTAGATTTTCTAAGTACGTAGGAACTTTGCGCAATGTGCGGACGCACTTCACGAGCGCATGGGCAGATTCTTCAGCAATCAGCAGCGTTTGCAAGCCCCACGCGCGTGCCGGCTCTATATCTCGTTCGAATGAATCGCCCACGACCAAGACTTCCGAAGGGCGCAGCTCTAGCTTTTTCAGTGCGAGCTGATAGTAGAGTGTCGAGGGCTTCATCTCGCCCGTTTCTCTCGGCGTGATGAGAAACTCGAAAAAATCTTGCCATTTTCCAAAGACTCTGTTCAGCTTGTGCTCCAAATTCTCGGGAAACTCGTCACTCGCGATCGCCAAACGATGTTTTTTCTTCAGCACGCCCATCGTCTCTAAAATATCGGGCTCCCAGGTGAGATTCGCCGCGATCGCTTTCCAGAAAAGGTCGAGCGCGTCTTGCGCGAGTGACTCAGCATGGGCAGCGTCCAAATGCTCCAGTGCCCAGGTCAGTGCGAACGCATAATCGCGCTTGGCCGGGTCTTTGGAACTTTGCACCTTCTCGACTTGCGCGCGATGCGCGATCCGAATTTTTTCTGCGGAGAGATTTAGCTTCTTCTCCAAAAACGCATAGAGCGCCTGATACGCGGGCTCGCTCTGAATCTGATAGAGCGTTTTGTCGGCGTCGAAGAGAATCGCTCTAATCATCCTTTTTCTCTTTCTTCTTTTTTCTCACGATCTCAGCGTGCCGGGTGAAGTAAAGCGTATCGGCTTCGACATTTTTCGAGACGAGCGTGCCCGGTCCTATTTGGCAACGCGGGCCGATCATAATTCCGGGCATCAGCATCGTGTGAATGCCTAAATGAGTGCCGCGGCCAATGATGGCTCCCAAGCTCTTTTTGCCCGTCTCGATGCGCTTGCCCTTCACGGTCGCTTTGATCAGCCCTCGATCGACGCGCACGTTCGCTGTCGTTGTGCCATCTCCAATTTTGACAGTTTCGTCGAAGATCGAATCACCGAAATAGCCGGAGTGCGTTGTACAACCCGATTGAAAAATAGAGCGGGCGACTTCGGCATGAGCGCCGATCACAACCTTGTCTTCAAGATTCGTGTACGTGCGCACGAGCGAGCCCATGCCAATAATACAGTTTTCTCCAATATAACACGGACCTTTGATGACAACGTTCTCTAGAATCTTCGTGCCCCTGCCAATATGCACAGGGCCTTCGATGATCGTGCTCGGGTGAATTTCTTTCGTTTCGATGCGAAAATTCTTAGATTCGCGGTCCATCAAATGTTGACAAAGCCCCAAGAGATCCCAGGGGTATTTGAGCGTCGGCGGGGCGTCATCAGTCATCACGACGCGCGTGTCTAGGTCTTTGAAAGAGAGAGCGAGCGCGGCTTCAAACGCATATTCGCTCTGGGGGACACGACGATAATCATTAAAAAAATCTTTGGATAGAAGATAAATCCCAACCAGACGGGTCTTGCTCGGCTCCTTGCCCGGAGCGGGCTTTTCGATTAAGTCGAGCGCGCGGTCTTTGTCTAATGAGAGAATGCCATAATCTTGCGGGCGATCGGTCTCGCTGCCTAACAAGACGGAGTGAGCTTTGGTCGCTTGCCCTTTCTCGCGCATCGGGGGAACAAAGCGACCGGCGTCGACGTGGTGCGCGTGCAGTAGAAAGAAAGATTTATCGAGAAGTAGCTCGGCTTGCATCAGTGCATCGCCCATGCCCAGCGGCTTTTCTTGAATGAGATAGCGAAGCTTGGCTCCAGAAAGTTTTGCTTCAGCTAAGATTTTCTCAGCGGCTCGATTCGGCGATTGAATAACGATAAAGTCATCCATGCCCGCACTTTGTAAACTCTCAATCGTCCACTGGATGAGCGGTTTGCCCATCAGCCGAAAGAGACTCTTGTGGCTATCCTCGACGAGCGGCCAGAAGCGCGAGGACGCGCCGGCCGCGAGCAAAACAGCTTGCACTGTCAGACCTCCCTGAATCTTTAGTATAATCGGTGACATCAGGGCTGCTCAAATGGGGTCGATTTAGCAAAGGAGTCATCGATGAAAAATTTTCCCGCCGTGCGCCGTGCTGTCTGGATTTTCGCATTTCTTCTCAGTTGGTCCGTCGTCGCTTCAGCGCTTCCCAACGACGTAGATTATTCTATCCAAGCCCAGCTCGACACCGTGAAAAACGTCATCATGGCACAAGAGCAAGTGCGCTTTGTGAATCACACCGGCGCTGCACTTTCTGAGATCTGGTTCCATCTCTATCCCAATGCATTCAAGAAGAACTCGAACAGCAATTTTCAGCAGCAGCTCCAGCGCATTGGGCGCATCGATCCGAGCCGTCTCTACGCCAATCCCAACGACGATGCTTTTATTGACATTAAAAGCTTGAGCGCCAATGGGCAAGATTTGCAATTTTCTGTGAACGACACGCTGATGAGAGCCGCGCTCGCAAAACCCTTGGCCGACGGCGAGGAGATCAAGCTCAGTATTAGCTTCATCTATGACTTGATGGAAGCGCCGTCCTCGGCTCTCTACGCCTCGTCGCTTGCGATTCGCAGCGCCCATCGTCGCGGCGTTTATACGATGACGCTCTGGTTCCCCAAGGTCGTCGTTTATGACAATAAGAATGGCTGGAATCTCGTGCAGTTCGGCTATGTCGGTGAGTTTTACAGTGACTTTGGCGCGTATCACATCGAGCTGACTCTGCCAAGTGAGATGGTCGTGGCAGCGACGGGCGTCATGACCAAAGAGACAGTCAACGGCGCACTCAAAACGCAAGTCTGGGATGCAACGAACGTTCACGATTTTGCCTGGGTTGCGAGCAGCCGTTATCAAGTCACAGAGACAAAACTTGCGAACAACACGATCGTGCGCACGATCTATCTCAACTTATCACAGATGCACAGTATCGCTTTGGATGCCGTGCAGTACTTTAACCAACAGTTCGGCGCTTATCCCTATCCCGTCGTCACGGTCGCGCAGGTCGAAGCGGGCGGAGGGATGGAATTCCCTGGCATCGTGATGATCGGCGGCGGTGGCTCCCTTGAAGTCGTTCACGAGCTAGCGCATCAATGGTGGTACGGGACGGTGGGCAATAACGAAGAGGATGAAGCCTGGCTCGATGAGGGCTTTGCCACTTTTTCTCAAGAGCTTTACGACATCGAGCACTTAGGTAGAGCCTATCAGACGGCGCGAAGTTCGTTCAACTTCCGCGAGCCGGGAGTCTCGGTGCTCACGTCGGCGTCAAAATTCAACTCGCTCGGAGTCTACGCCAACTCCGTCTACACCAAGGGCTCTGGAGTTCTCTGGATGCTACGGGGAATGCTCGGCAAAGAGAAATTTGACCAACTTCTGCGCACGTACTATGACAGACTAAAATTTAAGAACGCGATGACGCCGGACTTTGCCGCTGTTAGTGAAGAAGTCAGCGGGCAAAAATTAGACTGGTTTTTCGACGAATGGTTGAGAACAACGAAGACGCTGGACTTTGCGGTCACACGGGCGACATCGGCCGCTCAAGCCGATGGGACGTTCAACCTGCAAGCGACCGTGACGCGTGCGGGTGAAGCGATCATGCCCGTGCGGGTCCAGTTTGTTCTGGCTGACGGGAGCAAGCTCGAAGAGATTTGGGACGGCCAGAGCGCGGAGAAGCAATTTACCATTCAGACCAAAGTCGCTTTACTTCAAGTGATCGTGGACCCCGATCAAGATTTATTGGAGCAAGATCGCACAAACAACGCCGGCTTCGCGCAAAATCGTACGACCGTTGTGAGTTTGCCAGCAATTACTGTCTCGGTCTTCGCGCACTTAACGCCAGAATGAGAAGAGCAGACGCGCGCCTTGTGCTCATTAGCGCAGCACGGGCGCGCGTCATTCTTTTTCTATCTTCCTATCTCAAAACAACGAATCGCTGGAGAGAACTGCGAATTATCTCATGACGAGAGCCGATGACCGTCACGGTGTAGAGATAAACACCATTGATGAGCTGTTTTCCCTGGTTGCTCAAGAGATTCCACTCATGAGTCGTGCCCGTCACGAAGCCGCTGTCATAGACCAACCGCTGTTGAGAAGTTAGGACCTGAATTTGAATACCCCAAATACCTTGACCCTGCACCATGAATCGGATGGTCTCGGGAGTAACCGCCTTGGCGAGGATCTCATCGACCCTCATCTCGGTACTGACGTTCATCTCAGGACTGACTCTCGGCTCTCCCATGAATACGACCGCCGCGATCAATAATAGCTGGACTGCCCATTGCGGAAAGTTAGACATAAAAACCCTCCTTTTCTCTTTTCTTTAAGAATTTGCCAACGGGCCTTGCTCAGTCTTAGCAGTTCTCTTTGCGCCGGGCAAGGACATGGGTCTCTTAGGAAAGGGCCTGCAGGCGGGAATAAAAATCGATGAGAGAAAAAGCGTCCAAAACGGGGCGGGGGCTTAGTAGCCGAAGTGTGAGTAACGGACCGGGTAGGGTTCCCCGCTGTCCGATCTATAGCTTCCTCTGGCACGCGCTGCTACCAAGCCCGCCCCTGATGGCCTGCGCCATCACAAGACTGTTGTTGCTCTACGGGCTTTTAGCTGAGTTATCCTTTCAATCATTCTCCCATCAAGTCAAGGCTCTTTAGTGTTCTACGGCCCGGCCACACATCGGTAGGGATTGGAGTTTGCCAGGGGTGAAGTGGCGATCGTCTGGCTGATCACTGTGTAGGCCGATTGCACGCTCGAAAGGTCTCTGGTCCAGTGATTTTCTAAGCCGACAATGTTCAGGTAGACCAACTCGTCTGCGCTGGGTAGACGCGCTCCCACAGAAGCACAGGTCGAGACGGCTTGGAACCACGTCGCGGGGTCGCGGTCGCCCGAATCATATTTGAGGCCTGTGTTCGGATGAACCAAGCAAATGCCATTGCAAGCCGTAAAGTGAGAGGCTCCTCCGACGGTTTCGCAAACGACAGTCCCGTCTGAGTTGATGGATCGGATCGCGTTTTCCGCAGAGCACGCCCCGTTCACGCGCACTTGAATCTGAGCCGAATTCACATCGGCTGAGCCGAGGCTACCGTCTACGACTTTGGAGGAGTCGACCGAATTGGCCGCCAAATCGGCCTGACTGACTTCTCCATTGGCGATGTCTGAGGAATGAACGCACGCGTTGGGGCAGATCAAATCGCCGTCTATCTGTACATTGCCCGCGACATGCAAGAGCTGCGCCGGGGTGGTTGTCCCGATGCCAAGTCTTTTATGGATGGAATCGAACTTTGCCCAGGCGATTCCAGCGCTCGTAGCAATCGTCACATCGCCATTGTTCTGATCGTTGCAAGGATTTTTGCATCCGCCATTGATCCAGCTTGGCTTTGTAATGGCGATCTGACCGATCGTTCCCGTCTTCGTGATCAGCAGTAGCGCAGATTGTTCCGGACCGCGCATCACAGCCAGTTTCCCAAAGTGCTTGCTCACCTTGCCGGATGCGTCTGTGACTGTCACAGCATAAAGATAAACTCCGTTGGCTATGGGTCTATCTTTGGCATCTAGCATCTGCCAGTCAAACGTAACAGCTTTTTGAGCACCCGAATCGAAGAGCGCTTGGCCCGCGAGCGAGAAGATGCTCACTTGAAGCGCGTCGACCGAACCCTCAGCCGTAAACCGTACCAAGTTAGCATAAGAAGTGATGGTTAAACTCGCCGGCGACGCCAGAGCGCCGAGCCCCAGCCCTAAGAGTATCGCGAGCGAGCAGACCCAAGCGAATGTCTGTGGCTGTCTCATCATGATGTGCCTCCTCCAAGGTTGCATCGTTCAAAAGACCCAGGCAAGGTCTTGACCGCTAACGATACACTCCTACACAGCCTGCAACCAAGACCCTGCCCGGAGGGCTGCGTTTATCGCAAGACGACGAACTTCTTCATCTGACTTCGGATCATCTCTCCGCTGGTGCCTTTGACCGTTACCACCCAAAGATAGGCGCCGTTTGCCACGGGGCGACCCTGCTTGGTCTGCAAATTCCAGCGCAAGCTGTTGCCCGCCACCAGATGACTGTCAAAGACGCGCCGACCAGCGAGATCGAAGACCTCTACTCTCAGGCTGTCCACGTTCTGGCCTTGTACGCTGAAGACGGCCGACTCAGAAGCCCGTAACGGCGAGACGAGTGTTTTCTCTATGACTAACGAAGTTTGGCTTGCAGATTCTAAGAGCTTTGTGTCAGTGGCCGGCCCCTCGACGCGGAACTCTTCGATATAGATCATGTTGCGTAAAGGATCGGCGTTGTTGTTCAGGGCCTTCAGACGGAAGGTGTGCTGTCCAGGAGATGTCTCGAGCCGGACGAATTGGCCATAGCTGAGGTCTCGCTGGCCCGATTTGTCGAACTCTTCCGGGTCAGTCAGAGGACGGTAGAAATCAACGACTCCGCGCGACTGGCCATCGATATACAGTTCGGCCTTGCCGCCGCGTGGCCCGCGCGCGATGAACATATCAATAGCAGTCCCCGTGAAACTGAACTCCAGGAAAGTTTCGGGGGTTTTTAAGTTATACCCTTGGTTCTTGATCGCTGGAGAACTCTCGGCGTAAGACCGATGCCCGTTGAATGCCCGCAGGTCCGGCACGCTGCGCCACGCACCTTGACGAATGATTTTGGGATCGTCGGCAGTGACAGTCAACATCGCGCTCAACGGCGTGAGCGCGGGCCGTCGGGTCGATTTGGTGAAGAACGTGATGGCGTCTGTATCTGCTGGGTCTGTCCCGTTGATGATCGTCCCGGAGTAGGCGATATTGGCAAAGCCGAAATTGTCTACAGTCACGGAAGAGTATTCAGCCAATTCTCGCGTTCCATCCGGGCAGCCGGTGCCCCGGACGCAAATCTGGCCCTTGTGAATGACCCTTCCCCCTTGATGGCTGGCGATATCTAAATAGACTGTAGGAGTCACGGAAAGAGCGTTCTCGACTTGAGCGTAGATCAGTTTCCAGGGGACTTGGTTCACTTCAAAGATGAGTGAGTCCCCATCCCCGGCGACGTCGCTTCCGTACCAAATGACGGCGACTTTTCCTGGATCACCCCCACGCACCCAGGGCAACATCGTCGTGCGCGTGAACTCAAAACCCGAGACTCCCGGAGCGTTCAGGGGAACGGGCTTGGTCCAGTTCGCCGCTTGCGTGCAGTCGGTTCCCGCGGGACAGCTGATGAGATAAGTATTATGACGGTTACCAAAGACGAGATGGAGGTTGTCTCCCTTGTCGACTGCCATGACGGGGAAAGTATTGTTGACCGTGAACGAAGGGTCGAAAGAATCCAAAACTTTTCCCACGTCAAAACTATTCGGGGCCGTGACAGCGACCTCTGTCTGACCCAGAGGCAGATCGCAGGGTGCAGGCGCCCCGGCCTTCGGGCATCGGAAGATATACAGATGCTGACCGTCGAGGCTGACGAAAGACCCGTAGAGCGTTCCGTTGCTGGTGAGCACGCTGTTGCCCGCGACGTCCTCATGGACACCGGTAGCTGGGTCTTGGACGAACGACGACTTGGTGAAGGTCGCTCCGTCGTCGGACTTCACGGCATAGACGGCCTGCTGACCTTCCTCCAGTTGGACGAGTTTTCGCAGGGTCATATAGATAGTCTTCTCGCCCCGTGCTGTATTCCACTGTCGATCCAACCCGGCCGTCGTAAAGGGATTGGGAGCCCAGTGCTCGCCGCGGTCGATCGAGACCGAGAGCGTCGCCGAGCCGAGCCAAAGACTTGTCAGGTAGACGCGCCCGGTGGACTGGATGCCCGGCGAGAGCGGGGTTGGGGGAACGAGATAGAAAGGATCGCCGAGCGCAATATCGTCATCGCCGCCGCCCACTCCGAGTTCCCCGGTTCCCGGAACTCCTTCCTGGAGTGGCTTCTGAGTTCCGTCCGGTTCTCCCAGATACGTAAACGTGCTGCCCAAGTTGTTTGATCTCCAGAAATCGGTTCCGCCGGGGACGCCGCGGATAGCCCCGATGTAGATCGTGCCGAAGCGATCGATCTCGATCTCGGGCTCGACATCTTGATTGATGAAGATGAGGCTTCGCTCTTGGTCAGGGAGTTTCAGGTCGGGAGTGAAGCCGAAGTCAAAACGTTGGTAATTAGCAGAGCGGAGGTAGCCGGGCGGGGGATTGGGGTCGGGAGTTCGTGCGCTCAGTGTGATCGTCCCGTTGTAAGGGGAGTTGACCACGGTGAACATGAACGTGCGAATGCGGTACGTCCCCGTCGGCGGGTCGTTGATGCTGCACTCTTCGAAGGTGGTACTACCCTGGCCGGAGGAACAGACGCCCAAAAAATTCCCGCCGAAATTGTAGGTGACCGCTAAATCGAAGTCGTTCGAACTGCTCGGCCAGTCGATCCGAAAAGTCAACTTCCACGCGGAGACGCTGGTCGGGGCCGTGAAGTTGAGCGTGAACGTATCGCAATCAATATCTTCATCGCATCGAGTATTCAGCAATCCGGCTCCGCCAGTCAGGTTGGCGGTGGTCCAGCTGTTGACGCCCGTGATGTTATTCACTCCGGCATAAGTGACCGTTCCTAAGGCCGGTCCGAGGTTGGCACTCTGGGGTTGAGATGCGTGGGCGACGTACCCTAGAAGTAGGCTTAGGGTGATCCCGAGACAGACAGATCTAAAGGGCAAGAATCTAAAATGCCTCGATTTTCTCTCAGCTGCGTCTGACGAGCGAACCAATAGGACTTTATCCATAAGATTCTCTCCTTCATTTTTTGAAGGGCGTCTCAGCCCAGCGTGATGCCTCCGTTCATTTTTTTCTTTTCACCCCTCTCCCGAATAAATCTCTGTAAGAGTCGCGGCTGGCTGGGCAGCCTCGCTGTAGCGATCTTCCAAGGCCTTCCATCCAATTTTGTTACTATCAAAGTAACTTATATTTTTTGTATACAAAGTATCACGTTTATACCACAGATTGGAGTCATTTGTCAAGTTTGGGAGAAATTCGCTGGTGTTCTGAGAAAAAGCGAATACTTAAAGCTCCACCCGACTTAGGAGCTGGCCGAAAAGCTCGCGCGCGCGGGCCCTTGTCTCTTCAGGAGTGCCTGAGGCGTCTAGGACAAAATCAGCCTGGGCGATCTGTTCTTCCAACGAGAGACGAGCGTGAACTTTTTGCGAGGCTTCTTGGTGAGAAAGATTATTTCTCTCCATCAATCGCTGAATTTGCTTTTCAGGGCTGACTTTCACGAGCACGATGTAATCGTAAACATCTCTGACAGCATACGCAGATTCTAATAAGAGCGCGGCTTCGATCAAGAGCAACTTGGTGCCCTGGGCACGGTGCTGCTCTGCAATCTCTTGCACTCTCGCCCCGACGGCGGGATGCACGACGCGATTCAGAAATTGTCTAGCCTCTTCGTCGCTGAACACAATCTGTCCCAACTGCTTGCGGTCGATCTCGCCATCGCTCGCGAGAATTTTTTTGCCGAAACGCTCGACGAGTTGTGCGTACACCGGAGTATTTTTTTTATATGTCTCCCAGGCGATCTTGTCGGCGTCGATGACCGTCACGCCCGGCAGCTTTGCTGCTTCTTGGGCGATCAAGCTTTTTCCCGTGGCGATGCCGCCGGCCAAACCTACGATAAGCATAATCTCAGTCTAACAAGAAAGCGCTTGGCACGACAGCGCGATATGCCTCCCGGAAGTTCACCAGCGTTGGGTCGTACTATCTCGTGATACGCGCCGGCGCAGTTCGAAAGGGAGTTTTGAATCATGGGAATCCATCAACACATTGCAAGGCGTCGTTTCTTAAAGCATCTGGGAATTGGAGCAGTCGCTGTTGTAGCTGTAGGCGCTGGAGTCGGCGGGTATTTTCTGTATCGCCAGAATGAAATCTCAGCAACAGAAGGACTAGATGCTCCGATCGTCGAGAGCAAGATCGGAGCGCTTGAGCAGATCAACGCCGCGGCTTTATCCAAAGAATTAGAATCGCAAACGTTTGTCACGTCCGCGGGACGTGGGGGATGGCGCGTTCAAATTCCAGGGAATCGTCCGCTCGCGACGCCCGCCGTCTCCGACGGTCTCGTTTTTATCGGGGGCGGCTACGGGAGCCATGAGTTCTACGCATTCGATGCTAACAATGGAAAAGTAGCGTGGCAACTCAGGACAAAAGACGACGGCCCGACGGCCGCTGTCGTCTTCGATGAGCGCGTCTGTTTTAACACTGAATCTTGCACGCTCTATGTGTGCAGAAAACGCACCGGAGAGATCGTCTGGGACAAATGGCTCGGAGACCCGTTGATGAACCAGCCGGCGGTCGCGCGCGTGAATGGACGAGCGCTGATTTTTATGGCGTACCCCGGACAGGGCGGGCATCGCTTGATCGCGCTGGAGTTAGAAAAGGGAAAGACCGTTTGGGATCAGCCGATCGACTCGGATTTAATTTCTGCTCCGGTGATAAGCAATGGCTCCGTCTACGCATCGGCAATGAGCGGGATCGTTTATCGCTTTAGCGCTCTGGATGGAAAACTTTTAGAAGAGCGCAAGCTGAACGCAACCTCCGCTCCGTGGGTCGACCACGGCGAAATTCACGTCAGTAACCGTCAAATTGTCAAAGACAAGAATCTCCCCCAAGAGAGTCTAACCGTGTACAGTCCTGGGCGAGAAGAAGAACGTCAAACGGGATTGAATCTCGAGGCTAAGTATTTGGATGCGAAGTCTCAAGGACGCCTTTATCAAGCGTTCAAAGATCACGACAGCTCGGTCGGGTTTGGCAATGCTCCGTCGGCGGCTCAGCTCGACAAGGCAAAAGTCAATCTGGGCGGACAAGCGACGACGGTGATCGGTGGCTGGTCCTATCAAGGCGCGCGGCCTGTCGTTGCCGAGGGCCGAATCTATAACGTTCTCGGAGACACTTTTCAAAGCGTCGATCGAATTTCGGGCAAGACGCGTTGGGCCATGAAATATGCATCGGGCTCGGGTGAAGATCGCGCGTTCGCGCCGCCCGCGGTCGTCGGCCAGAAAATTTACACCGGCTCGCTCGACGGGCAGTTCATCGCGTTGCGCACTAAAGACGGAAAAATCGATTGGGGCGTAGAGCTCGGAGAGCCTCTGCTCTTCCAGCCGGCCATTGCCAGCGGCAGAGTCTTTATCGCCACACAGAATGGAAAACTATATAGTTTCGATGCCAAAGACCTCAAAGCCGACGGCTGGCTGATGTGGGGCGGCGGGCCGGGGCACAACGGTCCGACTGACTCCAAATAATTTTCAGGGCAAAGCACTCACTCAGAAACTCTAGAACAATAGGGAAGAGTGGGCAGTGCTTTGCCCTTTCATTTCAAGTCTTTTGAATGCCAGAAAAATAATCTTTAGAATTGCAAAATCATGCCCGAGTGGAACGAGATTTTGCAGGTGATTGCGATTGCCGCCGCGCCGCTCAGCGAACGCGGGGCCATCCCCATCGCTCTCACCGTATACGAGATGGACCCGGCGTCTGCCTATATCTGGAGCGTGCTCGGGAATTTCTTACCGGTGCCGTTCTTACTCGCAGGGCTTGGCTGGTTCATCAATTTCTTGAGTCGCTGGAATTGGGTCAAGCGAGCGATGCACTGGTGGTTCGACCGAACACAGCGGCGCAAGCGAGCTCTGATCGAGCGTTGGGGCGCTCTTGGGCTGGTCATCTTTGTAGCAGTTCCCTTGCCCTTCACAGGGCCTTGGTCGGGGGCTTTGGTGGCTTATCTCTTCGGGATTCCCTTCAAATACGCGCTTCCGCTCATCGGGCTGGGAATACTGATCTATGGATTCTTGGTGCTTGGGGTATCTCTCGGCGTGATCCATTGGTTCAAGCTCTGACGCGTGCGTTAGAGAACTGTATTAGGTGGAAATTTCGTTCAAAGCAACGGGCACCCAATTTTCACGTTTCTTCCACTTTTCTTCCATTCTTTCGTCACTTTCTCGGTAGTACGATAGAGCATCGTACAGGAAGGATTGACAGTAAATACATTACGAGCAGCAAGCACTCTGGAATGAAAATCTCGGAGGGAAAAGGGGAGCACGATCCAGAGGGTGAGGTGGCTGGTCGTAATTTAAAGTAGCTACACCCAACCAGCGAGAGGGCCGTCTGAGGTGCGCTGCCCACTGGCCTCAGGCGGTCTCCTCTTTTTGAGGACATCTACTAAAACTGCCAAGTCGCCAAGAAAATCTAGAGGTCTTTAGCAGGCTCTTACTGCCTCTGCATCGACCTGACCATGGGCCAAAGAATGAGCCCAAGCCCTAGGACAATCAAGAGGACCGGCCAGAGCGGTCGCCCCCAAAAGCCTCCCAAGAAGGACCCGAAAATCAAGAAGAGCACCGCGCTGATCACGAGCAAATGTCCGCCCCTGCGGACAGATCCCTGGAGCGAGTCTCCGCTCAAAACTCCAGATAAGATGAAGCCAGCGCCGACAAAGCCGGGAATGAGCGTCCACGCGTAAGCCCAGCTCTCAAAATTGTCAGTCGCGTTCTGCCAGTAGAGCAAGCCCCCGATGCCACCGACAATACACGCCGGAATCGCGAGCGCCGAGATCCCGGTCAATAGGGCAGCTACTAAGAGCGCAGCTCCCACCCCGATGACGATGAGAGGCCACCAACGATCGTCAAATCCGGGGATATAGCGGTCTACCAAGAACCAGCTGCCCATCAAAACCAGAAGAAGGCCAGTGATGATGCTCGACCTGCGGTTGTATTCCATACAAAACCTCCATTGCTCCAGAAGACTAACGAAAGACTGCCCGACGTATTATCCCATTGAACGCGCGATCTGGCAAGATTCTTCTCAGAAAGAGCAACAATCCAGCCGTGCTACCGACAGGATAACGAAGTCTCCACGAATTGTCCGTCGCCGCTCTGTAAATAACCTTAGCGACGGCTTCGGGGGAAGCGCCCTTCACGCCCGATTCTTGCATGTTCGGCATGGCTCGCGTGATCAACTCATCATAGGCTTCCAGCTCGGGTTTATTCATAATGACCATCGAGCGGCTATAGAAGTCAGTTCTGATGGGGCCGGGCTCGACAAGCTTCACTCGGATACCGAGAGGCTTGAGCTCAAACAAAAGAGATTCAGAAAATCCCTCGACCGCCCATTTGGTCGCGTGATAGAGGCTGTAGAAAGGGAAAGTAATGCGGCCACCCATCGAAGTGACGTTGATGATCGTCCCGTTTTTCGTTTCTCGAAAATAGGGCAAGATCGCGCGCGTGACTTCCGTGACGCCGAAGAGGTTGGTCGCAAATTGCCGTTCGATCTGTTCGGGCGTGGAAGCCTCGAACGGGCCAATCAGAGCGTAACCCGCGTTATTCACTACCACATCGACAGACTTGAAATGAGCCAGCGTATCGTCGATCGCTTTTGGGATAGACGATAGGTTGGTAACATCCAGACGCGCACACAAAACGTTGGGCAGTTTTGAAAGTTCAGTCTCTTTCTCAGGCGAACGCATCGTGGCTGCGACGTTCCAGCCTTGTTTTTGGAACAAGAGTGCGGTCGCTCTGCCAATACCCGACGAGGCTCCTGTGATCAGTACGGTTTTACTCATGGTTCTCTCTTTCTCGTGAGGTGCAAAGATGCTATAGTGGCACTATAACATAAATCGCGTTGGCTTGTGAAACGGATATGAAAATTTCTTGGCGCGCTTGGCGGTTCTTTTAGGAAAGCGAGGGGGCGATCGCGATGCAGCCCTTGGTGGGCGTCATTATGGGATCAAAGTCAGATTGGAAGATGCTCGGATATGCTGCCAAAACTTTGGAAGAGTTGAAAGTGCCCTTTGAAGTGAAAATCGTCTCGGCACATCGAACGCCGGATTTGCTCTTTGAGTATGCTGACTCGGCCGAGCGTCGCGGGCTTGAAGTAATCATCGCTGGAGCGGGCGGCGCCGCGCATCTGCCGGGGATGACGGCGTCCAAAACCATTTTGCCCGTGCTCGGCGTGCCGATAGAGTCCAAAGCGCTTCATGGAATTGACTCTTTGCTCTCGATCGTGCAGATGCCCGCCGGAGTGCCCGTGGGCACGCTCGCGATCGGCCGCGCCGGAGCGGTAAACGCAGCACTATTGGCGACCGCGATCTTGGCCAACAAACACCCAGAATTTCGCGAGGCACTGAAGCGCTATCGCACGGCTCAGACGCAGTCCGTGCTCGATCACCCCGACCCGCGAGAGAAGCCATGAAGATCGGGGTCTTGGGCGGCGGGCAGCTTGGGTGGATGCTCGCGCTCGCGGGTTTTCCGTTAGGGCTTCAGTTTAGATTCTTCGCTACTTCGCCCGAGGCTCCCTCGGGACAATTGGCTGAGCTGGTCGTTGGCTCCTACGAAGATACGAATGCGCTCGATCACTTCGCCGAGGGACTCGATCTTGTCACTTATGAATTCGAGAATGTCCCTGTGGCTTCAGTACGCTTTTTGGCAGAAAAAATTTCTGTCTACCCGCCACCGAAAGCGCTCGAAGTCTCGCAAGATAGATTCATCGAGAAAAATTTTTTCCAGCGCTTGAAGATTCCTACGCCTCGCTTTGCTCATGTAAACACACAAGCTGATTTTGAAGACGCTCTTCAAGAAGTAAACTTACCCGCGGTGCTCAAAACACGGCGCATGGGCTATGACGGTAAGAGACAGTTTGTGTTGCGAGACCCAAAAGATATAGAACTAGCATGAAAGGCTTTGAATACGTCGGCGCTGATCTTGGAAGAATTCGTGCCTTTCGAGCGTGAGTTTTCGATCTTGGTGGTGCGAAGCAGAGACGGACAGACGGCGTTCTACCCTCTGGTGGAGAATCATCACCGTAAAGGAATCTTGCGGCTCTCGCTGGCACCAGATCCACAGCTCACGGCCGAGCTACAAACGCAAGCCGAATATTATGCGACGAGCGTGCTCGAAGCACTCGACTATGTCGGCGTGCTCGCGATCGAATTTTTTCAATTCAACGGGAAATTGCTCGCGAACGAGATGGCTCCAAGAGTTCATAACTCGGGCCACTGGACAATCGAAGGCGCCAAGACGAGTCAGTTCGAAAATCATCTGAGAGCAATTGTTGGTTTCCCGCTGGGTTCAACCGAACCCCTTGGTCATTCTGCCATGCTCAATCTCATCGGTACGATTCCTGGCACTACAAAGATTCTCTCTATGCCGGGAGCGCATTTGCATCTGTATGGCAAACCGCCTCGCCCCGGACGCAAGTTAGGCCACGTGACTCTATGTGCTCCAACCCGAGAAGAACTTGAAGCACAACTTGAAGAGATCAAGGCTCTCGTGAGCAGTCTGTAACTTAGCGATAGTTCTCCATATCTCCCCACATTGTCTGCAAATAACAAAGCTGGCCCCAGTGATAGGACATATGCACGATCGAGGCCATGACCAGCCGAGCCATCTCATCTTGTTGCAAGAGCTCTATGGGTATGGACTCGACCAATTCAGCCACTTTTTGTCCGCTGGTGCGCAAGGCTTCAAGCGCCATTTCGTAATTGGTCGTTTCTGCCTGGATGTGCTTACGTTCCTCTTCTGAGAGCAACGAGGGCGAGAGCGGCTTTCTCTCACTGAGAGAGTGAATCAAGATATGATTGCCTTCAACAATGTGCCTCAACATCTCGTGTGCGGATTTGACATGCTCGCTCTGAGGCTTCCAGTCGAATCGCTCGGCGGGTATATGCTTCGCTGTCTTGTAAAAGCGATCGACGACGAACTGAACGTGACGGCTATCAAATTCCCTTGGGTCAATCGTTGCTTGCTGCGATTGAAGAGTTTTGCTCATAATGTTTCCCCCTTTGATGGATGAGTTATCGCGCGATGCCAGAGCGAATGCCCTTCTCGACGAACTCTTTGAGACGTTTGCCTAATAGATCCTGCCAACCCGCACTGTAGCCCTTCTGTTTTTGTTCGTTAACCTCCCCAACCGCTCGATGCGAAAGTTTTACAAGGGTCGCTTTGCCCTTCGCTTCGAGCGCGATGCAGGCAATCCCCTGCACCGCTCCGCTCATGCCGATTGGACCCGTCAACTCTAGAATCTCGTTTTGTTTGAGCTGTGTGACTGTGGCCCAGAGCGCGCCTTGCCCGCTCCCCCAATCTTCGTAAAAGCGTCCACCAAGCTTGGGTTCGAGAATAATGGTCTTGGCAGTCTCGGAGATCTGGTACGGAGCTCCCCACCAGGCCGCTACGTCCTTGGTCAGTGCCTCGAAGACTCGATTGGGCGTTGCGTCAATCTGCACTTCCTGCTCGATGTGAAACTTTTCCATCGAAAATTCCTTTCTTTCGCTAGGCTTGGATTCTGTGACACGCTTTAGTTTTAAGAGTGCTCCTGCCCATTCGGATTCGTACTTGCTCACCCAACGCTCATAGATCTGTCGCAAGGGCACCGCGTTCAGATGGTTCCAGCGTTGTCTCCCGTCGCGGCGCACGACGACGAGCTTGACTGCTTCTAAAACTCTCAAATGCTTCATCACGGCGAAGCGCGAGAGTTTTTCAAAAGCCGCGCACAGCTCGCCCGTCGTTTGAGGTCTCTCTTTCAAGAGATCGAGCAGCTCCCGCCGGGTCGGGTCCGAGAGCGCTTTCCACACCAGAAGATCCTTCATTTCCATATGTGACTAAATGATAACATATTATTGAGAGTTTGTCAAGTCCTTGAGTTGAGCGCATACTTTCGTCGTTGGTAATGGAGAAAACACTAGGGGACAGCTGTTATTGTGAGGTACTAAGAAAACGGCTAAGCTTTGGTAGATCAATACTCGGGGCTGAGTTTTAGTTCTTGAACGAAGTCGTGAAGGAGAAGGAGGATATATGAAAATTATTCAGAGGATCGGCTGGGTTCTGTTCGCCCTGGGGCTGGGGGGAATCTTCGCTACCCCGCCCGTGCTGGCTCAGGAGTTGACGGTCGCGCAACACCAGATTGCTAGTGATGTGCAGTTTGATGGAACTCCCGTGCCCGACACGAATTTTTCTCCCGACGATGGCCGAGTCGTCTCATGGGTCTCACTCGATGGCTCGATCCAAAGTCAGACGCTGCGCTGGGAATTCATCGATCCGCAAGGACACTTATATGTCGCGCAAGAACGCCCGGCTCAAGCGCCCTTGCACTGGGTCTGGATCGACATCGCGGGCACCAAAGCAGCTACGCTTTCGGGTCAATGGACAGTAAAATTCTCCATCGACGGCACTCTCCAGTTCCAAGATCACTTTACGATCTCTTCCGATGGGACTCCTCCGCCACCCTCCGGAGGAAGCGGCTCGGGCTTGACCGTCGTGCAGCACACGATCGCCAAGGATGTGCAGGGGGGCGGCGTAACCCCGCTGCCGGGAACGAATTTTTCGTTCGAGGACGATCGCGCCATCTCGTGGGTCAAGCTCGACGGCAATTTTAATAATCAATCATTACGTTGGGAGTTCTTGGACCCTCAAGGACACTTGTACGCAAGCGAGCAACACCCAGTGCTCAGCGCACCAGTTCAGTGGGTTTGGATCACGATCAAGGGCACGGCCGCCGCGAAAATTTTTGGGCAATGGTCGGTCAAGTTTTATATCAACGGACAGCTCCAGTTCCAGGATTCTTTCACCATTACATCGAGCGCGAATCCGCCGCCCCCGCCCCCTCCGCCCGGTGGTGGCGGCAACGGCAACGCGAACTTAAACGTCGTCGACCATACGATCGCCAAAGACGTGAACGACGGAACTCCTGTTCGCGGAACGAATTTCTCGTTCGAAGACAATCGAGCGATCTCGTGGGTCAAGCTCGACGGCGTTTTCCAGAATCAATCGTTACGTTGGGAGTTCTTGGACCCCAACGGGCACTTGTATGCGAGCGAACAACACTCGGTCGCCAACGCGCCGATTCACTGGGTCTGGATCGTGATCAAAGGGACGGCTGCGTCCAAAATTTTTGGGCAATGGTCGGTCAAGTTCTACATTGACGACAAGCTTCAGTTCCAGGACAATTTCACAATTTCTTCCGGAGGACCTCAAACGCCGCCGTCTAAGAAGTTTATCCTTTGTGCGGCCGGCGACGATGGAGTTTTCGACAGCGAAGAGATCCTTGCGGTCGTGAAGGCCTGGGATGAGAACCAAGCGTACAAAGATTGTGGTATTCCGAGCGACGATGATCTCACGTTGGCTTTGCACTTATGGGCACGCGGCCTCTCGGTGAGCTCATCTGCTCTGCGCGTGCAACTTCAGAGTGGAAGACTTGTCGTCGAATCGGTCGACGCCCAAGGAGCGTCGGCGGAAGACGGGAAAGTAGCATTCAGTGTAGAAGGCCGAAACATCGCTTCGGTGAGCGCCAAAATCTTCACTTTGGAAGGCAAACTCGTCTCCGAAGGAATTTCTTCGAGCAGTCGAGTGGAGGTTTCGACCTCTTCGCGATTGGCGAACGGAGTTTATCTCTACATACTGACGGTTCGTGGCATGAACGGTGAGGTCCTCCAAAGTGGACTCAAGAAGCTCGTCATCTCTCGATAAGTCATCTGAATGAGAACCTAACGAGAGCCCCTCTTGATGCACCGAGAGGGGCTCTTGAATTACACTGCCGAGAGCTTATCGGTATAATGAACTCATTCTAGATTTTGTTGCTGAGCTGCTCGGGTGAGGAGGCTGAGAGTCGATGACTGCTCGACTCGTCGAGGGGTTATCCGAGCAAGAACGCCAGCAACTCTTTGGTTGGGGGACGAATATCTTCGGCACAGAAGGTTTCAACTTGCAGTGGCGCAAAAAAAAGAGCTGGCACATTTTAGTGTACGATGTCGCGAGCCAGCTGGTGAGTCATGTGGGAGTTGCAGGAGAAACGGTGAGCGTCGGCCAGCGTATCATCCACGTAGGGGGCATCGGCGGAGTCGTGACGATTCCGTTGGCGCAGAATAAAGGGTATGCGCGAACCGCGCTCGAGCACGCGAAGAATTTTATGTGCGATCGGTTGGGTGTGGAGTTCGGAATGCTCTTCTGTCTCGATCGCTTGGTGCCGTTTTATCAGAGGTTGGGCTGGCAGCGCGTGCAAGATTCCGTTTATATAGAACAACCTGCAGGCAAGATACTTTCGCCCTTGAATGTGATGATTCTTCCTTGCCAAAGCCAAATCTGGCCAACGGGAACGGTGGATGTGCAAAGCTTGCCGTGGTAAAAGCCAGTATATCTTTTGCTTCAATGCCAAAGCGCGTCATCGTGATCTTTCCTCAATTCGAGCAAATGCATCTCATCGACGGGTTTCGACGAAAGTTCGATCCCTTAGCAGAGCAAATCAAACCTCATATCACTTTGGTCTTCCCGTTTGAGAGCGAGTTATCGACAGATCAACTTCGTGCTCATGTTCAGCAGGTCGTACATAACTTTGAACCGTTCAACATTCAACTCCAAGGAGTCACTGGGCACATGAGCGAGTATCTGTTTCTTAACGTGAAGCGAGGAAACGATCAAGTGATTGAGCTGCATGATCGATTATACACAGGCCCTTTAGCCCGTTATCTCTTGCCCGAGTTTACCTATACGCCTCATCTGACCGTGGGCCGGGTGGATAACGAAGCAGCGTTTCGTGAAGCGTTGCGTTCTGCGGCCACTTTGAATGCAACATACGAGACGGTAGTGCGAGCAATAACGGTTTACTGCATCGAGCCCGATACTACGCGTACAATTGAATTTGTTGTACGATTGTCCTCATAAGGGAGGCAGCTTCCATGAAGGTTTCTAACTTTGACATCTATCAACGCGAGTCGCGCAAGACCTGGAACGTCATCAAAACAGACCACTCGATCGTCTACCCAACGTTGGGGTTGGCCAACGAAGCCGGAGAAGTCGCTGGAAAAATTAAAAAGATTTTTCGTGACAGAAAAGGGCAGATCACCGACGCCGACCGCGAAGCGCTAAAATCTGAGCTCGGCGATGTGCTCTGGTATCTCACTCAGATATGCACCGAATTGGATTTATCTCTCGAAGAAGTGGCTGAAGCGAATATCACCAAATTGTTCTCGCGGCTGGAGCGCGGAGCGATCACGGGGGACGGCGATAATAGATAACGCCATATGCGAGTTTTTCCTAAAGTACTGCAAAAGAAAAGAGCATATCAATGAACCTCAAAGAGATTCTTGCTCTGTATGATAAAGAACAGCGCCAAGAGATAGAGTATCCTGCCATGCGGCGCGAGGCCCTTCCTTACGTCGTTCGCCATAGTGATCTCTCCGGTAGAGAGGGAGTTGTTCTGTATTCGCAACTCAACGCCGAGAACGCTGACCAAGCTATCCATCAACAGATCGATTATTTCGAAAAGATCGGTCAGAATTTTGAGTGGAAGTATTACGAACACGATGCGCCTAAAGACCTAAAAGATCGCTTGATCGCTCAAGGCTTCATTCCCGGAGAAGCCGAGGCGCTGATGGTTCTCGATCTGGAGAAAGTCCCCGCCGCCTTGTTGCGGCCCATTACTCATGACGTGCAACGGATTACCGACCCAGACAAACTGGCTGAGATCGTCAGGGTACAAAATCAGGTCTGGGGCGAGGATCATAGCTGGCTGGCCGCGAAGCTCGCGAAGGAATTGCTCAACCCTCAAGGTAGCGTGTATGTAGCCTATGCGAGCGGGGAGCCCGCGAGCTGTGCGTGGATCAGATTTTCTGAAAAGGGTCAGTTCGCCAGCCTCTGGGGCGGCGCGACCATACCTGCTCATCGCAAGCAAGGATTTTACACGGCCCTGGTCGCTGCACGTACCCAAGAAGCGCGACGTCGGGGCGCCCGTTTTCTTACTATCGATGCCGGACCGATGAGCAGACCCATCGTAGAAAAATTCGGTTTTCAACTATTGACTCACACGTACCCTTGCGATTGGAAAGTCAAACAACCAAAGTTGCTTAGCTAGTGCAATGTACGGGTGACTACTTGGGTGAGTATAAGATTCCTTGCTCCGTCGTAACCGTGATAGCGATTTTTATTAGGCACTCTAAGGACCAAGCCCGCGCTTGATGGTCTGATTTTCCAATTTTTTCTGGAGCGAATCGACGACGCGCTCGAGTTTTTCTTGTTTCTTGGACGCGGTGTCTTCAAAGAGCGAGAGCTGGGCCTGGTGCACAGAACTGACGTGTTCGACGCCAACGCCGACCAAGCGCACGCCGCGCCTGTTGAGTTTCACTCGCTCATCGAAGAGTTTTTCGGCGACTTGCCAGAGGCGCTCGGTGAGATTCGTCGGCTCGTCGAGCGAGCGGCTACGGGTGATCGTCTCAAAGTTTTCGAAGCGGATTTTGATTTGCACCGTCTTAGCGACAAGTTCTTCTTCGCGCAAATCGCGCGCCACGTCTTCGGCGAGTTCACGCATCACACTTTTGAGAGCTACAATGTCATACAAATCTTCGAGAAACGTCGTCTCGCGACTGATAGATTTCGTTTCGCGATTTGGTTCGACGGGGCGGTTGTCGATTCCGTGCGCGAGCTTGTGCAAGTGTAGTCCCCATTTGCCGAAGCGCCGCACAATGTCGTCGAGTGAAAAATGTTGCAGATCGCTGATCTTCTGAATGCCCAACTCTTGGAGTTTTTTCTCGGTCACTGCGCCGACTCCCCACAAACGACGGATGGGCATATCTTTAAGAAAATTTTCAATGTTGTCGATGGGCACGACGACGAACCCGTTGGGCTTTTTTAGATCGGACGCAATCTTGGCTAGAAATTTATTTGGTGCGACGCCCACAGAACAAGTAAGTCCGGTCTCTTCGTGAATGCGCTGCTTGATCTCGCGGCCGATTTTTACAACCGGGCCTAAGACGGCTTCGCTCGCAGTCACGTCAAGAAATGCTTCGTCGAGCGAGAGTGGTTCTACTAATGACGTGTAGCTCAGAAAAATTTTTCGGATATTTTGAGAAACTTCGCGATAGCGCGAGAAACGATTCTTCAATACAATCGCATGAGGACAAAGCCGCAATGCCTGAGAGACGGGCATGGCGCTACGCACACCGAAGGTGCGGGCTTCGTAAGACGCTGAAGAGACGACGCCGCGCCTCAAATCTCCACCGACAATAACAGGCTGTCCCACGAGCGCAGGATTATCTGTGACCTCGACAGAGGCATAGAACGCATCCATGTCTACATGCAAGATTTTGCGAGTCATAGCGTTAATTTACCAGACAAACGGCGGGTATACAAACGAGTCCACTTTATATAAAGAACCCCGACTCAGCGATGATCTCCTTTGCGGGTACGAACGTCGCTTCAGGGACGGTCTTGCCGGTGCGTTTTAAGTAGTGTTGCACGACGCGATAGCCGATCGCATACCCAGCATAGTTCGGTACGCCTGCCTTCGGGAGCTTCATATTTTCTGCGATTACATCGCCAAAGATATAGCCGCGCACTTCGTTAAAACCCTTTACACTCAGCGCATTGCCAATAACTCGCTTGGCTGTCGCTAGCTCAGCTTCATTGAAATCCGTGACATAATAGCCAACGACATCTTCGCCATAAAGCTCAGCCGCGAACGACTCAGCCAACCCTTCAGCGATGATGTACTCGCCCACAGTCACGTTCATTGTGAACGGAAAGAGGGCAAAGCGTATATTGTGATGCAGCTCGTGCACCGTCGTGCCCTTGAGGCGATACAAGTTGTACTCGTTCGCTTCACCGTACACGACCATCACATAGCCTGGGACACCGCCGAATCCCGTGTAGCCACGATCGAGTGGGTTGAATCGTCGCATCATCTTCCCATCGGCTAAGAAGAGGCCACATTGGATAGTGTTCAACGGAATGCGACTCTCGTACGGAGCAAAAGCTCTATGGGCATCTTTCAGTGCCTGCTCTGTTTTTTGCCAGGCTTTATGCGCTGACATTGTGTCGAGCAGAGAAACAATCGTTTCACGGTGACCATCACTGAATGCCTCCGGCGTGTAGAGTGCCCACTGGGCAAACTGTGTCAAGCCATCACCGCCGCCGAACGTGTTCACTACGCCCTCATACGGAGCGATCAACTCCTGACGAAAAATTGCTTCGCGCTTGGCAGTGTTCGACTCTGCTAGCAACCGGCGATAGATGAGTTCAGTGTTGATATAGTTGATCTTCATCGTTTACTCACTTTCTTCTTCTCGTTGTGAATGCGACAAGCCTCGCCCATATAGCGTTGCAACTCTAAATCAAGGGGTCTTTGCTCTTTGGGCAATTTACCAAGATCACTATAGGCTCGGTTCAGCGATCGACGTATCCCTTCGTCACCTTGAGTGAATTCATGGATCAGCTTCTCCATCTGCGCCGCAAGCTTCTGAACTTGCGGATCGCTAGGTTTTCGTCCTTGCTTTTGTAAGCGCTGAAACGCTGTCATCAACTTCTCCCATCTTTGCTTATCACGCAGCATTCGTTGCGTCGTGTACGATTTCGCTCGCTCGGTCAACATCTTTTGCTGCTGTGGGGTATAGTAGCGATGAACCCACTGCCATTTTTCGGCCTCGGCGATGCTGCGAATAACCTCAGTCACGAGTGACCAGTCGAGCTCGCGGGGCTTTGCTGAGGAGAGAAGAGTGAGCGTTTGCTTGAGCGCCCGCGACGCTTTTTGTAGCTGCGTGACTCGCTCATCCAAGGCTTCTCTCTGAATCTCAAGCGACGTCTTGACGTCATAGTTAGGACTATTCAATAACAAACGAATCTCTTCGAGTGAGAAGCCGATGTATTTGAGCGTCAAGATTTGCTGAAGACGCAGGAGATCTTCCTTGCGGTAGCGCCGATGTTTTGCTTCAGTGTAGAGCCAAGGCTTAAGCAGACCAGATTTGTCATAGTACTGCAGCGTGCGCACCGTGACGCCGGCCAGCTCGGCGAATTCTTTCACTTTATAGAGTTTTTCATCCACGACAGAGCCCTTTCTAATGGAGTCCCACCGTGATTATAAACTATGACGTTACGTCAGAGGCAAATGGGCATATACGTGACGGTCTTGGAATATCTTGCAGCAGACTTCGAGTATTGATGCTTTGATCCAAGCCCAAAGACAAACAAGGATCTTGCCAAAGTAGGAGACACTTTCAGAATCTCATTCTGCACCCAGGACTGGACGATGTCCCTTTTTCTACACCTTGAAAATCGTATACATTTGATATATACATAAATCATGGCTGATCCACGTACTCTGCTTTTCGGATGTAGAGGCTTTCAATGGGATGAAGGAAATGCTGAAAAGAACTGGATCAAGCACAACGTCAGCCGAACGGAGTGCGAAGAGGTGTTTTTCAATGAGCCTCTCCTGATAGCGGTCGACTTGAAGCATTCGGATGCTGAGCCTAGATTCTATGTACTGGGTCAGACTGATGAAGAGCACCCATTGTTTATGGTTTTCACAATACGTGAAAAGCTGATACGCGTGATTTCAGCGCGGAGTATGAGCCGACGAGAAAGGAAGGAGTATGAACGTGCACAAGCTGAAAAAGCCGATTCGTAAAGTGCCGAAATTTAACGGCGAAGATGCGGAGCGAAAGTTCTGGTCTTTGCACGACTCAACCGAGTACGTTGATTGGAGTCGAGCGGAGCGTATGAAGCTTCCAAAGCTAAAACCGACAACTCGTACCATCTCGATCCGGTTGCCGGAGTCGATGATTGAACGACTCAAAGTACTGGCGCACAAGCGCGACATCCCCTATCAGTCACTCCTGAAGATGTTTGTCGCGGATAAGATTGAAGAAGAGCTACGTTCAGCACGGTAGTATCCGGACGGGTGCCTAACGCTTCCATTGGCCTGAGCTAAAGCACCTCGCATTGCAGCCCTTTCGTATCTAGCGCTTCGGTGCATTATCCAACGCACTCGCGATCGCATTCCAGGCTGGCTTGCGCTTGAGCTCTGTGTCTAAGGGCAACGGACGAACTGCGAGACCATCCGAGCGGGGCGCAAAGCTGGAGAGCCAGGTGTAACGATCGCTCAGCCCCCATGTGAGCACTCCGATCACCGCGGGTTCGGCCAACACAGCGGTCAGATAGTCTTCGTAAGCCTTTGCGATGGTGCTATCGCGGGATGCGATGTCTGCGGGCAAATTCTGATCGCTTATACTAATTCGTCATTGGAATGTCTGGATAAACTGGCGGCAAAGGCTGGCTGGAAGAGCCAATCATTCGGACATTTAGAAAGCAAAACAGTATTACATCCAGTTCGGTGATCAGAATTTTTAAGCCAAGGTCGGCGACTTGTCGCAAAAATGATTGTAACTTGCTCGCGCTGAAGCGCGTCTCGTTGCCATTCAAGTGCGCTTGCATACCCAGAGCATGAATGGGAGTGCTCGAAGCTTTCAGGCGCTGGAGCAGCTCGAACGCAGCTTTTCTCTTTGCTTCTTGAGGAGGCGTGTCATAGTCCAATCCGAAGTCGTTGTAGACCAAGAGGGCTTTTGGGTCAGCCTCGGCCGCCGTACGAAACGCCAGATCGATGTAATCTGGTCCTAAAAGCTGGAGCCATGGTGTGTTTCTTAGCCCATCCGAGCGCCCATCCGGAGGATTGATTACTTCGTTTACGACATCCCACGAGTGCACTTTCCCGGCATAGTGTTTGACGACCGTCGAAATGTGCTCGGTCAAAATTTGCTTGGCGTTCTGGCTGTTGACGGTGCTCTGGAACCAACTAGTACTCTAACCATGTGAAATTGATGGGTAGATGGTGAGGGATTAAAATGAGACATGAGAAAGCATCGAGTGCAGCTCAAGGTCTCCGACCGCCGCAGCCTGCTAGCGCTGATCCGATCAGGTCGGCATTCTGCAC
>JACOSB010000068.1 GCA_016179105.1 Candidatus Acetothermia bacterium
CCAAGGCAGTCGTCATGACTTCGGCATGGGTCATTTGCGCTTGCCAGTCCTCCGGCTCGCCCAAGGCTTTCCAGAAGTCATCGCACACACAGTAGATGGCTATGATACAATAGGGCATCGGTTCCTCCGGTTCGATAGAACGTTTCTCGCTCAGAAACCTTCTAGCGACTTCCCGGAGGAACTTGCTTCCTTCCCACCTCTTTGGTAGCAACTTGAGTTACTATAATTGGACCCGAAAACTGGACCACGGGCTAAGGTGGAAAAACGGGATAAAATACACTGAGCCAGTGGAGGATCGAGGCGATGAAAAAGCCACGCAATCACTACAGTGCCTTGTTCAAGTTTCAAGTGGCCTTAGCCGCAGCCCGGGGCGATAAGACGATCAACGAATTGGCCAGCGAACACGGGGTGCATCCCAACCAAGTGAGCCAATGGAAACAACACTTGTTGGAAGAAGGAGCCACGGTATTCGCGCGGGGGACGCAACGGCACCAACGCGAGCAAGAGGAACAAGAAACGGAGCTGTTTGAACAGATCGGACGGCTGAAGATGGAACTGGAATGGCTGAAAAAAAAAGCTGCCCGACTCTCTTGAGGTGAAACGAACCATGATCGAGCTCAAGCATCCCCAGATCAGTGTGCGCCGCCAGTGTGAGTTGATCGGATTGAACCGCGCGACGCTGTATTACCAGCCTGCCACCGAGACGCCGCTGAACCTGGAACTGCTGAGCCGGATCGATCAGCAGTACACCCAGACTCCTTTTTATGGCTGGCCGCGCATGACGGCGCAGTTGCGACGAGATGGGTATGCGGTCAATTCCAAGCGAGTGCGACGACTGCTGCAATTCATGGGGTTGCAGGCGATCAATCCCAAGCCACGCCTGAGTCAAAGAGGGCCGGCAACTACAGTCTATCCGTATTTACTGAGGGAGTTGGAGGTAGTCCGACCGAATCAAGTCTGGAGCGCGGATATTACTTACCTGCCTATGATCGGCGGGTTTATGTACTTAGTAGCGATTCTGGATTGGTACAGCCGCTATGTCCTGGCCTGGCAAGTGTCCAACACGCTGGAAGGCTCCTTTTGTGTGAGGACGCTGGAGCAGGCCTTGCATGGAGGGCCGCCGGAGATTTTCAACACCGACCAAGGCGTGCAATTCACTGCGCGTTCGTTCACCTCGACCTTGGAGGCGGCCGGAGTTCGCATCAGTATGGACGGGCGCGGGCGAGTCTTTGACAATATCTTTGTGGAACGGTTATGGCGCACGGTCAAGTATGAGGACATTTATCTGAATGACTATGCCACCGTGCCAGCGCTGCAAGCGGGGCTACACCAATATTTCACCTTCTACAACCAGGAACGATTGCATCAGAGTTTGGGTTACCGGACCCCAGCGGAAGTGCATTTTGGCGTTGCCGAAACGGGAGCAAAAGTCCACCTTAATTTGTGCAATTCGTGGTCTTGACAATGGGGCCAACCTTACCTAGTGATATTCCATAATATTCCCGAGCGGGAAACATGTGTGCTAGATCGAGTTCATCGGCGCATAAAAGATAAGTTTGTCGCAGAGGGATTAATGGTCGGGCAGTTCCATAAGAACTGTGACGATCGGAGCGTTCACAACAAAGAATTCCGAGTATCACTTTCGCCAATTCCTTTAATTGCGATCAGGCATATGGCACGGCACGACATCTTGTTCCTTGGACAGGAGAACAGCAAAAAAGAGTGGTTCCTCCATTACAATCTACGCTTTGGTCATAGATTCAATAACCCAGATAAAATATCGCCTTCAAATCAGAAACTAATGGAACTTTATTTGAAGGCAAAAGAGCGCTGGAAAGTATGATCTATCGAATCACCCCAAGAATTTTTGAGCAGTTCCCGGACTTTTGTCGCGGGGTCGTCGTTGCATCAAATATCGACAATTCATCACCAGCAAACTCGACTCTGCAACAACTTCTTGACCAAAGAATCGGCGAAATTGCAACCGATGCCTCCATTTCAGACGAACACCCAAAAATTCAGGCATGGTACGCTGTATATAAGACCTTTAGCATTGCAAGAACGAAAAAGATCAAACCTTCAATTGCCGCTTTGGTTCAGTGGATTAAGAGCGGTAGACGTATTCCTTTCATTTCACCTCTGGTGTGTATTTCAAACCTGATCTCCCTTACTTACCTGGTTCCGAGCGGGCTGGTAGATGCTGAGAAAGTTACGGGCGACTTGGTACTTGCGTTTGCTCAAGGAACAGAACATTTCTCGCCCATAGGCAGCGATGAGACTTCTTTCCCCGAGCAAGACGAGATCATTTACTATGATACTGGCTCACAGAATGTGATGTGCAGAGCATGGAATAGCCGGGGTGGGAAAGCAACTGCAATCCAGCCAAGAACACATAAGGCGGTCATTGATGTTGACGGTCTATTGTCGGCTATAACAAGAAACGAATTGGAAATTGCTACCCATAAAATGGCTTCTCTAGTCACTGAGCATTGTGGCGCAACAGCAAACGTTTATTTCTTGGACAAGATGAATCATGAGATCCGATTTTCTCTGGATTAGCGGATCAGAAAGGCTTTCAGACCTGATATACCCTTAATGAAAGCGAGGAGGAGAACCAACTATGGGCACAAATAAACCAGCAAGGGTTCTTTCGTGCATTCAACCTACTGGCGAGATGCACATAGGTAACTACTTTGGAGCGGTTGCTAACTGGATAGCCCTGCAAAATGAATACCGCTGTGTCTATGGAGTTGTAGACCTTCACGCAATGACCACATCGTATGCACCACTAGACCTCCAGAAAAATACGTGGCAAATGGTCGCCGATTTGTTGGCATGTGGCATTGATCCAGAAAAATCGATTCTCTTCGTTCAGTCGCTTGTGCCAGAGCATGCTGAATTGTGTTGGATTCTTAGTTGTATTTGCTCCTCTGGCGAACTGACGCGAATGACTCAATTCAAAGAAAAGTCCCAACAGCAAAGCGAATTCGTTTCAGCAGGCCTCCTTTTTTATCCGATCTTGCAGGCGGCGGACATTCTAGCCTATCGCCCCCAATATGTGCCGGTGGGTAAAGATCAAGAGCAACATTTAGAGTTGTGCAGGAATATTGCAAAGCGATTTAATCACCGATTTGGTAGGGATTTCTTCTCAGAACCTAATCCGTTGTTCACAGAAACACCGAAGATTATGTCCACAGTTGATCCCAACAAGAAGATGAGCAAGAGTCTCGGCGCTAAGCACTATATAGGCATTTTTGAAGAAGAAGAAACCATACGCTACAAGATTAAAACAGCTGTAACAGATAGTGGTAGTTTAGCACCTAGTGAAATGAGCCCTGGCACACAGAATCTATTTGAGATTTTGGAAGTATGCGGGAAGAAAGACCAATCAGAATCCTTAATGGATGATTACAAAGCCAAAAAACTCAAGTATGCTCACCTGAAGCAAATTGTTGCAGACGCGCTCGTCGAACTGACATCGCAGCTCATTAACAACAGAAAGGAATTCTTAACTAAGCCTGCCAAGGTTAAGCGCATAGCTTATGAATCTTCGGAGAAAGCGAGAATCATTGCAGGAGAAACTTTATGTGGCGTGCGCTCTTTGGTAGGGCTCCCTAAGACGAGCTTACCCAAACGAGTCATAGCCGGGAAAAGCAAATAGGGGATCCACGCAAGACATTTCCCTCCTAGCCACAGTGTCAATCTGTGGTTTCTGCTTTTTGCAATCCAAGTTGTCATTATCACATAAGGAAATGAAATCATATCGGCCCTTCCGGCACCCTACTCCCACTCCCCAAATAAGAACCTTGAAGTTGGAAAGGTTGGAAGGGCATATATACGGAGGCCTTAAATTCCCTAAGCCCATCTTGAAGCTATGAATCCTGCCAGCATCATCCTTGCGCCTGAAGTGTTGGAAGAAGGCCACTTGCCGGAGGTGTTGGTGGCCAGAGAAGCGCAGATCGAGGATGCAAGATTTTGTCTCGCTCTAGCCACAAATAACTGGAAGCCGATTCATGTCTGGTTGCACGGCCGGCCTGGGCTGGGGAAGACGACGGTAACACGACACTTGCTCAATCAGTTGGGAAATGCCGGCATCAAGTCCGTCCATGTGAACTGCGGCGAGAGAAAGAGCTTCTACTCCGTCCTTGATTTCATTGTGGCCGAGCTCAGGATTCTGAAAGGCAGCCAGAGGGGATCAAGCTACAAGCTGGACATCCTGAAGGATCATGCGGAGAAGAAGCCAATCGTTGTTGCGCTAGACGAGATACACTTGATGCCTATTGCAGAGAGAACAGATATGCTCCATGCCCTGGCGCCGATGGGGAAACTGGGTCTCGTGTGCATCTCCCCCAGCAGGGGCACGATAACGAGCCTGGAAGAGTCCACCTATTCAAGGCTCAGCCCGAAGCTTATCGAGTTTGCGCGTTACAGTGTTGATGATGTTTTCAAAATCCTTTGGCTCAGGGCGCAGCACGCCATTGCTGAGAATGCTTGGTCAGAGGACTTACTGAAGATGATTGCGGAGAGAGCTGAAGGCGATGCTAGAATAGCGATACAAACCCTCAAGAGGGCTGCGATGCTGGCCGACCGGGAAAATGATTGCATAAAGCCAAGGCACGTCGAGACGGCCTTTGGAAGGGTGAAGGACTTGAAGAGGTCTTACGAACTGAAAGGCATGGGCGAGCACCACAGATTGGCCTACCAGATAGTAAGCGAAAAAAGGGAAGTGATGACGCCTGAGCTTCTTGATGAATATCTCAGGCGGTGCAAGGTCTCTGGGATGAGGCCTGTCTCAAGGAGGAGCCTGGGCAATTACCTCAAGGACATCTCAAGGAAGGGCTGGGTGAAGGAGCTGCCTTCAGGGAAGCAGAGCGGGGCGCATCTCTACAGGATTGTGGATTGATATGGGCCGTGAAGAAGAGTTGCTGGAGCAGATGCCGGAATGGGTGAGACTTGTCAGGAGGATTTATCTTGAAACAAGCCGAAAGCATCCGGGAAGACCTTAGTAGCGGCTGTACCAGCTCATTCTCAGCCAAAGACGTTAAAAGGACTTCCTTGTCAGCTTCTAGCGGCAAAGCGGCAGCTTCCAAGGAGTTGGGATTTAAAAAGCCTAGCAGCTATAATTTCAACAGGTGCACATTATGAAACTTGAAACTCATCAAGCAGTGACTGTGGAGAAGCAGACGGAAGTTTTGATAGCCGTCGGCCTCTACAAGACCCAGAGCGAGACGATCAAGGACAGCCTGAGAGCCATGCTCCGACAGTACAAGGGCAACCTCATGCCTCTTCCCAGAGTGAGGGCAGCCCTTGCAGAAATCCCTCAGGAGGTAGAGCTGAGCGAAGAAGTTGTAGCTCTGCGCAAGCGGGAGATGTCCCGCTACCTTGAGGGATAGCATGGTGCATTTCTATCTCGACACTTCCGCCATAATCAAGCGTTACCATCAGGAAATAGGCTCGGAAGTTTTAGACAAGATTCTCGACAGCAAGGCCGAGAAGGGCTTGGTCACTTCCTATTGGGCCGTGCTGGAATTTATGGGAGCCCTCTCCTGCAAAGTGGAGCGCAAGGAGCTCAGCAAGAAAGCGATGGGTGTTGCAGTAGCAAGCTTTCTCAAGGAATTGACGGACCGTTTTACAGTCCGCAGCGTGAATGATGAGTTGGTCGCCAAGGCCTTGCCGATGGGCCTCAAATATTGTCTCAGTTCTGGAGATTGCCTCCATTTGGCCACTACTCTCGAGCTCAAGAAAATTTTCGAAGAAGCAGAGGACCAGCTGGTTTTCATTTGCGCCGATGACGACTTGTGCAAGGCAGCCAAGAAGGAGAAAGTGGAAGCGATCAATCCCAGGGATGGGGATGCGCTGAAGCTGGTGGAAAAGCTTCTGCCTGACATGGAATGACACATAAGAGTTAGGGCCTCAAAATCAGTTGCGTCTCATTCAAGGAAGACCTACCGAAAAGTATTTAACTGATTGTGGGACACGCATACAGCGCCGCTGTGGGACTCGTGCAAGGTGGCTAACGTTCGGCATGGGCGTTGTACAACTTGTAGCAAAGCCATAAGCTTTTTATACCTGTGGGACTATTACTTGTTGTATGGTTCTCCCCGACATCCACAACTACGATCGCAGGTATGAATCGCAGAAAAGACGCCTCACCGAAAGCGATGTCTCCCAGCGAAACAAGCAGCTCATCCTGGAATTTGACCGGCAAGCAGTAATGGAACAGCTCAGCTTGCCTCGACGCATCAAGCTGATGAACAGCCTTTACAATCTAGCTACCGTCTATCTCAAGAAGGATTTCGACCAAGCCACCAAGGAAGACATCAAGCAGGTGATGCTAGAGATCGAGAGCCGACAAGACTACTCGCCCTGGACCAAGGTGAGCTACCGCGCTGTGCTCAAGAAATTCTACAAGTGGCTGGTTTTCGGGGACGAGTACCGGGACAAGCTGGAGTACCCGCCAATCGTCAGCTGGATCCGCACGAACATGAAAAAGAAGGATCAGCCCAAAGTGCAAGCTTCAGACATCCTCACCGAGGAGGAGGTTGCCCGGCTGATCAGGGCAAGCGAGCATCCTAGGGACAAAGCGTTCATCGCCATAACCTATGAGCTGGGGGCGCGCATCGGGGAGGTGGGCAAGCTCCAGGTCAAGAGCATCACCAAGGACAAGTACAGTTATCTCGTAGATGTCAATGGCAAGACAGGGCAGCGCACCCCGCGCATTGTTTTCTCGGCGCCTTACATCACGGCTTGGTTGAACGAGCATCCCCACAAGGATGATTTGGAAGCCCCTTTGTGGGTTCTGGCGGGCAGGAGGGAGAAAGTCCGCGCTCGCTATGGATCGCTCAGGGCGATGGTCCTCCGGTTGGCCAAGGCAGCAAAGATCCAGAAGCGCATGTACCCGCACCTGTTCCGGCACACCCGCGTGACCCATGTGCTCATCAACCGGCTGATGAGCGAGGCGCAGGCCAAAGTGTATTTCGGCTGGGCACCGAGCAGCCGCATGCTCGCTGATTATCAGCATCTTGTCTCGCGCGATGTCAACGACACCATACTCGTAATGTACGGCATCCGGAAGGACGAAGAGACAGAGAAAGTGCTGCAGCCTAAGCAATGCTCGATGTGCCAGACTATCAATTCCAGCGATGCCATGTTCTGCCAGAAGTGCGCCCAAGTGCTGGATCTCAAAGCGGCAATCGCGCTGGATGAGAAGCGCAAGCAGTATGACGAGCGGATCGCTTCATTCCTGAAAGACAAGGACGCTCAGGTATTTTTCGCAAAGAAGGCGAGAGAGCTGGGACTCTGGGAGAAACTTAAGCAAACCGCGTAGCTGTTAAGAATCCTCGTACTAGGCGTTGGTATTCCAAGTTGGCAAGGTTGGCAAGCCATATACAGGGAGCGCTTATCAACCATCCCGCGCCTTCTTCTAGCATGAAACAATCCGGGAAAGGTGCTCTTAAGAAAAGGCAAGCGCTTGAAGAAGTGGCCGGCCATCTTTACAACGATTGGCCAATCAAAATCTCTGAAATCATTATCAGGCCTGAAGACCCCTACGGCCATCACTGGAGCGTTGAGTGCCGCATCAAAAACTTTGCTTCCTATTTCTGCCCCACCTGCCTGACCGAGTTTGAGTTCCTTGAAGTGGATTTGGCCAAAGGCCATCCAATCTGCGGCTACTGCGGAACCGCTCTGCTGGAGGAGGACCTTCATGCAGCTTGATGACGCCCGCGATGAGTACGAAAGGCTCCGCTCGGCGTCCTCTGCCGACACCATCATCACGAAGAAACACGATTCCTATGCCGCAGATATGGTGGAACAGTTCCATGTCTTGCGAGAAACGCTGCACACCTTGAACCGACGCCTCACTGACTGCCAGTCCACCGCCCATCGTCACCGAAGGGAAGCGGAATACGGCCTGCGCTCCTTCTCTTTGAATCTGGAAGAGCACCGCAAGCTGTGGAGGGAAGTAGAGAGCAACCCCACCGCCGGCGAGCGGAGGAAATTTCTCGAAGGCCAGCTCAACCGCCTGAAGGAACAACTCTTCCAAATCGATTGGGAGGCCCTGGAGCTGACGGTGCAACTGGAGCGCGACCGGGACAAAGCTCTTCTGGATTATCTTGAGCTGAGGCGCACGCTGGGCACGCTCAAGCAAGAGGTTTTTTATGGATCCCCAGCTTATTAGCATCGTCGAGAAGTTGAAGCTCGTGCCCGAACTGAGGCCGGAAGTGTCGGCTCTTGCTCATCTTTATCTCACCAGCCCGAGGAACAACAAAATGGCGGCCAAGGCAATCCTCCACCTTGCGGAATGTTACAGGGATGCCATCATCTTGGAATACCCGCAGCCGAGGCAATCTGTCGGGGATTACCCCATAGGTTCAGTGCATTGCCTCCACGATCGGCATTCCTTTGGCTTGCACAGGCAAGAATTGCTGCGACACCTGGGAATTTACGCCATGACCGGCGGGGGGAAGAGCGTTGCACTTGATTCTGTTCTCCAAAACCTTTTACGGGATGGTGTGCCTTGCATCATCTTCGATTGGGACGGCAGCCACAAACATTTTCTTTCCAGGCCAGAAGGCCGGAACCTAAGCTTCTTCAGCCCGGGCTCTAAGGATTTTCCTTTGCCCTTCAACCCGAACAAGACCAGCGAAAACTTCTCCGTCCAGCAGCAACTCTCCTATCTGAATGCCCTTTACTACTCGATGACCGAACGGCATTTACCCAATGAGACTCTAAACAGGGAGGGAGTCAGATTCCTTTTGCTGAAGCTCGCCCAGCACCTTATCCAACAAGGCGAGATATACTTTACTTTCAGTCAGCTAAGGCAGCTCGCTGCCGGCGACCAGGTCGAGCTCTCACAGAGAGAGAACGAATGGCGCATCACTTTGCTGAACTTTCTCACAAGGCTCACCACAGGTCCTTTAGGCCAGGTCTTCAACTCACAGGCCCATTTGTCTCCTGAAAAGCTTCTCGAAGGGCAGAGCCTGATTGACCTGAGCGGTTTGATCCACCCTATAGAGAAGGCCGATTTCATCGAGAGCTTCTTGTTCAACCTCTATGAGTGCTATTTGAAGCAGGGCCAGCCTATAGGCTCACCTCAGGCACTTCGCTTGGTTGTGGTTATCGAAGAGATTCACCATATAGGCAATTCCGTGCTCAGTGTTTTCTTCCGCGAGATGCGAAAGTGGGGAGCTGGCTTAATCTTTACCGCCCAGCACCCATCGTTAGTAGACCGCCAGATTAGGGGCAATTGCTTTTGCTCGATCTCCCAAAATCTAGAAAGCCCCGAAGACATTGAGACGATGGGCAACACTCTCTTGTTGAAACGTAATCAGCTTCCTTATCTTGGCGATGAGATTTCCTACCTCAGCCGTATTCCAGCAGGCTCCGGCCTTTACATCGTGAAAATGCAGGGCAGGTTTACAAAGCCTTTTTGCGTCCACATCCAAGGCCTGGAAGAGATAAGCGAGCAAATGACTGATGAAGCCCTGAAAAGAAAAATGCAGATATATTTCATAAATTCCGGCATAGATCTTGCTTCCCTAGCTGAGCAGAGCATCTTGGCGAATCTTCAGGGTCAAGAAGTAGGGGAAGGAGAAATTTTCGAACATTTGTCTAGCGCCGCTAAACGGCTTTTGACGGATGTGGCACAGCATCCTTCGTCGAAGCTGACGGACAGATATGAAAGGCTGAATTTTAACGCCGACTCAGCCAAGAAGGAGCTGATTGAAACAGGGCTTATAGAGCCTGAGGTCGTGCCCAATGGCCGGGCGGGAATCGTCCTGCTGCGCCTCACCGATAAAGCCAGGGAATTGCTGGTTGCCGTGCATCAGCCTATAGAAGAGCCGCCGTTTGGCGATTCGGCGGAGCATGAGTGGGCCAAGCGCGAGCTCGCTTGGTACTTGGACAAGGCCTTGGGCTGGCAGCATGTCCGCATGGAGCACGTGATCGGCTCTGACCCTGGGCCGAAGAAAATAGACTATTGGTCGCCACCCTTGCCCGAAGGAGATCGCGTGGACATCCATGCCGAGAAGAACGGGAAGAAAGTTGCTTTTGAAATCGAGACCGGCAAGAGCCACTTCATGAAGAATATCCTCAAGTGCCTCAAGGCGGGTTATGACGTTGTGGTCTCTGTCGCCACCAACGCAGAAGTGAAGGCCAAGATCAAGAAGCGTGTCGAGAGGCTGGCCGAAGCAGGGGTGAAGGTCGAAAGCAGGGTATTTGTCGTCCATCAGGGCGAGGCGCAAGATTTCGCAAAAGGGTATCTCGATGTGATGCTATGACGCTCAAGGAAGCTGCAAAGCTGTTCCGCTCATTGAAGTATTACGAAAAACTTAACAGAGAGATTCCCACCAAGAAATCCAGACTGGTCTGTCTGATCCAACAGTACGAAATCAAATGCTTAAACGGTTATGAGATCGAACTCGACGGAGACAGGATTCTCTATAGGAAGCTGCCGACCGAGAGCTATAGGCAGTTGGACCTCGACCTATAGGTGACCTCATCATGGTTAAGCTCAACCACATCTTGAACATGGATGCGAGGGAAGGATTGAAGCAGCTTGAGGATTCCTCGGTGGATTGCGTGGTCACCTCCCCTCCTTACTGGGGCCTGCGCCACTACAAGACTGAACCACAGTTATGGGACGGCAACCCCAAGTGCCAGCACGAGTGGCAAGACTGCTTTCCGCCCCCAACCAAGAACGCGGTCCAGGGAAATACGGAGACTGTCAAGAACCCTCGTGTTGCCAACAGCCAAAGCAGCAGAAGTTTCTTTTGTTCCCGATGTGAAGCGTGGCAAGGCGAGCTTGGATTGGAGCCTACTTTTGAGCTTTACATCAAGCACCTGTGCGACATCCTCGACGAAGTCAAGCGAGTCCTGAAAAAAGAAGGGACATGCTGGGTGAACATTGCAGACACCTATGCCGGCAGCTGGGGGGCTATGCCCATCGCAGGGGCAAAGAAATTTCGAACAGGCGCAGTTATGATGACCCCTCCCTCAGGCCGCCCTCTTCCCTGAAACAAAACATCAAGCAGAAATCCCTCTGCCTCACCCCCTTCCGGTTCGCTATCGAGATGTGCAATCGGGGCTGGCTCTTGCGCAACACGATCGTGTGGCACAAGCCTAATATCATGCCGCAAAGCGTCAAGGACAGGTTCACCGTGGATTTCGAGTATGTGTTCTTCTTTGCGAAAAGCACGCGATATTACTTTGAGCAGCAGCTTGAGCCTCATAAAGAATCGTCACTTCAAAGGTATCGCTATTCTCTTGAAGGGAGCCATATACCTGGCTACGTCTACCCCAATGAACGGAGGGGACAACCCCATGCTTGGAAGCTCAACACCTCGGGTAGAAATAAGCGCTGCGTATGGACGGTCAGCACGAAAGGTTTCTCAGGGGCACACTATGCGGTCTTCCCTGAGGCCTTGGTTGAGCCGATGGTGAGGGCAGGATGCCCACCTCGAGGTTTAGTCCTTGATCCTTTCTTGGGGTCAGGCACCACAGCAGTTGTGGCACGGAAGCTCGCCAGGAATTTCATCGGCATTGAGTTGAACCCGGAGTATTCGGGAATGGCCCTTGAACGGCTGAAGCCCTATCTTGAACAGAAGTCGTTCCATGATTTCAACCCAGTTTGACCTGTCTCCTCTGCAGAGTTAAAATCAGGTGCGAAGAGCCTGCACCATACCAAGTCCTCGAAGGCCCACCCAACCAAATGGTCAAGGCTCTTAGCTATTTTTTATGGGGGAAGCGAAAGCTGAAAGCCTACAAGCAGCTGCTTGACAAGAACGAAGAGTATTTGTTTGAGGGGCTGCATCAGCGCGAGCCAGACGACATGGCAAAACTCTAGACGGCTTTTCGGTTTGAAATCCTATGGCCACGCTGTTACTATCAAGTCCGTTCAATTCGCAAAAGGGGATGAGGAATATGAACAGAGCCGAGTTAGCCGAGCTTATATTTAAGAAGGCCAAGCTGCCTACCAAGGTAGCGGCCAAGCGTGCGCTGGAGGTAGCGCTGCAGGCTATCATGGAGTCCGTGGCCAAGGGGGAACCCGTCACTTTGACGGGGTTCGGCACCTTCAAGCCGGCGATGCGCAAAGCTGCTAGGCGCTTCAATCCTCAGACAAGACAGCCGATCGACGTGCCTGCGAAGAAGGTGGCTCGCTTCAAGGCTGGCAAGGATTTCAAGCAGCGGGTGGCCAAGGGCAAGTAGATCGCGCCGGCACTTCTGTGAGTTGCAACTTGCATGGAATTGGTTTTCCGTTTCCATGATGAGCTTGGTTGTCAAGATGTGATTTTGCAGATCACCAGTGGCCAAAGATTTTTAAGCCTCGAGGTAGGCATCCCTCTGCGGATAATCAAAAAAGTGCGGGAAACGAGCCAGCACGTCTTTGAAACCCAAGATCAGAGGCACATCATCGTTGAGAGCGAAATAAGCATGAATCTCCATCTCTTTTGACTCATGCCCCTCAGTATCCACTAGCTTGCAGCTCAGCGTGCCCACCTTGATCGGGATGGAACATTCAGGCTTCGGGACAACGCCGCTCACGCTATGGTCGGCCAAGACCTTATGCTCGCTCGCGTCCCAGAGGGAAAACGGGATCAACGAAATAGGAGCGCCGGTATCTACGAGAGCCCGATAGGGGTCTGTCCAGCCTTGGGTCTTTTTGAATTGGACCCAGCATTTCAGCCTGATGATTTCTATGCCCTTGACCTTCTTCTCGAGCTTGGGGTTGCGGCCCACGGTGAAGAAGAGCTTAACCCGCATAGATATTGGATCCGGATTCTAGAAAATAAACGGGGATGTGCTTCTTGCCAGTCTTGGCCCTGGCCTTCTCCTCTACCTTGCTAATGGATGGGCCATCCGCCACGACCTGCTTGTTGTAGATGGCTATCCAGCGGATCCCATATTTTCTCAGCAGCTCGTCGTGGTGCTGCTCCGCCCACTCCATGTCTTCAAAGAAGCGCTTCTCTACAGCCATATGATCACCTTGCATTCATTCATTGGGATTTTAGGATTAAAAGCTTGGCAGTGCAAGGAAGTTGTCAAGAAAGACGAAAGTAAACCAATCGGGGTTTTGCAGCCTCACTTCGATCTCACAAATTCCCCTTGACGAAGCATCCAAACTATCATATGCTTTTAGTAGTCAGATAGCTTTGTCTCCCCACATTTGAACAGAACCTGTTTCAGTCTAGCATGAGGAGCAGTATGGGACTCAGAGTCCAACTCTTCGGAGAGTTCAAGGTGTGGCGAGACGGCCAGTTGGTGGCAGAGTCGGCATGGAAGAACGTCCGTACCAAAGAACTCTTCAAACGGCTTGTTATTGAACTCGGACGCCACTTCAAGGCAGAGAGCCTTGCAACCCTCTTCTGGCCTGAGACCGACCCCACAAGCGCCCTATCAGCATTGCGGACAAGAGTCAGTGAGTTGAGAAGCGCACTTGAGCCAGGGTTAGCGAACGGCCGCAAATCCGGATATTTGCAGAAGGTGGACGAAGGCTATCGCCTCAAACCTGATGCGCAAATCACCGTTGATGTGAAACAGTTCCAGTCCCTGTGTGAGGCTGCGGGGCGTGAGGAATCACAGGGAAAGCTGCGCAAGGCTGCAGCATCCTATGAGGAAGCCATCCAGCTATACCAAGGCCCCTTCTTGAAGGATGACCTATACCTAGATTGGACGCAGGATTACCGAGAGGATTTCAGGAACAGTTTCATCAAGGTAGTGCTCCATTGCGCTGAGTGCTGCGCGCGCCTGGGCCAGTACCGAAAAGCGATCGAGGTCTGCAACCAGGCGCTGGCCAAAGAAAAGGAGGTCCGATCGGAAGAGGTCATAAAGAAACTAATGCTTTTCCATTACCTTTCTGGGGATGAAGCCGAAGCCGTCCGCATGTTTGAACGGTATGCGGCAACCTTGAGACAGGAACAAGCAGAATGCTCCCCTGAGACAATCCGGCTTTACGAACAGATCAAGGCCCAGTTTGTCTCAGGCGTTGATGTGTATCCTACAAAAACAAACTCCCTGCCATTACATATCCCGTATACACTCTCGCCCGGCAGCGTGCCGTTTGTGGGAAGGGCGGAGGAGCTTGATCTCCTGCGAACCTGCTTCGAGGAGGCATCGACAGGCCAAGGCTGCCTAATGATTATTGGAGGAGAAGCAGGCTCAGGCAAATCAAGACTGGTGGAGCAATTCCTAAAGACGATGCCAAACCACGGTCACCTAGCCTTGCGGGGACGGGCCGAAGGGCTGGGAGCCCAGATTCCCTACAGGATCTGGTCTGAATTGCTGCGGCAAGGGTTGAAGAAAGCGGGTCCCGAGGGTATGCGCAAGATCCCTTCCCCATACTTGGCCGAGTTCGCCAAGATCGTGCCTGAACTCAGAAGTAAGGTTCAAGAGATTCCTACTTTGCCCCTGCTTTCTCCCCAGCAGGAGCAACGACGATTTTTCGAGGGGATCTGGCATGTGTTATTGGGGCTTGGTGAAGCCTCGGGTGTTCTGGGAACTACCCTGCTCTTTCTCGAGGACCTTCATTAGGCTGATGAGACCAGCCTCAGCCTGTTGGAGTTTGGCATCCCTTTGCTGCAGCAAAAGCGTTTTTTCATCGTCGGCACATACCGCACGGAAGAGGCAAAGGAATCTGACCGGCTCGCCGAGCTTATCCGAACTTTAGAAAAGCACGAGCACGGACGTGTGATCAAGCTTGGGCCACTGGCGTTGCATGAAACGCTCGAGCTTTTACGCCAACTCCCCCTTCGTCTGAAAGAGCAGGATCTCTTTTATGGCCTTCTAAGTCAATCGGCGGAAGGGAATCCCCTCTTCCTCCTCGCCATACTCCAGAATCTCTTCGAGCGCGGTTACCTGCGGGTCAAGGGCAGGTATTGGACGCTGGCTGGGGAGAGATTGGAAAAGCTTAAAGAACTGGCCATTCCTCCCACGCTGCAAGAGCTCATCCTCCAAAGACTAAACAGGCTAGCCAACACCGACCGGCAATTGCTGGGATTGGCCAGCGTCCTCGGAAGATCCTTCGAAACTTCATTGCTGCTACGAGCTTGGGACGGTGGCAAAGAGGAGTGCCACGCTTCGCTGGTCCGTATGGTATCTGCCCAACTCTTGGCCGAGAAGCATGGAACCTTTGAGTTCAGCCACGACCGGATTAGGGAGATGGTCTACACGCAGTTGCCCGAAACCATCCGTCGGTTGATGCATCAGCGGGTGATGCGGGCATTGGAGGCCCAGCAGTCCGAGCAAATCAACGAGTACGCAATGCCACTGGCCCGCCACGCTTTCGAGGCAGAGGAATGGGGAAAAGCCATGGAATATGCTGCGAAAGCGTTGAGGGAAGCGCACCGGCAATGCCGCCTCCGGGACGGCCTTGATCTTTCTGCTATCGGGTTAAAGGCCGCAGATATGCTCCCAGCCTCAGAAGACCCTTCACTGGGTCTGCATCGGTACGATCTGCTAGATGGGAGGTCCGAAATCCTCTATCTCCTGGGGAAGACAGAAGAGCAGGAACAAACACTGAACCAGATGGAGATTGTCGCAGCGAAACTGAACGATGGCGCAAAGCGTGCGAAGGCGCTTGTCAAAAAAGGGGGACTCTACCGAGCCGCGGGAGAGTTTGATAAGTCTGAGAAGGTAACCCAGGAAGCCTTAGCCTTGTATGAGAAAGCTGGAGACAAGAGGGGTATGGGCTCCTGCTTGATGGTGCTGGCAGCCGCCAAGAATCTGCGGGGGGAATATGCAAATGCAATCCAAACAAACCTCCAGGCGCTTGGATTGCTAGAAGCTATCGGAGACCGGGCGAACCAGGTGAGGTGTTTGGGCAACCTAGGAATCTGTCATAACAATCTCGGCGAGTACGAAGAGGCGCTGAGATACTACCACCGAATTCTTGAAAACTTCAAAGAGGTCCAGGACAATCCAAACAGAGCCTCTGACTTGAACGGGCTGGGCCTGCTCTACTTCAACCTGGGCCAGTATGAGAAAGCGCTCGCTCACTGCGGGGAGGCGCTCGCCCTGCGCAGGGAGATTGGCGACCGCCGTGGACAAGTCTTTTCCCTCACCAACCTTGGCGATGCGTGCTGCGCGATCGGGAAATATGAAGAGGCGTTGAGATACTACCAGGAGGCTCAAAAGATTTGTAAGGAGGTAGGCAATCGTTGGATAGAGGGGCATGGGCTGGGCGGCATCGGCGACGTGCATCGATCGAGAGGAGAACACTCTGAGGCTCTGGAATATTACAGCCGTGCCATGAAGACATTTAAGGAGCTCAACGCGAACGCCGAATATCTCTTTTATCTGACATGGGCATCACGCGCGCATCTACTGAATGGCGCGAAAGGCATTGCGCTTGAGTTTTCCACCGAAGCTATGGACATGCTAAAGCAGGGTTGGACGCACGTGACGCCTCATGACACTCTTTTCACCCATTCCTTGGCACTGGAAGCTAATGGGCAGGATAGTGAAGCGGCTGGACATTTGGAGAGGGCTTACGCAAGCTTAATGGAGCAGGCGGACAAGCTTAAGGATAACAGCCTACGTGACAGCTTCCTAAACAGGATAAGGGCACACCGAGAGATCCTGGACGCATGGGAAAAATTGGATGCTCCACCACATTGGTCCAGCGACCGTTGAACTACGAAGATTATCTTACCCGAGATTTGATATAGAATTTTCATCATCCAGTGGATGACTTCGGTTTAGTGCGTTTCTAGTATGTCCAGGTAGTATACTTCAATCAAAGTGTGGGGAGACAAAGAAGTGTGGGATGCGGTGAGGTATTGCCCGCGTGGGAATGGGCTTTCAGTAGGAAGGCAGGACATGAGGCGATTCATGGCGGAATTGCCTAGAGAATGTCGGAGCCATGTTAGGTGTCAAGAAAAAAAGTGACCGAAATCAAGACTGGGACTTGACTTTTTTATAGGAAATGTACTAGGAAGATTGTAGCACCCGAAAAGGACACTGTAACTGACAACGAAAACTGCCGTTAAGGAGGTCTCAACTTGTTTCCCGGAGATACCGCCCTGTTTCAACAAAGTTAAGCAACGAATTTAAGCGACTGATGGGAAATAAAAATATAATGCGTCTCCAGATAGTCGATAAGAGGATTACTCTTGGGCTTGTCGCGATAGCAGTTCTAGCGGCGATTCTAGTTAGCGGTTGCATCCAGCAGGGAGGGTATAAGGCGCAGACCGGTATTTTGATTGGTACAGTGCTAGCAGGTCCAACATGTCCAGTGGAAACCAGTAAGTACGGTGAAAGCGATCCGCACTGTCTCCCAGTTCCTGTGTCGGGAGCAGAGCTTCTCCTGCAAACGAGCGACGGGAAACAAACCCTGAAGCTGTTTAGAACGGATGAAAAAGGGCGCTTTGAGGTGGAAGTTCCTCCTGGGACCTACCGCATACATCCTAGGTATAGAGAGAACTATCCTCGCTCGCTTGGGGCGAGCCAAAGCTCTTCAATTGCACAGACGGCGGGAGTCCCAGCAGTCGTGAACTGGTCTACTCTCCCTCAAGAACCGCCCAAATTCTTGCCAGGGACAACGCCGCCATCAGCTCCAAGCGTCGAAAATCCCAACAGACTGGGATATCCAAAAACACAACCATCTGTTTCTCCAGCTAACGCGTCTTATAAAGAAGAGCAGGATACTTCGGCAGGGAAGCCTCTTGTCAAACCTATATCAGGCCTGCAACCACTGCAAAATGATAAACAAGTTGTCTATCACGGCAATGGCGATTTAATAGTAAAGGTTCTAGAAGGGCAAACGACAAACGTGAACATCTGGTACGACACTGGTATTCGGTAAATCCTAGGGGAGGCAGTCCAAAGAAACCAGATGATGCCACTAAAAAGAAGGGAGAACAAAGTGAGAGTTTTGCCACGAGTGATGTTGTTGGTGTCTCTGCTTCTTATCCTTTTTCAGAGTCAGTTAGTTTCGCAGACGGGTCAAAGCTCTTCAATTGCACAGACGGCCGGAGCCCCAACAGTGGTAAATTGGTCGACACTCCCTGAAGAGCCGCTAACATTCCTACCGGGGACTACGCCGCCACTAGCTCCGGGTGTCGAGGATCCACAAAAATTGGGGAATTTAAAAAGCCAACCATTTGCCCCTCCGGCCAAACCTTCGTACAAGGAGGTACGGGATGCCTCGGCCGGGAAACCTTTGGAACATCCCGCATTATTAACACAGCCATCGTTGACGCGCCCTTTGGCGCCCAACCTGTTCAACAATGGTGAATCCATCGATGACCAAGCTCAGCCAGACGGCTTCTTTCATCATCCAGCAGATCCGGTAATTGCGGTTGGCCCAAATCACATAGTCGTTGTAGTCAACTCGACGCTGGTAGTTTATGACAAATCTAAATTCGAGCTGCAACGAACCAGCCTTGCTAACTGGTTTGCTAACGTTTGCAATGGGTGCCAACCCTTTGATCCTAGAATCGCTTACGACTTGCAAGAAGGTCATTGGCTTATGTTAGTCATTGCGCGGAATGAAAATGCGAATCCTCAAGAGAGTTGGTATCTCCTTTCCGTCTCTCAAACCACTGATCCTACAGGCGCTTGGTGGAATTACAAACTGCCGGGGCGCTTTGTTTATAATGGGGTGGATCCCAATGGAGAAGTGACATGGGCGGACTTCCCAGACCTTGGCTACGACGGGATCAACAGCGTGTCTGGCGGAGCAGTATACATTTCTTCAAACCAATTCACCTTTGCGAAACTATGTGGCGTCCCGATCATTGCCCCTACAGAATGCTTCAGGACAACTTTGGTGAACATCCTGCCAAAATCTCAACTCTATAAAGGTGGCATGGGTTTCGGTTACTGGGAAGTCTATGATACGACGGATGCTGATGGGGCTCAGGCCTTTGCCCTACGGGCCACGCATACCTTTGGCAACCCGGGAGGAGAATTCCTCATCAATAGCAAATCGGGTGGCGGGGACAAGGTTACCGTGCATAAGCTCAACCCCACGTATCCGCCGACCCCTGTGGATATGACACGCCAGGCGACTGTTTCTATCGGAAGCTACAGCCCACCTCCCTCTGCAAGCCAGCCCAACTGTATCGATACGCTGGACACCGGAGACAACCGCATGTACAATGCGATTTACCGCAATGGGCAGTTGTATGCAGCTTTCACACAATCTCAAGACTGGGGACATGGCAATGTCGCTGCAATACGCTACCTAAAGGTAAACACCTCTACGAATTCCACTGAAATTAACACTCTCTATGGAGCAGATGGCTTTAATTATTTCTATCCTGCCATTCATACAGACAACTCGGATAACATTGTACTCGTCTTTGGGCGAAGCAGTCCTAGTGAATTTGCCAGTGTGCGGTACACAGGGCAAAAGACGAGCGATGACGCTACTCAGTCCAGCGAACAGCTGGCGGGAGGAGATACATGCATTCAAAGTGACCCTCCGGGTAAACCAAGCCGTTGGGGTGATTACTTTGGAATAGCACAAGACCCTGCTGATGGAAGTCGAATATGGGTTTACGGCCAGTGGGCGAAGGATATTTCTAATGTGCAGTCACCATTGGACTGGGGGACTTGGTTCGGTGAAACTAGCTTCAGTAATGTACCGCCTCCAGCCACTAGAATTAAATTCCGTGGCACTGTCCAGTCAGTCGGCGGAGATCAAACCGTACCTATATACAATACGCTCGTCCAAACAGTGCTGGAAGGGCCAGCTGATCTCGTGGGCTCCACTTTGCCTGTCACCGACTTTGGAGCTGTTGTATCCTGCTCAGACGGTGGGCCTGAGGTAAGCCCCAATATCCAGGCTGGCACTAAAGTTGAAGTCTTCGGCAAATTGGACGGCACCGCAGTCAGTGTCGAATGTTCCCCCGACTACATCAAATCCATATTGAAACTTACTGTGACTAAGGCCGGGGCAGGCAGCGGCGCAGTGTCCGGAACGGGGATCGATTGTGGAAGCGACTGTGAGGAGGAATACTTTTATAACACCTCAGTGTCCCTCTCCGCAGTGGCTTCACCAGGATCGGTTTTCACCGGTTGGAGCGGAGCCTGCAGTGGCACGGGAAATTGCATGCTCACGATGGATGCGGACAAGGCAGTGACTGGCAACTTCAGCCCGCCAGACGGACCAGATCTCACTGGATTCTTCTCTGGATTGACTGTCACTTGCAAGGGAGGCCGTAGGCCCAGCTACCAGATTAAAGCGAAGCTGGTAATCCAGAACATCGGCAATGTTGAAATAACCCGTAACCAAGCCTTCGATGTCGATTTCTTCTTTGACGATCTCAACAGATACCTGGTATTCCTGGCAAGCCAAACGGTCAAGCAAAGGATAAAACCCGGCAAGTCCACCACGCTGTCAAAAACGCTCAAGTTCAACTCTTGTCCAAGGGGAGCAAACTTTATTGCTATCTTGGATATGGGAAACGCTATAAACGAACGGAACGAAAACAACAACTCGATAGAGGCGATGTCTATTGGTGCTGCTTTCGGCCTTGGACAACCTGCACCGCTGCTATTGGCTCAAGTGCGTGCAGAGCCTGCCGCAGATGCAAGCTTCGTTAGGTTCAATGCTGAAGGTATAGGCATCGCTACAATCCGGGTGCAAGCCTTCGACCTCACAGGTAGAGCAATATTGGATGCGGAAGCGAATGGCTCTGAATTGCTGTGGAGGCTAGATGGCAAGTATGGGACTGCCATAGCTGACGGCGTCTACCTCTATGTGGTATGGGTGCGGGGCTACGACGGCCGGACATCAATGAGCGAAATCCGTAAATTGGTGCTCTTCAGGTAGCTTCATGGGATGTTGGGCGCAGGCGTTGGGTTATTTCTTTAAAGGACTGGATTCAGTGAGCGGAAAACTCAAAAAGGGGGCAGATACTAAATGTTCAGTGTAAAGCGTTGGCAGGGATCGGCCGTAGTCGTCCGAGCAGTTCAGATCGTTTTTGTAATCGGGATTTGCGCGTTATTCGCTCCGTCAGTTCTTGCTGATATCGAACTGCATGTGAATGTCAAGGATTGCAAGACGCAACTACCCATCCCTAATGCGCATATTTTCGTGCCCACTTCTGACTTGTCTATTTCAGGCCCTCCGGGTTCTCCGTCAACCGTCAACTCAGGCGACACAGACTCCCAAGGCAATGCCGTGCTCTTCCCAATACGGCCTGGCAAAGTATATCACACTGTTCAGGTAACTCATGCCGATTATGACATGGCATCGACTACCGAGTATATGGAGGCCTTTAAGAAAAAAGAAATAAGCATCTGCCTGAACCGTAAAGGTGGCGGGGGTGGCGGTGGAGGTACAGACAAACCCGACTTGGTCATAGATATCATGAGCTTGAACACAAGCCCCAAGAAAGATGAAGCTGTATCAATTTTCGTTGTGATTCGGAACGCAAGCCAAGTCAAGGTTGAGAATTCATTCCGCCTCAGCCTCTTCGTAAATGGAAACGAATCCCCTCCCTACACAATTAATGGCGGCCTCGGAGCAGGCATGAGCATGACGTATGAAATGAAGTGGCAGGCGAACTGTGGGGACACTTCCATTAAAGTTTTCGTAGATTCTCGACAGGAGGTTGCTGAGAGCAATGAGAGCAACAATGAGATGAACAAGAGTGTTTCAGTCAGCGGGTGCACAGGCTCATCCGGAGGCAACGCGGCCGTTGAGATCCTGGGGATTGCTGCTACTTTGAATACTATGGTGGGGGAGACAGGCACTATGGTTGTTGATCTAGTGAATAACGGAGAGGCGGATGCACCCTCTTCAACCTATTATTTTGACCTGTCCTTCATTGACCTTCCAGCTAAGCCAAAGGGTAACCCCAAAGATTCATTCTCGGTCACGTGGGGATTGAAGAAATCATTCACAATCCACCAGATACACTGGAACGAAGGGGACGGAACAGTCGCACAGCTTGGAACCATTCCTGCACATGGAACAGCCCAGGTGACCATTAATTTCACTGTGCCTGATGTCGCTGCCATAACCTTCACAGACACAATTGAAGTCACTCTGACAGGTCAGACGGTCAAAGGCGGCATAAGCAAGAAAAATTTTGACAATCCGAATTTCACTTACGGCACAGATGTAGCGATCGACTGCGCTCTCACGGTCATCTTCACCTTGATGGATGAGCTTGCGGGAACGATTGCCAAGGAAGCAGGGGTCAGTGTAGAAGTGGTAAAAGCCGCCATTAATAGTGTCCAGCTTGAGATTGATGTATCAAGCTTGATCAAGGCGGTGCAAACCCAAAGAGGCGCTTCATTTCCCCTCACCCTTTACGATACTGGTATTCTGATTGCCACCCTGGCTGTGCAGTTATCTAAAGAGCCAATCACGCCCATTGAGCTTGCGGTCGGTGCAACCATATCCACTCTAATCGGTATTATACAAGGCGGTATAAGCTGCGGGAAAATTGTCGCAGACGAAAAAATAGGCCATATATTAGGTCAAGCCCGTGAATATTTCGAGTCATTGAAGAAACTCTTCGATGAAGACGGAGATGGGGTACTGAATAGCGCAGATCACTGTCCCGGCACTCCAGCCGAAACTGTTGTTGATGCCACAGGATGCCCACCGACGGCTCCAGTGCGTGTTGAGGAAGCAGTGGCATTCTTGAAGCCGCACCAACCTGCAGGTGTGCTGAATGCTGCACTCTTCATCGGCGATGGAGAAATTCTCGATGCTGTCAGTCTATGGATGGGCGATAAGGATGTTCCGTGGACAGGGGGAAAGCATCTTAATATAGCCACACTTAAGAACCTCTTGGCGCATTGGGTTTGCGAAACACAGATTCACTTGCCGGCGACAGAAGGATGCATGAAAAACGTGGTCGCCCAGTCTTATTCTTATGCAACCACAAAAGATATGCCTGAATATGGAGCACTTGAGGTCACTCGCTCCTTATCCGGCGCAACAGTGAGGAAAGGCGAAACTTTCACAGTACTTGTAAATGTCAAGGCGGACCGAGATATAGGGATGGTCGCAATGTTTGATTTCCTTCCAAAGGGGTGGCAGGTTGAAGAGCATGAAGCAAACATTGGCTTATTCTTAGACTTAAAGGCTAGTGAAACCAAGAGCTACAGTTACTCGGTTAAAGTGCCTGACGACGCGAACGCAGGAGTCTTCAATATCCGAGGTTTTTTCAGAAGCGATACTTTCGGGTTGCAGCAAGAAGGCGGTGACACCATGATCGAGATAGTGGAGAAAGAGTCTACCAGTATCTTGGATACGGTCGCTGGATCCGACGGCGTCATTGATGACGCTGAAATGACCGCAGCTCTTCAGATGTGGCAAGCCCAGAAGCCTCTTCAGAATATTGGAACAATCATAAGCGATGCTCAAATCATCCAATTGATTGCCCATTGGAAAACGAAGACGCCCTTCAACCATGCACTTTCTGAATTCAACAAGTCTTTGCCCGTCGCACATCTGGATCGATTACTTGCATCACAAGCCAGAAACGGGATTGCAAGCGTATCTGGATTCCTTATTGAGGTTTTTGGCACGGAAGGCCGGCTGCTGTACACCGAGGAATTCGAAGAGCCATCTTTCCGCCAGGACATATGGTTTAAGGTGGGGCCAGTTCCCAATGGCATTTATATCTATGTCTTGAGCATGAAAGGCCCCGACGGCAAGGTCATTGCGAGAAGGGCTGGTAAGCTCGTGATTCTAAGATAAGTGTCAAAGAGCTATTTCGTCGAAACAACAATTGTATGGGCTATCCTATCGCCTAGCCTTTGATGTTTTGGTGAGACGAGAGCGAGGGTGAGCCCCACCAAATATATGATGAGACCATCGACAAGCCTGAGTACAGGCTGTGTACACTAAGTTCTGTAAATTGGGAGGGGCGTAAGAAAGCTGTTCCCTCCAAGATCGGGGATGAATCGAACCCGAATGGAGGAGGGAAAAGCTGTGAAACAAACCCAAGATACCCTCATGACGCAATTGTTGC
>JACOSB010000069.1 GCA_016179105.1 Candidatus Acetothermia bacterium
AACACGCATCGTCCCCACTCGTTAGTGGGAAACGGAACGAAACCGACAAGGAGCTGGAGTACACTGGGACTTCACACCCGCTGATGCTCGGTGTAAGTTCGCTCGCTTCTACCCCTCAACTTCAAATGGATGAAGTACTAGGCAGTTGGTTATGCCAAACCAATGTATGCCCGCGAAAGAGCAACTTGTTAGTGCGTGCAAACTCGAACAAGAAATCACCCGGAGCAAAATTGAAAGTGCTCTGGTTGGGGCGAAGCGGGCCCATTTTGAGTTCGTTGCCCGGAACCAAGATTGCACACTCTTCTAGGAAGCGAGCAGCGAAAGCAGCATCTTTCGCTATATGATCTTGATTGACTTCACCACCGTAGATCAAGCCTTTGGCAGCCGCCCGTTCGCGCAACGGGGCTTCGTCGGCGAAAACAGATGTTGATATTCCTTTGGACAGCGCCAAGGTGCTTAGGATCAGAGTGTTGCCGTATGACAAGAATGTACGACGTGTGATTCGCCGATTATTTCCCACAAAAGACGCTCCTTTCCCTTAGCTTACTCATAAAGCTTGCACAGCTTACAAGTATGGCTTTCACTACTTCTCGACAAAAACGCCTGCTGAGTTCTAGGCCGGGAATGAAAGTTCGTGACATCATTTGTATTTCTTCGTTCTAACTTGGCCTTCTCATAGAGACTCGAATGCGATGACGACCCGGTTCGATAACCACGAACCGATTGTGTAAATCCAACTGAGCATGCACACTGAGAAATTTTTTCAGTTCTTCATGCACCGCATCGCTAGTAGTCGGCTTCATACGCAGCAGAATTACTCCATGTGTCTCTTGAACACTTAGGAAAACCAAGGCACCATAGTCTTTGTCCCGAGTTACTAAGACACGTGTCTCTTGCATGGGCTCGCGATAAAATTTCTTGGTCAGCAGCTTGCGCTAATCCTAGATCATAGGCTCTCAAAACATCGTGACCCAGCAAGCGTAAAAAGTCGATGCTGATTTGATAAACGTCTTGATCGGATAGAAAGCGCATTCAACGTTCAGCAATATGCACTTCTTCGGATCGAACAAGCTCCGTCGCGTATTGCACGCAAGCTTTCACGTCGTCGATGGTAATATCAGGATAATATTTGCTCACAATGTCCTCGAAGGAAATGCCGGCTTGGACAAGCTCTAGCACACAATAAACAGGAATTCGTGTGCCAGCAACGCAAGGCTGCCCGAAGTGAATCTGTGAATCCACGACAATACGCGCAACAACCATAGTCACTCCATTATATCTTTTGAAGATACTATCATTCCAAGTTGTGATTAAATTTTCTTCCCTGGGTTCATAATCCCATTCGGGTCAAACAAATTTTTGATTTGCCTCATCAGCTCTAGACTCGCACCATGCTCTCGCTGCATAAATTCGCGCTTGCCGATGCCCACACCGTGCTCGCCCGTCGCTGTGCCTCCTAAGTCGAGCGCCTTATGGACGATCGCGTTGTTCGCTTCCTTGGCGAGAGCTTGTTCTCTCGGACTGACATAGAGAATCTCAGCGTGCAAGTTTCCTTCACCGGCATGGCCAAAAGCAGGACCAACCAGCTTTCTGGAAGCGATCGCCTCGTTCGCGAATCGCACAATTTCTGGATACGCCGAGATCGGCACAGCGACGTCAACGACATAGCCGTGCTGGCCGGGATAAGCTGTCTTAATCGACTCGTGCACGGAGTAGCGTGCTTCCCAGAGCCGATCACGCTCCTCACGTCCGACGCCGGCAGCAAAGCTCTTGCAACCATTCCCGTGGCACAGCTCTTTCACAAAGTTGATCTCGTCTTCGAGCGCGACGCGGCTGCTGCCCTGAAACTCGATGAAGAGTGTGGGCGCTTCACGCATCGTCATCTTCTTGAAGCGGTTGACCAACTGAATAATCTCCGTGTCGATGAACTCAAGTGCTGCCGGAGTGAGCCCCGCTTGGACCATCTGTACGACCGTTTGCGTCGCTTGCTCGACAGAATCAAAGCACGCAACAACAGCCATAAACTCTCTCGGGAGTCCCGTGAGCCTAAGCGTCACTTCGGTGATGACGCCGAGTGTGCCCTCGGAGCCGACGAAGAGTCTTACTAAGTCATAGCCGGAAGAAGTTCGCATCGCCCGCGTCCCACATTTAATGATTTGACCGTTGGGTAAGACGACTTCTAAACTCAGCACTTGATCGCCTGTGCTTCCGTATTTGATCGCGCGAATGCCTTTAGCGTTGTTCGCGACCATTCCTCCAATAGTCGCTGTCGCGCCGGGATCGGGCGGGAAGAAGAGGCCGTGCTTCTTCAGCTTGTCATTGAGCGTCTTAAAATCAAGCCCCGGCTGCACCATCACTTGCAAGTCTTGGGGGTGCACTTCGAGAATCTGGTCCATCTTTCGCATATCCAAAGCGATGCCGCCTCGGACGGGAATCGGGTTTCCCTCAAGGCTCGTTCCGGCAGCGTAAGGCGTGATCGGAATTTTGTGCTCGTTCGCGTAGGTGACAATTTTTGAGACTTCTTGAGTGCTGAGGGGCCAGAGAACGACCGAAGGGCGCTGACTCGGATGACCCGACTCATCGTGTGCGTGCAGGTCTAATTCTGATTCACCCGTCGAAAAGCGCTCGCGACTGACGATAGATTGAAAAAATTCGAGATCCGCGTTATTTAGAGTTTTTAGAGTAGACATGGCCCTTTGACTATAGTCGAGACAGGGTCGTGTGGTCAAGAAAAAGAAAAGGGCCGGCCTCGCCGGCCCTTTTCTTCCTCAATTTTAAGTTTCTCCGTGATCTTTCCGTCTAGAATCCCGGCGGCCAGGAATATTCTCCGACCGGCGGACACAGATCGGGGCGATTCCCACTAAAACTGTTGCCGCTGCCCGAGACGTGAATCGCGGGATCGACCGAGACGCCACAGCCGCGATTGGTCTCGATCGTGTTCTGAGAAATCTCTACCTGAACACCGGAGTTGTTGACATTGCCAAACCCAATACGGATGCCACCTCCACCGATGGGAAACCGCCCGTTGGATGAGATCGTATTGCCGCGAATGGTCGCTTTTGCTGATTCTCCCAAGATGATCCCCCAGTTGTCGTTGCGAGCAATCGTGTTGCCTTCGATGGTCGCACTGGCCGAACCCGAGAGCTCGATGCCGCGTCCGAACTGAGATTCTCCGGCGGGGTTGCCGTTGTCGGAGAGATTGCTGCCGCGGATGATCACGGTCGTATCTTTGCCAGCAGTGACACCGGCGCTCGTGTTGCGCGAGATGTCGCTATTCTCAACTGTGAGCGTCGCATTTCCGGAAACGGCCACGCCGCTCTGTCCGTTGCCGGTAACTTCGATGTTGCGTAAATTGATCTTGCCAGTCCCGATGCCGAGAATCCCGATCGTGTTCTGATTGCCTGAGATCGTTAGGTCTTGGAGTGTGACTTCGCCGTTACTAGCAATATTGACGACTGCAAGAGCCAATCCCTGGAGAATGGTTTGGCCTTTCCCAGCTCCTTTGATCGTGACACTCTTGAGGATGAACAAGAGCTCTTGATACGTGCCTGCTCCTAGACAAACAACAGCACCGTCAGAAGCTTGCAGTAAGATAGAGAAGAGTTGCTGTCCCGGTTGCACGGTGATCGTGCAATCTTGTGCCAACCCGACACTTTGACTCCCCATTGCCAAGGTCACCAGAGCCAAAGCAATACCCAATCCGCACATCTTGAGATTCTTGAATTTCATGTATCTCCTCCTTGCCTGCCCACATAGGCAGGCCCACCAACTGAAATTAGATGCTATCATACTAGCTCTTTACCGTGTGCGGGACAAATTTGCTCTGCTGCCATCTCACCCGCTACGATCGAGCACTATGCAACTCTTGATACTGGACGGTGCCGAGTCGGTCGGGGGGACAAAACTTTATTTGCAATCGGGCGCAGCGAAAATTCTGATAGACTTTGGGCTCAACTACAAAACGTGGGGACGATACTTTGAGGAATATCTCCAGCCTCGCGCTGGGCGCGGCCTCCACGATTTGCTCAAGCTCGGCGTCGCTCCGGCTGTCTCTGGAATCTACCGTCCTGACCTCTTCCCCAAGGGCTTCAGCCCCGCTTATGCTTCACATTTCGAACCAACTGCTTGCTTTGTCTCGCACGCGCATCTTGATCACTGCGGCCTGCTTGGGTTGCTGCAACCACAATTGCCTCTCTATGCTTCTCCGATCAGTGCTGCGATTATGAAAGCGATGCAAGATATCGCCCAAGTCAGTGCGTACGGCGAGATGGCTTACACCATTCCCAGAGTCCGCAGCGAAGACGAGCCGCGCGCCATCGAATCTTCGCACTACAAAGAAAACCCCGCCCAGCAGCGCGCGTGGCACTTGTTCTCCGATAAGCTATCAGAAGATTTGGAACTCTTTCTCTCCTTTTTGCCCAATCCCAGTGCGCGCGCCAGAAAACTCAAGCCGACACCCATTCAAACAGCTCAAAATCAGATTGGTCCGATGAAGTATCGCGTCTGGCCGGTCGATCATTCGATTCCCGGCGCCTGCGCCTTTGCCTTTGAGACGGATGCGGGCTGGGTTGTCTATTCGGGTGACGTGCGTCTTCACGGCGCGGGGGGACATCTGAGCGAACGCTTTGCCCACGAAGCAGCCAAGCTCCAGCCCATTCTCTTAATTCTCGAAGGGACGCGTGCCCGCCCCGATGAACACGGACGGACGACCGAGCAAGACGTCTATGAAAATTCTCTGGAGACGGTGCGCGGGGCCAATGGCAAGCTGATCTTAGCGGATTTTGGGCCGCGTCATATTGAGCGTCTACTCAGCTTCTTGAAGATCGCTCAAGAAACAAACCGCCAGCTTTTGGTGCTCACCAAGGACATCTATTTGCTGAAAGCACTCACGTGCGCGGACCCTCGCTATGATGTGCTAGGCAATGCTAATCTGGGGATCTTCGATGCGGTTAAAGTCGATCCCAACGCGTGGGAAGCTCGTGTGCGCAAAGAGCATCAAGCGCAGCTCGTTCCGGTCGAAGCAGTCCATCGCAATCCCGGCGATTTTATTCTGGCCTTCAGTTTCTGGGATTTAAAACATCTGCTCGACATTGACCCACCCGGCGGCGTCTATCTCTACTCGTCGAGCGAAGCCTACACCGAAGAGCAGGAGATCGACATCCAACGACTCTTCCATTGGCTTGATTTCTTCAAGTTGCAACCCGTGGGAATGACCCTCGAAGAGGGAAAATCCAAAGCGATCGGGAAATTTCATGCTTCGGGCCATGCCACCGGGCCGGATTTGTTGAGGATCGCGCGAACGATTCAGCCGAAAAAAGTCTTGCCCGTTCACACGGAGCATCCCGAATTTTTTGTGAATGAGCTGGGAAGCGAGTTTGAGATTTTGAGGGCGAAGAATGGAGATAGAGTCACGTTGTAGAGTTGTATTGGCGCACTAGGCAGAGTAGCATCTACGGAGATTCCCTTAGGGGTAGGTCGAATGCCAGATTAAAAAAACGCGCAGGCGATGCCCATGAAGTGCTACGTGCTAGCACCACACGCGCTTATTCTTAGCGTGTTGTTCCTCTCTCCTCGCTGGGGCTCGCACCGGTCAGTGTCTTAGCTCAGCCCAACGCGAACTCGCCGTTGGGGACGAATCTAGAATTCTTTAGAGACGCTGTCTCCGAGTATTTCGTCGTCGATATTTTCAGACAGTCTCGTGACTGGATTTTTCAGAATTGTGCTCCTAATACTAATTTGTCATAGGAATGTCTGGATAGAGTGGAGACCCCTGAGCCACCAGGGATAAGCGGTCAAGCATCGCAAGTGCGCCGGTGCTTCCCAATAGGGGCGCAGCGCTTCTCCCAAGGCTTGCTCCAGCGCCTC
>JACOSB010000074.1 GCA_016179105.1 Candidatus Acetothermia bacterium
CCATATTCTCTGTGCCTTCTTGGCTTTTCTTAAGCTAGAATGGCAACGCCTCCAGACCGCCGTTTCTTGGTATGACTACAAATGGTCCATTGCTAGGCGGGCGGTTACTGCCTATTTATGCTGAAACGCGAAAGTCCTGTGTCATATTAGACCTCTTGCAAAAGTCTAGAGGGGGTAGGCGAAGCTCGAAGTTGTAGACAGCCGCGATCAAGTTGAAACGCAACCCAAAGCGTTGGCGTCGATTCCGATAGCGTTCACTCAAGAGGTGAAAGACTTTCAGCTTGCGCAGTAGATGTTCCACTCGAATCCGCTGCCGGGCTAACTGACGATTGGCGGCCTTCTGCTCTGGCCTCAAGGAATGATGTTTGGATCGCTTGATCGGGGTCTGACTCGCAGCATGGAATCGACTCAAGCTCTGATACCCCACATCCTCCAAGCACCGATACCGATATAGATCCGGCCAGCGCCGTGCGGCTGGTTTGGAATAAGCGAAAGTCATGGGTGCTGCCCCGGGCAAAGGCGGTGGCCATAATTTGCGTTGTTTGTCGGTCCATAATCACTTGGGCTTTTTGGGTATGGCGCTGCTTCTTCCCGCTGTAGTACCGGCGCTGGTTTTTTTCGGGCGGTCGCTGGGCTGCTCCGTCGCATCGACCACGATCACCTCGATCGCCGTCCCCCTCTCGCGCGATTGCTTCTTGCCGGGCAAGCGCAATTCTCCTGACTTCAGTAAAGCAGCTTCGACCTGGTGGATCGTGCGACACACGATAGCTTCACTGACTCCCTAGCTCGGAGCGATATGGAATTGCGTGCGATCCTCGCGCCAATACCTCAGGGTGAGCAGGAGTCGATCCGCTCGACTGAGCTTGGGAGGGCGACCCAAGTCGCGTACCCCCTTTTTCACGAGCGCCCACATCATCACGAAAGTCTCACGCCTTACTCCGGTGAGACGTTTGAAGTCTTTGTCTGGCAAATCCTTAATCTCTTCGTATCTCATGTGGCTATTATGCCACACTTATGCAAGAGGTCTATTAACGTTGCCGAGATCGACGAGAGAACAAAACGATTAGAAAAAGATTTGCGAGCGATCAAAGACCTTTTGCTCGACCACCTGTTCTTCGTCGTCTTTTGAACTCTCTCCCCAGCGTAACCCCCATCACGCTCTCAGCGCTCAAATCGAGGGCGGAGCGTTACTCAAGTCACTTACTCCCCAGACAGATCGGCCTATAATTCAGGCATATCTGATCCATAGGAACGGGACACATGTACCGAAAGGAGGGAGGCCGACGTCTATCGTGACGCACCATATGCAGGCATCCAAAAATGTCGTTGCAGAGGGTTTTGCTGCTTCAGCAACGCCTGTTCAGACTGAAAATCTCCAAAGGAGGGGGGTCCAAGCTCCAATGAACATCATGAAGAAAATATTACTAGGAGTATTGAGTTTATTGGTCGTCCTGTCGTTGAGCGCTCGCGCCGAGACGAGCGGGCAGCATCAGACGGACGTGACCAACCGGCCGGCAGCCACCAGCCAAGTGAATACCAATCCCGCTCCGGGCGATAACGACGTCGTCGTCCAAGACGTCGACGTGAGCGACCCCGGCGCGGGCGCCGACAGCGTGCGCGACGGGTTCGATACCCAGATTGAGACGATTACGGTCAAGAAAGTATCGCCCAGCACCTTAGAAGATCGCCACATCACGCGATTGCGGCTCTTCCGCGAGAATGGTCTCAGTAGCGGCTTCCAGCCGACGGGTACGAGCCAAGACGAACTCTTGGGCGAGATGCTCGACCCCAACTTGACGGCGGGTGTCACGTTTGGCAACCTCGGCGAGCTGCTCGTTCGCGTGTTCGACGGGACTTCTGAGCGCTTCTACATCGTCGCTGATTTTGCCCAAGATTCCCCGAACAACGCGACCTTCCGCACGAGCTTCGATATGACCGTAGCGGATGACTTGGTCGGCGGCGACCAGAGCTCGGGCCTCGACCCACTCTTGGCGCGCTTGCCGCTCTATATGAGCAAGGGCGCGGTGCAGTTTATTCGTTTAACGTCCACTCGCGGTGTCAATCAGACGGACGTCATCGATTTTACACAGCCGACCAAAGCCAAGCCGGGCATGTCCATCGTCGTCCAGCAGTTCCGCATCGAGGACCCGGGCGCTTTGGGCAACACGACGCCCGACGGCCGGCCGACGGCGATCAAAGATATTACTGTTTCGCTCGCTGCTAACATCAAGGGCAGTTCTTGCAATCCCGCCGCGCCGGTCAATCCGTGCATCAGCAAGGCTATCAAGAGACTGAGACTCTTCCGCGAGAGTCCTGCGTCGCCCCCGGGCTTCCAGGACCCCGAGAAATCCAAGACGGCGTCCGATGAGCTTTTGGGCTCCGTCGATGAGCCGGATTTGAGAGCCGGCGTGACCTTCTTCAATCCTTCAGGCCGACCGTTGGTCTTGGTCGCCGAAGGGATCGCGAACGGTCCGCGCCGACCGGAGACGGTCTACGTCGTGGCGGACTTCAACTCGAATGGATTGATCAACGGCCAGAGGCTGCGCACGGAAGTCTTCGTGACAGCCAAGGACATGCGCGACACGAGCGGCGAGCTGATTGAGTCCTCCAACATCGAGACGCCCATGCCGTTAGAAGCCAACAACGACGTCGAGATCGAAGTGCCGGCAGCGGCCTTGACCATCGGCAGTGTCGTCCTCGATCTGAACAACAAGACCTCCAAAGTCTGTGTCAGTGTCAACTACATCCCCAAGCCGGGCTTGGGCGACTTGCAGATCGGTCCGAACGGCGCGATCACCTTCGACCCGCAGGTCGTCGAGGTCCTCGACGTCCACGGAGTGAACGGTTATAAAGTCGACTCGTTCGAAGTGGACCCGGCGGGCAAGGTCCGATTCGCGGCAACCCTGAAAAGTCAAGGGCGCGAAGCGGTCAGCGATGGCTGCGTCGTCGAGATCGAAGTCGCAGCGACGCCCGATGCGCTCCCCGGGGCGTTCACGAAATTGCAAGTGAGAAACGCGGATAACGTCGAAGAAATCGATGCCTTCCGCACGGCCGACGGGGCTGATCTGGACCCGGACGTGATATCCGGCTCGGTCTTCATCAAGCCGATCTGCGGCGATGTCGACGGCGACGGCGCGGTCACGATCAATGACGCGAGAATGCTGGCCAAGTTTATCTTGGGTTTGGAAGATTTGAGTCCTGAACAATTGGCGCTGGCCGATGTGGCTCCTCCGACGGGATCTGTGGATGCCTCGGATGTGCGCTACATCGCCCAGGGCGCGGCAAAACTGAGGACGCTCAATTGTGAGGTGGAGGCCCCAATTCCGACCGGAACGGCCTCCCAGGTCCGACCTTGGGCCTCCACCGACCTCAGCCGCTTCGAAGGCTTAACGATGACCCCGCGCGTCTACGCGATTAGCGGCGTTCGTGGGCTTGAGTTCAAGGTCTTCGGCGCGAGCGTGCTCGCGATGCAGGTGGAGATCTTCGGCCTGGACGGCAAGAGGCTCTATCTGAGTCGAGAGTTGGGAAATCACTTGAGCGTCGCGCTCACCGACCGTGAGCAATTCTTACCGAACGGCGTGTATTTCTACGTCGTGCGCGTGCAAGACTTGAACGGTCGCACGGTCCAGCTAAAGACGAACAAATTGGTGATCGTCCGATAGGCAGGCAGAACTCCTCGGGTCTCCCGGGACGGCCTCCCCAGCCATTGGCTGCCCCGGGAGACGCCCATTTTTTCTTGGATGAGATCATGTAGATTGCACTGTAGGGGCGCAGCATGCTGCGCCCCTACTCACGACAGGGCAAAAATCTCGGTATAATCGCTGCGGTTCGAAAAAGTCCTAAGGAGGGACCCCTCATGAGACGAAATGAGAGAGCCTATCTTCTCATTGCGGGAACCGTCTTGTTGGCGTCGGTCTGGCCGAGCGCGCCGGCCGCGTGGGCCCAGAGCGATAAAGTCACGATCACCCAAGCGCAGAAAGAGTTGCGCCAAGTCAAGTTTCAGATCGATAGACTGAAAAAACAATTGACCGTCTTAACCACTCAGGTCAACCAGATCACGAGCTTAGCAGTCCGTATCCGTAGCACCTTGGGAGAAGTGCTAAGCCAGACAGCGGCGGCTCGCTCACAAGGACAAATCCAGATCGCTTTGAAGAAGAACCAGGCAGCCCAAGAGGCGATCGCTTGCACCCTGCCCCACCCCGACAGCACGATCAACTGTAAATTCAAGAATGCTGAGGGAGAGAACGTCGGTATCTTGGAGCTCGTGCGCGCGGCGATGCGTGACCCCGACAATAGCGTCATCTCGCACATTGAGACTCTCAAAGATTTGATCCAAGCACTCAAAAGCCAAGGGAGTATTTCATCGAGCACTGCGTCAAAGATCAATGCTGGACTGAATAAAATAGAAGCAGATTTAGACCCGATCGACGAGATACTGAACCAAATTGAGACGATTTTAGGAGAAGGCCCCGACGGAGTTCAGCAATTTTTCACGATCATCGAGAACGATTTGGACCAAGGCGATGTAAGCTTCGACCAGGTCATCGATGCGCGCTTGACGGCAGCGCAAGCCGTGGGCGTGGCCCGCGACCCGGACACAAAAGAGCCGACGTTCTTGACCAAGGCGCTCGCTGGCACCCGGCTTTTCCCAGGATTGATACGCAAAATGATCACTGATTTTGCCCCCTTGGGGTCTCTCTTGCGCTCTGCTCAGATTGGTTTCCTATCGGGGGCTCTCCGGGCGGGTAAGTCCGTCGAGATCGAAAGACTCTTCGATCTCAGCGGACGTAGGGTCGAAGATCGACGGCACTGGGAAGAAGCTGTCCAGGCTCTATCAGTGAGTTTTGTCGATCGAAGGCTCGAAAACGAAAAAGCTTATGGCATCTACATTGGCGTGATCGCCCTGCGCGATCAGAATGGACGGGTTGTGGACAAACGGATCATCAAGATTTTGTTGAAAATTTGACAAGGCGGGCGATTTTGTGTAAAGATGCCCGTATATCTGTGACCAAGGTGATGCAAATCACTGACGGGGAAGACAGGGGTGCGATACAATACGCACATAGGACAGAGTGCGGATTTTATGATCTCTCCGCACAGGCAGGTAGGACGGACGCGGTGATATTTCCTAAAGCGCACGAGAGTGTATGACGGAACGACGCGGTGGATGTGGCGAATTTCCGCCGCACGGCTTGACAAAACGGGAACTTTTTGTTATGCTCACACCAAAATCGACGGGAGGCAGTCTGAGGGTTAGCGATCGTTTACTCCCACGATTTTTTCCATGGCAAGCAGAGCTTGATGTAAGGAAAAGCAAAGCTTCGATTTCTTGCCACATATCCGGGGAGGAGGTGGTCTCCTGGCAGGTGCTTAAAAACCCATACAGTCGATTGACTTTGTCGATTGACTCTACTATTTACCAAGGAGGGAGTTAACTAAATGAGAGTCACAAAATCTCTAGTGTTTCTTATCACCACTCTGGTGATGTACGTCGGGTTGTCTCTGACGCCCTTAAATGCGAGCGCTGGCCCTTTGCCCAGCCTTTTTGGCGGAGCTAGGGAGGAAGCCAAGAAGGAAGTGAAGCTCTTGCTCAATGAAGCTTCTTTCCTGAACAAGAGCCTTGCTAAACTTGATCTCAAATTAGAGAATACCGTGGACGGGCTCCGCGACTTGATCAGTGAAGCAAAAGATCGTCTGGAAGCATGTCCCGGCGGCGTGGAGGGCTGCAATGATCTTGAGGTAATCCACGCAGTCCAACTCCTTTTGGAGCAGGCGCAGCGCAACAAGGCACGAATCCTCGTCATCGACATCGGGGCTTTCCTGGATCACCTCCATGAGTTTGAGGTCGACCTCGGTGAGCTCGAGGGCAAGATCGGCGGCCTCAAGGAAATCGGCAAGATCCTGGTCTCCGACGGTGAGTTCATGGAGATCGAGCTGAACGCCTGCAACGAGCTCATCACCTTCATGGACAGCGACTTCGCTACGATCTCGGCCCAGTTGGAAGACGGCGATCAGGGCGAAGACCCGAACGATCCTACCACGTGGGATGACGTGAACGACTTCATCGCGGGCGCTCTCAGTGCTCTAGTAACCGACGAGAGCCTGCAAGATGTCGACGCGGCTCTTGAGAACGCTAAAGCCGTTCTGGACGAGATCATTCGTACTAAGGAAACCACGCAGGGCGATGTGTCTGAATGCCGCAGTCACATCAAGAACGTTCAGCGAGTCCTTAACAAGAGATCCACTTCGCACGTCAATCTCAGCATTGGTAGTCAGGGTGAGGCCAAGGTCTACACCTTGAGCGGGCAATTGGTAAATGTCGGCACGGCTTCGGCTCTCGATCGCAACGCTCTGGCCAACGGCGTCTACGTCGTGGTCTACAGCGACGGTCGCGTTGAGAAGCTCGTCGTCCTCCACTAACAGGGTGGAAGAGAAAGAAGTAACCACCATGACGACTCAAAAAGCCGTCATATATCTAAGGGGGGAAACAGAAACAATGAGAGTTACCAAAGGACTATTCTTTGTTCTGACTGCTCTTGTGGGTATCCTCGCGCTGGCGGCGCCAGTGAACGCGCAGTGGTGCACGGACCCCGACAAGGTCAAATTCAGAGACGGATTGCAATGTGTGACAGATTTAGGCGCCAAATGGGATGAGCTAGTCAGGGATATGTCTATCCTGAATGGCAAGCTCGACAACGCGGTCAGCGAGATCGGGGATGCCTGCAGTCTCTACCTGAGCAGTGATGATACCTGCTCTGATCCCGGAAGCGCTTCTGTGGACGATCTCGATTTCGATAACGCGCAAGTGGCGACCGATGACGCTCACGCTGATTTGGAGTTGGGTCTCGCGGACGTTGAGGTAGAAGCCGGGATTATCTCGGATTTCCTGGAAGAGGTCGCTGGGCTTGCTTCTAAAGTCGACGGAGCAGGCACGGACTTTGCCTTCCGCGATCGAACCCGGACTTCTATAGCTCGCACCGTACAGAAGATCTCACAGTTGGCGCAGAAGAGCCTGGACACCTTGGGCGATGAGGCCACCAACACCGGCATCGCAGGCCTGCTCGCCAGCGCGGAGAAGGACCTGGAAGATGCCAGCGCCGAAGAAGGCTCTGACAGTCCCGACGAGAACGTCGCCGCGACCTTGTTGCACTCGGCGCTCAAGTCGGTGAACCAGGCCGTCCGGAACAAGGACCGCGTGCTGAGTCGCTTCCTCAACCAGGTACGCAAAGAACTGGATCGGCTCGTCAAGCTCTTCAAGATCGCGATCAACGGCGGCAGCCGCGCGACGTCTGTCGGCTTTGTCGCCCAGTCCAACATCCAGGTCAAGGTCTTCACGTTGAGCGGGCAGTTGGTGAGCGTCGGTGCGGCTTCGGCTCTATCTCAGAGCAGCTTGGCCAACGGCGTTTACGTCGTGGTCTACAGCACCGGTCGCGTCGAGAAGCTCGTCGTCCTCCATTAACGGTAGGACTTGATTAGATCCTTTACCAAGGAGGAAATACACAAATGAGAGGTTTGAAATCCCTGACATTTGTTCTGGCACTCGTGGGGATTGCACTCGGCGTTGCGTTGATGCCAGCGGTCTCTGCCAAGGCAGACGGCACCAGCATCTCGTTGATCCAAGACATCCGCGACGAGATCGCAATCCTCGAAGCCGATTGGGTCCATGTCGATGAAATCCTCATCGATATCGATGAGGAGATCAACCAAGTTCGTATCAAGATCCTGCACGCGATGCAGACGATCGATGCCGGCAACAGCTTGCTGGGCACGGTCGTCAAGCAAGACATCCAAGCGGCCATTCAAGAGAAGGAAGTCATCATCACCGTCAAGTTCGAAGAACTGAGTGACTTCCTCGGCTTTATCGATGAAGGAATCGGTGAGATCATCGGCAAGGTCGAGGCTGCTATGGAAGAGAAGAAGCTCAATGCGGCCAAGGAAATGAAGGTCAAGGCCCTGCTCCTGTCTCAGGAGAAGCTCGTCGAATTCATCACGTCCGACGCCAACACGATGGTCGCGTTGCTCGAGGACGGCGATGAGGGCGAGGATCAGGACAACCCCGAGACCTTCGACGACGTCGATGACTGGCTCGAGTTCTGCTTGGAGAATCAGATCTCGGATGACTTTAACGACTTCCAGCAGTGCAAAGAGTCGTTGGGTCGCGCGCTCAACATCTTGGATGACTTCATCTCCATCAAGGCCACCGTCTTCAAGAAGAAGAAACTGGCCGTGAAGAAGCTCATCAACGTCAAGAAGCTGATGCTCAACTCAGGCCCCCCGCGGGTCCGCGTCGTGAGCACGCTGGGCACCAACACGGCGGTTCAGGTCTACACTCTGAGCGGTCAGTTGGTCTTGACGGATCGCGTGAGCGGCGGTCTGCAGAGCGTGAAGAACAAACTCGCCAACGGCATCTACGTGGTCGTGATTGGCAATCGCGTCGAGCGACTGGTCGTCTTGAACTAGGGAAAGAAACACGCCCCGGGGTCTCTCGCGGGAGACCCCGGGCTTAATCCCTTGCCATGATGGCGAGAGGAACTGGGGTGGAGTGCTGAAAATGTGAGTTCATGGGAGAGTCGAAGAACCACACACCCCTCTCCTGACACTGTGAAGGGATGACCAAAGAATTACCCGCGAAGTCAATTGAGAGTTGCGTTTAAGACGACAGCCCAAGGAGGAGAAATCACCAATGAGAAGAAAGCTAGGTTTTATCTTAGCGATGGTGCTGGGGCTAGGGGGCCTCTTGCTCGCCGCGGTGCCGGCCCGAGCCGATTCAGGCTCTCCGCTGGCGGACGCGCGCGAGCGGGCCAACGGCATCCTGGTCCAGCTACAGACGTTGGACAACGTCTGTATCACTATTCTGTCTGCCTTGATCCATGAGGTCGACATCGACGTCCTGGAAGCCCGCAAGCTGATCACCGTGGGCAAAGGCAATCTGACCAGATTACTATTCGATACCCTCGTCACTTCCGCCGGTGAAGGCTTCGATCGCATCAATGCTACGCTGGAGCAGTGCGTCAGCCTGCTCGGCGATGATCAGGATGGAAGCGATGACGGCACGGTCTTTGGCGAGGTTGCCGGGCTGCAAGAAGACATCGGCAATCTCGATAATATCGACCAGCGCAAGCGCTTCAAGATCGATAGCCTACTTGAGAATATCGTCACTGGCAATTTGAACTCAATCTCTGACAGAGTCCAGTCCGACGGCTCGATCCCCAGCAAGACCGGGAGCGTCGAGGAGCTACTGGCTTCCGACGGGCCGGTCGGTGAATGTCTGAGCGATCCTGAGAACTGCAGTCTCGAGAACACCGAGTTGAGCTGCGGCGAGGCGAAGACGCAGCCTCGTTCAGAGCCCATTAAGGCGATTCCGCAGCTGACCGAGTCGGGTCCGTTCAGCTTCGAGCAGCTGCGCGATCTCAAGATTGTCTTGGGTCTAGCGCACCAGTGCTTGACTCGTGCGATTCGTGAAGTCAACCGCCTCCCCGGATTTAAGAAATGGGTCTTGAAGGGTGTGCGCGAAGTGTTCGAGTTGCTGCGCAGCTCGAACTTCGGCGGCCATGGTGCCAGCGAAGTCATCGCCGTCACCGCTGGTAACACTCCACGGGTAATCGCCGACATCCGCGAGGATTTCAACGGTCTGCTCATCGAATTGGATACCATCGACAACGTCTGCGTGACGATCCTCGGTGCGCTCTTCAACGAAGAGTTGATCAGTGTCTTAGAGGCGCGCAAGCTGATCACGGTCGGCAAGGGCAATCTCGATGCGTTGCTCGAAGAGTTGTCTGCTGACTTCGAGGCGACGCAGGAGAAAATCGTCAATACGATCGATCAATGCGCCAACGAAGACAACGGCTTGATCTTCACATTCAGTGAAGAGCTAGGAAATCTGAGCGACGAAATCGATGGTCTGCGTGAGTCGAAAGATGGCACTCTGGACAATCGCAAGGCGACCAAGATCGTCTCCTTGTTGGAATTAGCCAAGACGCTCACGGGGGACATCCTCGAGCACATTGGTACCCTGAAAGACGATTCCGAAACGCTCAAGGATAAGTTGGTTTCCTGCACGGAGAATTTGCGCAGCGATTCGGCTGATCTGCATGTGCAGCCGCAGTTGACTGAGTCGGGCCCGTTCAGCTTTGGCCAACTGAGGGAGTTCAAGATCTGCCTCGGCGAAGTCTATGCGCAGCTGCGCTCGTTCTTGACGGTCATTCGTGAGTTCACGCGCCACAAGAAGTGGATCTTGAAGGCTGTCCGCGAGACGAGAGAGCTCTTGCGCAACACCAACTTCGGCGGCCACGGCACGAGCGAGATCACGGGCTTGACCGCGGGTGTGACCAAGATCTACACGCTCGGCGGTGCCTTGATCACAACTCAAGTCAGCGGGCTGAACGTCAACAGTCTGGCGAACGGAGTCTACCTGGCTGTGACAGAGTTGCGCGATGCGCTGGGCAACGTCCATCAGCAAATCCGCAAGGTCACGGTCGTACACTGATATCGTTGATGACGATGTATGACTAAATGGAACCCCCGAGGCGAGCGTACGGCTTAACAGCCTCGGGGGTTCTCTGTATACGCTGGGCACGTAGGCAGAGAATCGAGTCGGCGGGTTGACAGGGAGACTGGGCGATCGACAATAAGGACCCGACCGCCCCCAGAGAAGATAGAGAGAGAATTAAGAGTAAGGGGGACCAATGCACACTATTATCACGCGTAAGGGCGCGTGGTTGGGATGGATACTGGTCATGGTTCTGGTGATCTTAGGACTGAAATCGTCGGTAGCTTGGGGTACTCCCACGACCCAGTTGGTGTTCATTGTAGATGGCTCAGGGAGTATCAGCAGCGCTGATTTTACTACCGTTAAGAGTGGCATAGCCGCTGCCATCCTAGCGCAAATCCCGACGGATGGGTCGATAGAGATTACCGTGGTGCAGTTCGCGGGCGATATCGTCGGTGATGCACGCGTGGAAGTACCGCCCACGGCCATTACGAGCAGCACCGTCAGAAGCAATGTGGCCACGACCATCCAGAACATTACCAAAGCGAACGGTACGACGCCGATGGCTGCGGGCATTAACTTGGCCAAAAATACGATATGCAATCCGTCGTGCAGGACGGACGCGATACAAATATTCAACATAGAGACTGACGGCAACCCGAACGTGCCCTCAAGCCCGGCGGGCGCGGCGGTGACGGCGGCGATCAACGCGCGTATCGCGGCAGTCAGCGCCGGAGTCGACGAGTTTGATGCTGAGGGGGTGGGCGATGCCGTTCTTATCTCTGCCTTCAAAAACTTCCTTTGTGACTTAGTTTTCCCGAGACCAAGCCCGGATGACTTAGCGCACTGTGCGCAGATTGCTGCTCCTACCTTGACCGGCTTTCCTCCACGCAACAGTAACGGCATTGGCACGCAAGGATTCGTGCTCCTGATACAAAGTTTTAGTGATTTTGCTACAGCCGTTAACAAAAAACTCGATATCATTATTATCAGCCCTCCCGTGGCGGATGCAGGCCCCGTCGCGGATGGTGACCCGAATGACACGGGGCATTATGCGTGCCAGGTCAACCAACAGATTACGCTCGACGGAACGGGCTCGTTCGACCCAGATAATCAAAGCGCTGCGAACAAGGGCATCACGGCCTTCGCGTGGTCCTTCGTATCTGGGCCTACGGGCGGCACCTTCGACAATAACGCGATTGCGCAGCCTAAATTCACATGTCCGGGGACGACCGGGACGGTCGTAGTGAACTTAACGGTGACCAAAACAGGCGGTCTGACTAATTCGGACCCCGCACAAATTGTGGTCAGCTCCCAGCCGGTGGGGCCGAACGCCAACGCAGGAGCGGATACGAGCTGCCGAGCGAATCAAACTAAACAGCTAGACGGTACAGGGTCGAGCGACCCGGACAATTCGGGCGCAGCTAACAAGGGAATCAAGAGCTTCTTGTGGGAGATTCAATCGGGCGGTGGCTCATTAACGAATGCGAATACGGCGACGCCCACGCTCACCTGTCCCTCGTCGGGAACGGTCGTGGTGAAGCTGACGGTGACCGACTCAGACGATAACTTGACGGACACAGATACAGTCAACGTGAATGTGACGGCTCCAGTCGGCCCGATCGCCGACGCCGGTGGCCCCTACATCTGTACACCAGGCCAAACGACGATCCAGTTGGACGGCACGGGTTCGAAAGACCCGGATAACAATGTGCCTCCGAACAAGGGCATTGCGAGCTTCTCGTGGGATTTGGACAACAACGGCACCTTCGGCGACTCGACCAGCGCGAAGCCGACGACGTCGTGTCCCGCCACGGATGGCACCGTCAAGACCGTGAAGCTGCGCGTGACCGACAGCGATGATAACTTAACCAACGACGCGATCGCTACGATCACGACGCCCCGACTTTGCCAGAAGACGGGCAAGGTCGACGATCTGCTGAGCGAAGTGCTGAAGAAGGGTTTCCCCTTCAAGGACCTCTTCGTTGAGCTATTGGCTCAATTAAATGGTGTGTCCACCGATCTCGGGGATATTTTGGATACGCTGACACCTGATGCGACAGACACAGAGATCGATGATGCCATCGCAAAACTCACGGCCATCGGCTCGGTGGCTGATTTCATCCAGCCGTTCATCGACGAGATCAACTCGGCGCGGCTGGAGTACGAGTGTGAGATCGATGTGCTGAAGACGCTCTTGCCGCAGGCGATCACGCAGAAAAAGTTTGGCAAGACGACAGGCACGCGTATTTTGAGACAGCTCGATCTGATGAAGAAACTGCTGGATCAACTCGCGCAGGCACTCGTTGCTTTGCAGACCAAGCTCAAGCAGGTGGATAGTGAACTCAACAAAACGATCGACGCACTCAACGCCAACGACGTCGATGCCGCTGCCACGGCGCTCGCGAAGGCGCTTAAACTGGTCGACAGCGCGGTGGGCGACGTGGGTCGTATGTTGCGCAAGCAGTTGTCGCAGTTGTTGAAAGCGCAAGACTCGATCGGCCAGACTTTCAAGATCGAGCTGAACACTCGCACCGCGGGCCACCGGAAATCATCAGAGCCCTGGATTGTGATTGAGCAGGGCACGATGATGATCCAAGGTGCCAGTGTGAGTGACTTGACGGTAGAAGTGTATGCTCTCAACGGCGTGCGCCTTGCACAGTCGCACACGTTGAGCGACCGACTGGCGCTCGAGACGCTCGTCGGACGCGGGCGCGCCGACGGAGTCTATCTGTATATCGTAAAAATCACGGACAAGGACGGACGCAGTTGGAAGAGCGAGCTTCGAAAGCTCGTCTGGATGAGACCATGAGATAATTGGACGGGAGACGGCGGTGGCCGCTGTAGAGTGTACGGCGGCCACCCGATCCCCGAGCGCACACTGGGATGCTCGGGTGTACAAGACGGATCGACGAGTGTACGGGATCTAGAGATTCTCTAGAGAGGAGTGAGAGAGCGAATTAGAGCAGGGGACCGAAAGAGGGGTTAGCACCATGCGAATGAAGTTCGGTCTACCTGCGACAGTAGTTTTACTGGTCGCATTGATCAGTGTAGTAATGATCTCGCCGATCGCGAGAGGAGCTGGCGTCGAGTTTCAGTTGGCGCTTCTGATGGACGGCTCCAGCAGCATCCGATCCGGCGATTTTAATTTGGAGAGAGCCGGGATCGCCGACGCGATCCACGCGATCGTCCCCACCGACGGCACGGTGGAGTTGACCGTAGTCCAGTTTGGCCTCGGCGTTAACGGTGAAGCACGGGTCGAGATCGCACCGACGGTCATCGATTCGGTCGATGCCCGCGATCAATTTGTCCAAAAAGTCCTGAAAATCCGTCAGGCGCTAGGTCGTACCAACATGGAAGTGGCGATCGACTTGGCGATGAAACAGCTCAAAAATTCACCCCACCCTCTCGCCACGAAGCACAAGCGAGCAATCAACATCGCGACCGACGGCAAACCCAATCGTCCCATCGGGGAAAAGACAGGGCGTGAGCACGCGCTCCAGGCCCGTGACCGAGCGGTCGCCCAGGGCTTGGACAGACTCGATGCCGAGGCGATCGGTCAGGCTGTGACCAGTTCCGATCCGACGACGTTGATCGGCTTCTTGCTCGCGCTGGCTTATCCGCAGCCGAGCGTCCTGATCGAAGACCCTAAGAACCCACCCGATACCAAGAACAACGGGTTCGTCATCAAGGTCGAAAATTTCGCGGCGCTCGAGAAGGCGTTCGAGTTAAAGCTGAAGACGGTCTTGGAGCCTATATCTGCCGACGCTGGCGGGCCGTATTTCTGTCAGCCGAAGCAGCGCATCCGGCTCGACGGCAGCAAGTCGAAGGCCAGCGATGACGGTGAAATCACGAGCTTTGCCTGGGACTTTAACGGCGACGGTAATTTTACCGATGCCTCCGGGGTCAACCCGACGTTTGACTGCCCGGACGCTGACACGACCGTCACTCTTCAGGTCACCGACAATCGCGGTAAGAGCGCTACGGGCATGACCAAGGTTATCATTGGGTTCCCACCCGTGGCGAACCCCGGCGGTCCGTATACGTGCAAAGAGAAAAGAACGATCACACTCGATGGCTCCGGATCTTCGGATAAAGACGGCCATGTCACTCAGTTCGAATGGGACTTTGACGGTGATGGAAAGCCTGATGCTACGGGTGCTTCCGTCTCGTTCACGTGCCCCGCGGTGGATAAGCTCTCCGCTGTCAAGGTCACTCTGACAGTGACGGACAACGATGGCCTGACCAACACCAAGTCCGTCAATGTCGAAATAACCCCGAATGTGGCCCCCGTCGCTGACGCCGGCCCTACGCCCAACGGGAACCCCAACGATGTGGCGTACACGTGCGATCCAGACCAGACGATCCAATTAGACGGCTCCGGCTCGTTTGATCCCGACGGCCATATCGTCAGTTACGAATGGGAATTCAAAGGCGGCAATAACTTTAAGGACGCGACGGGTCCCACGGCCAGCTTCGTCTGTCCGAATGTCTCCGGCCTCGCGGTCGATGGCTTGATCAAGCTACGCGTCACCGACGACGACGGCGCTCAGACGGTCGACAACGCGCTCTTGGTCGTCACGCGGTCTTGTCCGCAAGAGGGCCGGTTGAATGACTTCTTCCAGACTCTCAAGGGCTTAGGCGCGGACTACCAGCGCTATCTACTCGAGATGCTCAACACGTTGGCATCAGTAGCAAGCGACATCGACTCCGCCAGCGTCGACCCCAGCGATGAAGACTTGTCGGACGTGGAGGACACGATCACGAAGCACTACCCCGTGATAGGCTTGGTCGAGGACAATTTCCATCTGATCTTGGCGTTGTCTACGGATTTGCAATGCCGCGTCAACGCGTTCAAGAAGAACCTGCAAGATCGCATGGACAGCGGGAAACTCTCAAGTGTATTTGGCAAGCGGATTCTCCGCGACCTGGATGCTCTGTTGGATATCTTCGCCGGCGTGGACAAGCAGGCCTCGGTAGCCATCGGCAAGGTCGACGCCGCTGACGTGGCTCTTAATAACGCGCTCGCGGCAATCGCCGACCAAGAGCCCGAAGGGGTCATCGACGCGCTCGCGGCAGCACTCAAGCAGCTCAACGGCGCGATTGCCGACTTGAGTCGCATCCAGCGCAAGTTCATCAACGAGATGTTCAAGCGTTTCGATAGCATCCAGCGTCTACTGGGCATCGCCGCTCGCAAAGGTGGAGTCTCTTCGGCCGGCATTGCTGTGCTGGGGGAGCACATCCAGAGCGACGCGCTCGGCCGAGCGGTCTTCGTTGCCGAGGGCACCAGTGTGGCGAAGATCGAGGTGCAGGTCTTCACGCTCTTTGGCGCGCGAGTCTTTGCTCAGTCGCACGCGGGCAACCAGCTCGTGTTTAACGGTCGCAGCTTGAATGGGCAATGGCTCGCGAACGGCGTCTATCTGTACGTGATCACTACTACTGACGCGAAGGGCAAGGTGCTCCGTAGCGAGGTGAGCAAGCTGGTGATCGCTCGCTAACCCTTAACTTAGATAGACAACACAGTCTCCCGTCGATACACTCGTCGAATCCCCGGGGTCCTCCCAGGACTCCGGGGCGTCTTTTTTCGGGGAAGAGCTTCTTCGCTCCGCTCAGAATGACGTGAAAGAGTGAAATCAGTATGGCATGTGTTGAACTTGGTCGAGGAAGATCAGTCGAGAAAACGCCCGCGCAAATTCGGGGTGGGGACCATGCACTCGTCGCGCCGACCGAACCAACGATAGCGGTTGCGCGCGATGATGGAATAGACCCAGTCGCGGATCGGACGCGGGACGATGATAAAAATATAGAAGAGAGGCCAGAATCCCGAGAGATGTCGAGCAATACGAAGTGCCGCGGCGCTGGCGGTGTAGATTTTTGAGTCTTCCACGAGCAAGATGCTTTCCATGTAGCTTTGAAGATGAAGACCTGCCAGAAACTTCTGCGCTTGCGGTGACTGGAGCGATGCAAACTGGAAGTGCGCATTCGGGTCGCGTCGAATGATGAATTGCACTGTGTTGTTACAAAGATTGCACACGCCATCAAAGAGGACGATTAATTTGGACATCCACGACGCACTCTCCTTGAAAGCCATACTCATTATAGTGATGAGGCCTGGGCTCGCGCTACCGGACATCCGTCACTTTAACTTGGGTCAAAGATGCTCCTCTTGCAGGCAATACGTCCTTTAAGAAGAGTAAGTTCTTCCCTAAGCTCCGTATTTGAGAGGAAGCAGTGGTGAGGGAATATACCTAGAGAAATATCTTAGCGCTGTCATTTTAATGTCCCGCTCTTCTCAGTGATGAGGGGGCATGTTTTTTTGCTCAGGCAAAGAACAGCGCTGGGTGAAAGCCAACGATACTTCTAGGGCCATTCAAAGGAGGAGATTAAAATAGTCCAACGCAAGCCGACTCCAAAACAAGGGACTTTGCGGGGACAAAAGAACAAGTTGAAGCGCGGGTGGAGATCGACAACTTGTGACTTATTATGAGCTGGGCCAGTCGACGGGAATTATAAAGGAAATTTCAGAATGAGAGTAGAGGGGGAATAATGAGAGGTTTTTTCACGCATCCGATTGCGTGGTTGACATTGATTCTGGTTCTAGCGTTCGTAGGAGTGAGGGCACCGGCGGCATGGGCGCAACCCTCCATACAGTTGGGGATCGTGCTCGACGGCTCAGACAGCATTAACGCAGCAGAATTTAGTGCTGTTTTACACGGGTTCTCGAACGCCATCAGGAATGTCATCCCGCACGATGGATCGATAGAGATCACTGTAGTACAATTCGCATCAAATATCCCCGGTCTTGCGCGGGTAGAAATCCCGCCGACAGTAATCACAGATGATACTGTGGCCGAGACAGTTGCCCAAAAGGTCGAATCAATCCAAAAAGGTGGAGGCTTTACACCATTGGCTTCGGGGCTTCAGTTGGTGATCCAAGAGATCACCAGTTCGCCTAATTTCACTGCAGCTAAACTTCAATTGATTAACATCGTGACAGACGGAGCACCGAATCGCAACTTGCAGGGTCGGAGAGCTTCAAGTGGAAAAATTCGGAAAGAACTGTTTACGCTGGTCGATGGAGGAATCGGAGCAGGAATTGATGAGATTGATGCTGAAGGCATCGGTCAGATTGTGGATGGAAATAGCAGGAAACAAAGAACATTTAAGGATTTACTATGTAATATCGTTGAACCACAACCACAACCTCCCCGCACAGGAACCAAGAACTGTTTTCTGGTAGAAGCTCCGAATCTAGGAAATCTGCCCCCGCGTGATCCGATTACGATGATAAGCAGTCAGGGTTTTGTGATCTTAATTCCCAATATCATCCAGGATTTCGCCAACGCCATTAAAGCAAAGCTCAACACAGTTGTTGTTCAGGCTCCAATTGCCAATGCTGGCGGACCCTACGCCTGTGTGCAGGGCCAGGCGACGATTACGCTAGACGGCACGGGTTCGAAAGACCCGGATAACTTGAATGCCCCGAACAAGGGCATCGCGAGCTTCTCGTGGGATTTGGACAACAACGGTCAGTTCGGAGATTCGACCAGCGCGACGCCGGAGACATCCTGCCCATCTCCAGGCGAGATCAAGATCGTCAAGCTGCGTGTGACTGACTCCGATGATGGCTTGACGGGCACTGCGACGGCGACGATCGCAGCAGCGCCCCTGTGTCTTCCCGGCAAAGTAGACAACTTGATCAACGAGTTGTTACAAAAGGGTCTGCCTTTTAAGGATCTATTCATAGAACTGGGAACCGCCTTGCAGGACACATCCGATGAGCTGGGTGAAATCTTAAGCTCAATCGAGCTTGATCCGACGGACGCAGACCTGCAAGATGCGCTCGATCGACTCAAGACCATCGGCTCGTTGGTCAACCTCTTCCATGCTTTCTTTGCTGAGATCGTCACGAAGAAGCGCGAGTTTAGCTGCGAGATCGACGTACTCCAAGGGTTCTTAGCGAAAGCTATTGACGCGAAAGAGTTTGGCAGCATCACGGGCAAGAAGATCTCGCATCAACTGGAGATAATCCGGAGGACGCTCGATCAGTTAGACCACTCGCTTGCAGCCATGCAGGATAAACTCCAACAGGCCGATAACGCGTTGGCCAGTGCGGTCAGCGCTCTAGGAAACAGTGAGGGTGACAAAGCGTTCAAGGCGCTCGGGAACGCCCAGAGGTCCGTCGATAGCGCCTTGACGGACGTGGATCGTACGTTGCACAAGCAACTCAGTGAAGTGCTCCAGGCGCTGTTCGAGATCGGGGCGATCTTTAAGATCGAGCTGAACAATCGCACCGTGAACAATCGCGCTGAGTTGTCGATCGGTATCGAGCAGAGCACGCTTAAAGTTCAAGGGGTGCCTGTGCGTCAGCTGATCGTAGAAATCTATACCCTCGGCGGCAGGCGGATCGTCCAATCTCATAGCTCGAATGACCGCGTGGAACTCGAGACGCTCATGGGCCCGACGCGCCCCAACGGGGTTTATTTATATGTCGTAAAAATCACGGATGACGATGGGCGCAGTTGGCAGAGCAAGCTAAATAAGCTTATCTGGACGAGACACTGACGTTCTTAGGACTGAAAAAGCGGTGGCCGCCACACTTCCCCCCATGGCGGCCACCGCTCTGATTCACTTTGACTTGTAATTCTCTGTGGTCTTGCCACGTGGCATCTGCCATCAGCGCAGTTTTATTTCTGGAACCAGAAAGATAGTCAAAGGTCTGTTTTTTTGCGGACATATGTCACGTAACAAGGTCCCAAAGATTACTCTTCCACAGGTAGTGCTTCCTTTAGAAAGAGAGCACTTCTCCCTAAACTCCGATCTTGAGAGGAATCGAATGGCGAGGGACAAAATACTTCGAACAACTGCTTTAGGGGGATCTACTGCCCGTCCTCTCTTGGGCGATGAACCGGGAGATACCCATCTCAACCCCGGATGATTCACGTTTGCTGAGCGCAAGCACAACTTAGAGTTTTACATCTTATTCAGGGGGTGGTGATCGAGGGAGAATCCAAGCGTACAGCCGTTCCATAGCTGTTTATCTTAACGTAATACCCGAGGAGGGAATCAACTCAATGAGAGTCACAAAAACTCTATCGTTTCTGATCGCCACGCTGATCGTGGTGTCCGGTCTCTCGTTCCTGACAGTGAGTGCCAGCGCAGGGCCTCTCATTACAGGTACCAGCGCGTTCGGTGAGGCGCTCAAAGAGCTCAAGATACTGCTCAATCAGTCGGCCACTCTTCAGCGCCAGCTGGCTAAGCTCAACCTTGAATTTAAGAATTTGGAAGGCGGTTTGGGGGACTTGATCGACCAAGCGCGCAACTTGTTGGCCGCGTGCGATGGAGAGTTTAGCTGCGAAGACCCCCAGGCTGTCCACGAAGCCAAGCTCTTGTTGGAGCAGGCGCAGCGGGATAAAGCCAGGATCTTGGTCGTCGACATCGGCGCGTTCTCGGACCTCTTGCATGAGTTCGAGGTCGGCTTGGGTGAGGTTGAGGGTAAGGTCGGCGGTCTCAAAGAGATCGGCCGGATCCCTGTCTCCGATGCGACCGATATGGAGATTTGGCTGGATCAGTGTAACGAGCTCGTCACCATCACCGATAGCGAGATCGCAGAAGTCTCGGCGTACTTGGAGGACGGCGACGTGGGCGAGGACCCGAACGATCCCGACCCACGCACCAGCGGTGCCGACGATGTGAATGATTTTATCGCCATTGCGCTCCATGGCCTGAGCACCGAGGAGAGCTTAGACGACGTCGACTGGGCCTTGGCCAATGCCGCGGCCGTGCTCGATCAGGCGGTTGCCGCGAAGGACGACATCGAGGCCAATAACATCCCGGAATGCCGCAGCGACCTCAAGCTGGTCCAGAAGAGACTGGCGAAGGTCCGGCGCAATTTCAGCAACAGCATCCCGCACTTGAATGAGCAGAGCTTCGGTGCCAACGTTCAGGTCTATACGCTAAGCGGGGCGTCGGTCACGGTCAGTTCCGGGAACGCACTCTCGCTCAATCAGTTGGCGAACGGTGTCTACGTGGTCGTCACCAACGAAAGCGGCAGGACCCGCGTCGAGAAGCTCGTGGTCCTTCACTAAAGGAGGGTATCAGTAACGATGAGAATCAATAAATATCTGTTGTTGACCCTGGCTGCCCTCGTGGGCGTCTTTGCGGTCGTGATCCCGGCGCAAGCAGCAGATCCCTGCGCCGATGCATCGACCAAACTCAAGAGCGGGGCGGCTTGTCTGGTTGATCTGAACGTCAAGTGGAATGAATTGATCGGAAAGCTAGTGGATTTGAACGTCGATCTGAATAAAGCGTTGAATGAAATCAGTGAGGCCTGCCAAGCCATGGATAGCGACGAGGATTGTGGCCCGAGCGCCTTCCTCTCCGTCGATACCGAGGAAGCCAAGAATAAGACCGATGACGCGATCGCAGATTTGGGAAACGCCGTCGATCTTCTCGATGAGATCAATGGGACGGGAGGGCTCATCGAAGACTTTGGTGGTGAGCTAGATGATTTCAAGACGAAGTTGGATGGAGGAACAACTCCGGACTATCCTCTTAGCGATCGCACCAAGATGTCAGCCAAGAGGACAGTCGAGTTGATCGACAGCTTGGTCGGTCAGGTCTCGACGGCGCTCGGTGGTGTCCTCGGTGATATCCAAGAATCGGCGACCGAGCCCACGTGTGGGGGTAAGAGTCCCTCACTGCTGGGTGCCACCAGTGCTCTCCAAACCGCCAGCAAAGAGTTGGGGATGGAGACCCCCGATGGAGACATAGTGCTCTACGGTGAGGATGGCGGGACTCCTGCGGCTGATCACAACGACGGCCTGGAAGGAGCACTCTTCTGCGTCCATCTGGCGATCGAGGCCAAGGACCGCGCGCTTAAGAAACAACTCAGCCAAGTGAAGCGTTCTCTCAGCAAGTTGCAGAAGACCTTCGGTGTAGCCATCAACAGGGCTTGGGCCGCTTCGGCGGGTTTGACCGCGACGACTGAGGATGCTCAGGCGCGCGTCTATACCTTGGGTGGAGCGTTAGTCAGCGTCGGCTCTAAGAATGCTCTCTCGATGAATCATCTGGCGAACGGTGTCTACGTGATAATCTACCGCGAGAATAGCCGGACCCATGTCGAGAAGCTCGTCGTCCTACACTAAAGGGAGGGACAGAATACCCATGAGAGGTCTGAAATCTCTGACGTTCATCATGCTCGTCGGGGTCGCTCTCTGCGCGGCCTTGATGCCTTCGGTCTCGACGCAGGCGACTCCCGGGCTTATTCAAGACATTCGTGACGCGATTCCCGTGATGGAAGCTCAATGGGTCCATGTGGATGAGATCCTCCGCAACATCGACGAGGGAGTCAACCAAGTCCGCATCCGAATTTTGCACGCGATGCACTTGATTGACGCCGGCAACAGCACACTCGGCGGCCTCGTCAAGCAGGACATCCAGGCGGCCATTCAAGAAAAAGAGGCCGTCCTCAGCGTGGACTTCCAAGAGCTGGATGATTTCTTGAATTCCATCAATGAAGGCCTGGGCGATCTGCTCGGCAAGGTCGAGGCGGCCGCCGAGGAGCAGAAGCTCAACATCCACAAAGAAGAGAAAATTAAGATACTGATTCTCTCTATAGAGGGTCTCGTCGAGTTCATCTCGTCCGATGCCAGTACGATGGCTGCACTGCTCGAGGACGGCGATGAGGGCGAGGACCAAGACAATCCGGAAACTTTTGATGACGTCGATGACTGGCTCGAGTTCTGTCTGGAGAACCAGATCGCCGATAACTTTAACGACTACCAGCAGTGCAAGGAGTCGTTGGGGCAAGCCTTGGCGATCATCGATGACTTCATCTCCATCAAGGCCAGCGTCTACAAGAAGAAGAAGAACGCCGTCAAGCGCTTGATTACGATTAAGAAACTGATGCTGTCCACCGGCGCTCCCATCGTTCGCAAGGTGGATACGCTCAGCGCGAGCGGGACCGTTCAGGTCTACACGCTGAGCGGTCAGTTGGTTTTGACTGACAGCGTCGATGGCAGCCTGGAGAGCGTAAAGAACAAGCTCGCCAACGGCGTCTATGTGGCCGTGATTGGCAATCGCGTCGAGCGACTGGTCGTCTTGAACTAGGGAAGAACCGGCCTGGGGCCTCGCGAGGGGCCCCAGGCTGTGATCCCCTCTATCATGGAGAGAGGAGTGAAATCACCCATGAGAAGAAATCTGGGCTTCATCTTAGCGATGGTGCTGCTGGTGCTCACGAGTCTCACATTGACCGCAGTGCCGGCCCAAGCCAGTGCGGGCTCGCCGTTGGCGGATACGCGCGAGCGGCTTAACGGGGTCATAGTCCAGCTGCAGACGTTCGATAACGTCTGCGTGATTATTTTGGCTGGGCTGATCAAAGAAATTGACATCGATGTTCTTGAGGGACGCAAGCTGATTACGGTGGGCAAGGGCAATTTGAGTAATCTCTTGCTCGACGGGCTTCGCTCGGCAGCGAGCAACGTAAGCCGCGTCACCGACACACTGGAGCAGTGCCGCTCGCTCCTGGGCACAAAACAGGACGGAAACGGCGATGGCACGATCTTCGGGGAACTTAACGCCGTCGTCGAGGAGATCGCCGACTTGAGCAGCCTTGACGATCGTAAGCGCAACAAGATCAACGGTCTTTTGGAGAATATCGCCTTGGGGAACCTCTCGTCGATCGAAGATCGATTGGACGAGCAGTCCGGCTCGCTCACGGGCAAGGTCGAGGAAGCATCCACCATCGTGGATGATCTAATCGACGGCCTCGATAGCACGGACCCCAGTTGCGGCGAGGTGACGCGGGACGCGGCGACGTTGGTCGCCGTGCCACAGTTGACGGAAACAGGACCGTTTTCGTTCGAGACTCTGCGCTGCGTCAAGATTGACTTAGGCTTGGCGCATCAAGACTTGACTCAAGCTTTGCGCGATGTGAAGCGCATCACCGGGTTCAAGAAGTGGGTCTTCAAGGCTTTACGCGAGATCATTGAACTCTTGCGAAACACGACCTTCGGCGGCCACGGCGCGAGCGAGCCCGCCGCGGGCGTGACTCAGATCTATAGCATGAACGGCGTCTTGGTCCGCACGCAGATCAACGGGCTGGGCACGAGCGACTTGGCGAACGGAATCTATCTGGCCGTGACGCGCTTCGCAGACCAGAGCGGGCGGGTGCGCTACGAGACGAAGAAGTTCGTCGTGGTGCACTAAGGAGGGACGACGATGAAGAAATTTTTAGTCTTGGCGACCGTCTTGATGGGGGTGTTGATGACGGTCGTGCCGGCGCACGCCGGGGACAGCACGCGGACGATCGCCGACATCCGTGAGGAATTTAACGGGCTGATCGTGCAACTCAACACGATCGACAACGTCTGCGTGACGATTTTGAGTGGCTTATTGAGCGAGCTTCAAATCAGTATTTTGGAGGGTCGCAAGCTCGTGACGGTCGGCAAGGGCAATCTGAATACGCTTTTGTTAGACCTGGGCAATGATGCCGTGGCGACGATCGAGAAGTTGGGAAATACTCTGGATCAGTGCCTCAACGAAGACGACGGCTTGGTCACGACCTTCGGCGAGGAGTTAAGCTCGCTCAAGACCGAGATCGAAGGCCTTCGTCAGTCCAACGAGGGTACGCTCGATAACCGCAAAGCCACCAAGATCGATGCGCTATTAACTAACGCGTCGTCCCGGGTCAGCTCCATAGAAACCGAGCTAGGCGACATCGGCGATGGGTTGGACAACTTGTCGAAAGATGTGCTCGATCCGGTCTTCTCGATTCTGGAAGGTAGTTCAGCGAGCACGCTCACCCAGGTGGCTCCCCAGTTGACAGAAACGGGTCCGATCTCTTTTGGGAATTTGAGAGAGATCAAGATTCTGCTCGGTGAGGGGGCGGCCAGCGTGAAATCGCTGCTGCGCCTCGTGCGAGAGGTCACGAGAGAGAAGAAGTGGGTCTTCAAGGCCGTCAGGGAGACCCAGGAACTCTTGCGCAACACCGGCTTTGGCGGCCATGGCACGAACGAACTCACCGGGGCGAACCTGACGAAGGTCTACGCCACGAACGGCGCTTTGGTTCAAACCCAAGTGGGCGGGCTCAATGTTAATAATCTGGCCAATGGAGTCTACTTGGCTGTGACGGAGCTGCGCGATGCGCTGGGCAAGGTCCATCAGCAAGTGCGCGCAGTCACGGTCGTACGTTAACAGTCTTTTTGAAGATAAGAAGCTAGAAGATGAATGAGGTCCCCGAGAGAAATCTCGGGGACCTCGTTACGAAATCTCCCGTCGATACACCCGTCGAATCCCCGGGGTCCTTTGGATCCCGGGGCACTTTTCTTTAAACATCATCAAAGAGAGACACGTATCACCTCCCCAAGGGGCGAAGGCGGTCCCCTCGGGAGGCGGACCTTCCTTCGAACAAATCTTAATTCACCCTACAATCTCGCCTTAGAGGGACAGGGAGGTCCACAAATATGAAAAGTGTTATACAGCTTATCTGGGCCGGCGCTGTCCTAGCATCCACCGTTATTGGAGGTCTGAGTCTTGGGGCGATCGCTGCTCCGGGGCCCGTAGAAGACCTTCGCTCGAATATCACTGCGTTCCAAGCCAAGCTCGTCGTCTTCGATCAAGGGCTCTTGGATCTTAGTCAGCAGATACGCTCCATCGTGGGAGAAATCTTGAACGCGCGCGACTTGATCGATGCGGGCCAGGGGCATCTCGATCGCCTGGTGCGCGGATCCGTAGAAGAAGCAATCGACATCAAGCAACTGACACTCGACGACACATTAACGGAGCTTCAAGGGGACCTGGAGAATCTGGTGCTCGCACTGAATGCCCTGATCGGCCAGCTCAACGGGCTCTGTCCCCCTCTGAGTAATAAGATCAACGCCGACAAGTGCACCTTTGTGCTCGCCAAGTTCAACAACATCGCGCTCTATTTACAAGACGTCGGCAACGAGCTCGATGTGATCTTTGCGACGTTGGAAGATGGGGATGCTGGGGAAGACCCGACCAATCCAGACACGTTCGACGACGTCGACGACTGGTTGGAATTTTGTTTGTCGGAACAGTTGCCCAATGATCTGCAAGGATGCAGCCAGTCTCTCGGTCAGGGCTTTTCGCTCTTGCAAGAGATCACTCAAGAAATCGCGCTCCTCAGTCTAAAGAAAAAGTACATTGCCAAAAATATCGTGCACGCTCAAAAGCTCTTGCTTTCCACTGGGGCGCCACGTGTGAGAATGGTGAGCACCCCCATGAACGAGAACGCGAGCGAGCGGGTTACGGTGCAAATCTTTGGCCTGAACGGCCAGTTGCTCTACGAAGAACAACAGTATTCTCATACTTTAGCGCGAGCCGACAAACGCTATGCATTAGCCGATGGAGTCTATCTTTCAGTGGCGAGCACGCGTGATTCGAATGGACGTGTGCTCCAACGCGACGTGCGCAAGCTGATCGTGCGCCATTAGGAAATTTTTGGTTGAACACGAAGAGCGTGCCCCTTATGGCAAAGCTCTTTGAGACAGACCGGGGCTGGAAGCGTTAACTCTCATTTGCGCGCCAGCCCCACCCTCCTTTTAGGGCATCTAAGAAAACCGCCAAGGCGCCAAGAAAATCAATAACCCCTTAACATGCTTCTATCAAAAATTAGAGCAATCAGCGAATGACCTCACTTTGCCCCTTACTGCACGTATGTGTTGGAGAAAGTCTACACTAACTACCTTCGTAATGGCAACTACTTTTTGCCCGGCGTGAGCGATGAGCACCACTTTCACAGAGGTGCTTGATTGTAGCGTAAATCACCTTGGGAACGGCAATCCCATACTCCTCACAAACTCTGAGAACTTCTGTCCCCTCGCACAAGAAAGTGCTCTCGCGACGAGCACGCTCTCGTGTCTTCACCGAGTTATCAAAGTGCAACGCTCAGTCGACCCGATTCCTTCGGTAAGACTGGCTCTACAGCTACACTGCAAAGGCAATTCTATCCGTGAAGGAGGAAGAGCGGCATGTGGCAATCCAGCCGACTAGCAGTATCGATCTTCACGCTGGTATTCAGCGTTTGGAGTGCGAGTTCTCTCCACGCAGCCACCGTCGATCAGACGATCGACACGTTGGCAGAGCTGAATGACGAAGCGACGAAGGTGGCCAGCTTGGTGACAGAGGTCTACGAATCGGGGCTACCCCGTGTTTTTGAAAAAGCGCAAAAAGCTCTTGAGCAAGGAAGCTCAGGGTTTGTGAGCAATTTTATGCTCGAACAGTTGGCTCGCGACGTGCTCACCGATAGCTCGCTGATCGCGGATTTAGAAGTCAAACAGCTGAGTAGCTTGATTGGGATGATGCGCAAGAGCCAGGAAGCGTTTGTCTCTCAATTGAAAGACGTCACGGTGCAGAAGTCGATCGGCCAACGGAAAGCGAACAAATTGTCGCGCCGCTCGATGGACCTTGGTTTCTTGATCGATCGCCTGGAACAACAGCTCGAATCCGACTCCAGCAAACTAGAAGCGATCGACACTCTGGTCTCCAACATCGTGTCCACCTTGAGCGGGCAAGCAGGCCAAAACGCAGCCAACATCAACGATATGTTCCAAGTGGCTAATTTGGCGCGGCTGGCTTTCAAGGATCGCCTGGGGCTGCACGAGACCTTGAGGAACATCATCAAGCTCTTGGTGCAAAGCACACAGGACTTGCGTGAATCGCAGCGATTGTCTCATCGGTTCGGGAGGGCCGTGGAGCTTTCGGGAGCGGCGAAAAATAGTTTGCCCACCGAGCTGCGTGTGGTCGATCTGCAAGGCCATACATTTTCCTTAACCCAGCACATGAGTGATTCGGTTGAAGAAGCTTTGGTAGGCGCTGAGAAAGTTTTGGCCGATGGCGTCTATCTCTATATCTTCACGGCGTATGACTCCAGCGGACGTGTGCTCCAGAAGACGTTGCGCGCGTGGGTGGTTCAGCGTTGAGGTTCATAAATTTAAGCGAATAAAGCGGGTGATGATCGCAACGAACGCGGCATAGGACCCGAACAACGGAAAGAGATTCAAAAGATTTTTACGAAAGAAGGTGGAAGGATTTTTATGCACCGACAACGGTTCTTTCTCAGTCTAGTGGTGGGAGTCGCTGTAGCCGCTGTGCTGTGGCTCGGCGCGCCGTCCGCGCTGGCCGCGGGTTCAACCCTCAAAGAGGCACGTAATCTCGTCGCCGATCTCAAATCCAAAATGGGCGATGCGATCAACCAGCTACGGACGCTAGGGGGACACCTCATCGATCTGAACGACACGATGGATGCGGCGCTCGACGCGATCACCGCACAGCAGACCCAGTCGGCTAAAAGTGAGATCGACGAGGCGATCACGATTAAAGATGACCAGATCTCGGTCGACTTAGATGCCCTCAAAGGAGCCAACGGAATATTATTAGACTTCGAAGAAGAAAAGCAATCTCTCAAGGGCATCGTGCTCGCGCTCATCAACAACAAAAAAATTAAGTCCATCAACGGCAATCGCATCCTGCGGAGTATCAACATGATCAACAGCCTCATACAGTTCACCCTGGATGAGCTGGATTTGGTCGATGCGCTCATGGAAGACGGGGACGTGGGAGAACAACCATCGTGTGACGAGACAACTTCCAATGCCGCAGACTCTTGCGATGACATCAACGATTGGTTAGAACACGCGATCGATCACGTGGACGAGGGTAACTTCGATGACACGCCGCCGGATGCAGAGACGGACATCGAACAAGCAAAAGACCTGTGCGATGAAGCGCTCAACACGATCGATCAAATCTTAGAGAAGAAGATCTCGATTATCTTAAAACGCTTGAGTGATATAGACACGGTGCTCAAGGTCGAGCAGTACAAGAAGATGGCTGGCTGGCCCGTCTCTGCCTCGCTCGTGACACTCAGCGCTCAGGTGCTGACGGGACAGAATTCAATCGTCTTCTCTACGTTGGCAAAAGCGAATTTACACGTGCAGGTCTTCGACATGCACGGCCAGATTGTCTTCGAGAAATCAGAAAAGACTCAAACACTCGCCTTCGAGGGACGTAACGCGCGCGGCGAAACGCTCGCGGATGGGGTCTATCTGTATGTGACGAGTCTCGATGGCCACAAGAGCGCCGTCGGGAAGCTCCTGATCCAGCGAAGTCGCTAAAAGAAAGCGAGGGCATTTTATGAAGATTTTTAGGTTAAGGCAAAATCTGATTTTGGCGGCGTGTCTCGCGATGGTGCTCTCGTTGGCAGCGAGTTGGGCGGGCGACGCAGGGCCCTTGACGATGCCCACGAGTGCGATCGGCAACGCGCGCGCCCTGGCCCGCGATATGGCGACTCAGACGCGCGATATGACTAAGTTAATCGCAAAATTGAGACTCGAAATCGGGTTGGTCGACACGATGTTCAATACAAACCCATCGGACTCGTTGGCTGGTATGATCGAGGAAGCCGAGAATGACTTCATGGCTGGCGAAGTCAACGATGCCGTGAACACCATAGGCCGAGCCCTTCAAGATGCTGATCTCTTTATTGAGCTAAAGATCGGCTTGCTCTTGTCTGAGGCTGAGCAACTCTCGGAAGACAACGGGAGCCTCAAAGGCAAACTGCAAAGCTTGGTCACTGACAGAAAAATCCGTTCTACGCCGGGAAATAATGCAATCAACAAGACAGATGTTATTGACAGTCTCTTGCAAGACTTCGTTCGTGAGTTGGAAGAGGTACGAGACTTGATCGAAGACGGCGACGCGGGCGAGAGTCCGTGTGATGATACTATTCCGCCCGCGAACCCACTGCCGGCGGATGCGTGTGATGACATCGAAGACTGGCTTGGGGTTTTTCTCGACAATCCAACCAGTACCGCTCCGCTCGACCAAGCGCTCTTGATCATCCGAGAGATCAACGGGGATGGGAACAACAACGGCGATCTGGATGTGCTCTTGAAGAAGCTCACGCCCTCGACGCCCGACAGCGTCCTGCCTTGTCTGATCATGATCGATAAGATTTTGAAAGACGAGCAGCGCCGCGGCACCTATCGCCGGAGCAGCTCTGTCGTCTCGGTCACGGTAGAAAACAATCTCGCTCATGTCGCGATCGCTCCTGAAGTTTCCGATCTCACCGATGGAACTGTGAAACTGTGGGCGATGGACGGTCACTGGGTAGGGGAGTATGCCCTGCATGGGAAGACATTCACGCTGGGCGAACGCGGGCTTGCGAATGGTGTTTACTATTACACTGCGTCGCTCCGAAGAGCGGATGGCACGGTAGCTCAGACTACTGTACAGAAGCTCGTTGTGATGCGATAATGAGTGAAACAAATGACCGAAAGGATGGTGGCTGTTTAGGCATGAAACTCTTTTCTCTGGGGATGGTCGCTGCGTTGGTTCTGACGGCGCTTTGGGGCTTCGTCACGCCCACGTCGGCACAGACGATCGAGACCGTGCGAGCGGAGGTCGATCAGCTCTTCGTCACGGTGAAGTTGTTCAACCAGGCGCTCGATCAGGTCGGCCATGACGCGAGTTCGATTCTGAAGAAATGTCGCTTCGCCAAATCCGCGATCAGCCGCAAGAAGTTTCATTTAGGCGGAGTGGTCTCGGGAGCCATCGATGACGCGCTCACCGAGGCGGGTCTATTAGACACGAATGTGGATGCGCTCACGAATACGGGTAACGATCTGGATAATTTGGGAGATCAGCTCACTCAAGCGGAGACTGATGTTCAAGCCATCACCATCGATCCCACTCGTTTGAGCGCGATTCTCAACCGACTGATGATGATTCAGACTCCGTACCTCGATGACATCCAGACGGAGGTCGAGAAACTGCAGACCAAGTCTTCTGATCTTTTAGATATTCTGACGACGGCCTTAGACGATGCTCAGTCGAGCTCGATGACGGCAAAGGACGATACGCGCTCGGACCTGAGCGACTGCATCGTGCTCTTGCGTGACTTCGACCGGGAGCGCCGGACGATCGTGATCGACAAAAAGTCTCCGATCTTCCGCTTGCTCAATGAGATCAGGGGATTGCTCCGCTCGACGGGCCCCTTGCCAGCCGAAGCATTGACCGCCGTGACGCCGCTGGACAAAACGCAGCGAGCGCACGAGGTTATCGCACTCGGACGAGACGTCGCATCCATCGATGTGAGTCTCTACAGCTCGGACGGAAGACTCTTACTAACCCAGAGCGTTGTAGGGAACCGTTTGTGGCTCCAGGGCGTGGACTCAAGCGGCCGGGCGCTGGCGAACGGAGTTTATCTCTATGTGTTGACAGCGCGCGGACCGGACGGAAGCATTTTGAACACCGGGCTGAAGAAGTTTGTGGTTCGGCATTAGCAAGCAAAAGCGTACGTGAACGGAACGGCTCCCGGCTCAGCCGGAGCGCAAGGCTGGGAGCCGCGCTTCTCTCGCAAGCAGAGCGGGAAAGGAAGAAAACGGATAAGACGCAAATCGTCGTGTGAGGCTACGGTCTTCACGCAGGCAGCCAGAAGGCAGTAGCGCGGTGTAGGTGATGGTGTGCTTTCCTCGGCACTTTTTTCGGCGCGAGTCTCGCTGGTGGGTGTCGAAAGGAAGGTAAGCATGAAGTCAACAAAGTTCTTAACTCAGGTGAATCAGCACGGCACGTTGGTGATGGTCATTATCGTTTGGATCCTAGCGGCAGTGATGGGATTGGCTCTGACGGCTTCGGCGCAGACGCTCGACGAGGTGCAGGCGGGCGTCGGCCAGCTCTCGGATGAGGCCGGGATGTTGAGCAAGGCGCTCAGCGAGATCGGCCAGCAATCTCTGGTCACTCTGAGGAAATGCCGCATCGCCCGCTGGACCCTGAGTCGCTCGGATGATGGCTCTATCGTAGATGCAGTCGGGGTCGCCGTCGCAGAAGTGAGTACGTTGGATGAACAGCTGCAAGGGCTACTGGAGTCAGAGCAAGAGCTGTCCAAGTTGGTCAACGACCCGCAATCGGTCAGCTCGGCCGTCGAGTTTCTGATCGATAACGAGGTGCTCGATGGTGATCGCGGAGACCAGATTCAGCAAAAATTGTTGGAACTGAGCGATACGGCCGTGGCGCTCACCGACGACGCCCACTCGCTCCAGTCCAAGTCCTATGACATCAAGGATGCGCTCTCTCGGGCGCAGACGGCCGCAACGGCCACGCCGCCCGATCTCGAGGCGACGCGCGGGGCGTTGACCGACTGTGTGAAGACAACGCTCGCCTTCAGTCGCGAGCGCCGCACGGTCGTACTGCCCAAAAAAGCGGCGATCTTGAAGCTACTCAAAGACATCCATGACTTGCTGAGCGCGACAGGACCGTTAACTTCAACACCGGGTAAATCTAGCGCAGCTAAAGCGTTGGATAAAGCGCAACGCGCTCACGAGATCACGATGCTCGGTCAAGACGTCGCCGCGATCCGTGTGAAAGTCTACTCGACCGACGGAAAGCTCTTGTTCAGCCAAGAAGCGGCGGGCAATCGCTTGCAGTTTATGGGCTTTGACCAAGCCGGCCGAGCGTTGGCGAACGGCGTCTATATCTACGCCGTGAGCGCGCTGGGACCCGACGGTCAAGTCTTGCGCACAGAACTGAAGAAGTTCGTCATCCGACGTTAGGCGTTTTGAGAACGAACCGAGTAGCCCTCGGTCAGCAAAAGCCGGGGGCTGCTCGTCTCTCTCACAAAAATCTCTGTGGTCTTGTGGGGAGAGATGGGAGATGGTGAAAGGAAGGTGTGATGAAATCAAGAATTCTTCTGCTGCTGGTGTGGGCTGTGGTTCTCCTCGGGGTTTTCTCTTTGAGTGTTCGTGCGGCAGTGATTCAGGACGCGCGCGACCAAGTGAGCGCCGCGCTCCAGAGTGTTTCTGATTTTAACAAACAGCTAGACAAGGTTGGGATGAAAGCGTTCCAGGTTGCCAACAGCTGCCGCAACGCACGCGCACTGATTGCCGGCAAGCGTGCGAATTTGAATGGTTTGGCTGTACAGGCAATCAACAAAGCGATCGACCAAAAAGAAGGGATTTTGACACTCTTCCCCGATCTGTCTGATCTCATCCCCCTGATCGGCGACAAGGTTCAGTCGACGTCTGATACGATCAGCGAGTTGACGCAAGCCGGAACGCTGAACCCGTTTCGCTCTAACGAGATCTTGGACCGACTGGAAAAATCTTTGGACACTCTGCCGTTGATGGACAACGGCATTCAGTCGCTCTCTTCAAAATTATCCGACGACTTGAGCCAAGCGTTCGATGATGCGCTGACGGCTCTCTCGGACAACGACTCCAACGCGGCTCGCGACAATATGAATTTGTGTTTATCGATCTTACGCGACTTTGAGAAGATGCGCAAAGTGGTCGGGCAAGCGCAGCGTGGCAAAGTAACAAGACTTTTGACAGAGTCAAAGCTCTTGATGAGACAGACGGGGCCTCTCAGGGGTGGGTCTGCGCCGTTGGGGAAAGAGGACCAATTCGTCGCTTTGGGAGATGAGGCTGTAGCGATCCAGCTCAGAGTCTACACGCCCGACGGCAGACTCTGGGTCGATCGGGAAATCGCCGGCCGCTCTCTCAGTTGGAATGTTTTGGAAGATAGTGTGAAAGCATTGGCGAACGGTGTCTATCTCGCTGTGATCGGCGTTCGCGGGGTGAACGGCAAACTCATAAGAACCGAAGTCAAGAAGTTCGCGATTCACCGCTAAAGTGTTTGGGCTGAAAGACGCTTCCGCAAGCGGGGAAGCGGCTCCGGGGATTCGGCGACCGTATCGGCGGGAGCATCCCTCGGGGTCGCTTCTCTTTTTCGGAATTGTGAATTTTCTGTGAATTTTCCATTGACAAGTTAAGCCTCTCCTACGTATAATAATTCTCGAGCGAGTCCATCCAAATGGCTCGCACTAGGGAAAGCGATTACGAAACCCGCTTGTTTAAGGAGTGAACTCAACATGAAGTTGTATGTGTCGTTCGGTGTGCTGTTGGTTTTGGGAGTCTTGGGATTGTCCGGCTGCGGCCCGCAAAATCAATCCCCGCTCGCCAAATTCGATTATACCCCCACGACCCCCAAGGTGAACGAAGAGGTGATCTTCGACGCCAGCTCCACCGAAACCCCCGATAAAGGAGCTAAGATCACCAGCTATAAATGGGACTTCGGCGATGGAGCAACCGGTTCCGATGTATCGGTGACCCACAAGTACGCGGCCGCGGGCAGTTTTGCTGTGAAGCTCACCGTCACGGACACGAAAGGTGCCACGGGCGAGACCACGCAGACGATTCTCGTGACCGCGAGCGGACTCGCCAAGTGTGATCTACCCAAGGACCAAGAATTTTCGAGCTTGACCTGGGATGGCCAGTCACTCTGGTCAGCGCGCTACGCCGAGGGCGATGACGAGAACGGGAAAATTTTGAAAATCAGCTTCAGCGCGACGAGCTGTTCGGTCCAAGCGACACTCAAATCACCGGGCCATTTGCCCGGGGGGCTCGCCTGGGATGGCCAGAATCTTTGGGTGAGCGATGTGAAGTTCAACGACGATGGCACGAGTGTATTAAAGCTCTTCAAGCTCAACCCGACCAACGGCGACGTTCTCAGCTCTTGTCAGTTCTCCGGACAGGCCGAAGACCTGGAGATCAACGCGATGGCCTGGGACGGTCAGTCCCTCTGGCTGGCGGACATCACCAGCAAGAAGATCGAAAAAATCAACCCGAGCGGGAACAACTGCCAAGTGGTCAGCTCGTTCAAATCCCCGAGCGAGGGAGACCCGAATGGCTTAGCCTGGGACGGACAGTCGCTCTGGATCGCCGACACGGGGGACAAAGAACCCGCCAAGCTGCTCAAAGTGAACTCTTCGACGGGCAAGGTCGAAGCTTCATTCGCAGCGCCGGGAGAAGGCTCTCCACAGGGGCTCGCGTTCGACACCAAGACTGCGAGCTTCTGGGTGCTGGATTCGGGATTGAAGGAGAACACAGTCATTCAGTGGCCGTTACCAAAGTAGTGAGACAAGACCGAGGGGCACAGAGAGGAACTGTGCCCCTCTTATAACAAAAAGAGAGGTCACCATGAGGGGCATGGTGGAAGAGAGGGTACGAGCATCTCATACGCTAGGGCTTTGTTTCTGTTTTGTGATGGGGGTGATGCTCTGCATAACGCCTAAGAGCTTAGGCGCGCCAGTTACGGACAAAATTCCCGTCCTTGTCTTGCTCGCGAGTTTTACCGACCAATTCCCGGTGGGAACCAATGCAGACTATTGGCATCAGGTCTTTTTTGGCCCCGGTCGCAGTGTCAGGGATTATTTTCGTGAAGTCTCTTATGGACAGTTGGACTTAGTTCCCGCCGCAGAGACGCACGGCCACCCCAACGATGGTGTTATCGGCTGGATCCAATTGCCCTACAAGCATCCCAACCCCGGCGACGAGATTAATATCGGCAACGAAGACATCGTCCGCGATGCGATCTTCTTCGCCGATCCATACGTAGACTTTCAATCGTTCGATAAAAACGGCAACGGCGCGCTCTCGCGCCGAGAGCTCTTAGTGTTTGTGATCGTGGCGGGCTACGAGGCCGCGTATGCCACCGTAGCGAGTTCCAAGACATGCTCCCCGAGCGTCATCGCTCATGTCGATTCTTTCCAGAGCAATCCCGATAGCGGCGGAGGGGACGATGGCGAAGGCGGTGTTATCGATACACAAGATGCTCCGATCATGGATGGGGTGCGCATCGGGAGCGGCGACCACGGCGGCGCTTATATCCAGAGCGGCGAATGGCATTGTGCCGATAGCGATGCCCCCGGTCATCCCGCGACGATCGGGATCCTCGCTCAACAAGTAGGGCGTTTCTTAGGTGCTCCCGATCTAAGCGACATCGACGGGTCTTCGGCGGGCGTGGGGAAATGGGATTTGATGGGCGAAGGCGCATGGAATGGAATCGCAAAACCGGGCGACCGGCCGGCGCATCCGAGCGCGTGGACGAAGTCTCTCTTGGGTTGGATCACGCCCCAACAGGTGAAGACGCCTACTCCGGGAGCGAGACTGACTCAGGTCGAGACTTCCAAGGACGGAGTCTATCAGCTCTTGGACAATCTCGGAGAAGTGGACTGGAGCCCTGGGAGTACTCCCGGTAAGGGCGAGTATTTTCTCGTTGAAAACCGTGAGAAAGTGGGCTATGACGAAGCACTGCCCGGCGCGGGAATTTTAGTTTGGCACGTCGATGAGAGCCAGGCCGACAACGAAGACGAGCATCATAAATTGCTCGACTTGGTCGAAGCGAGCAAGAAGCAAGATTTGGATTGCATCTGTAATAATAACTTTGGAGACGACGCCGATCCCTTCCCCGGCTCAGAAAATGTACGTTCATTGGATGACCAGACCGCGCCGAGCACGCGGCTATATAACAACCTGCCGAGCCAAGTCGCGTTCAACAATATCAGCGACTCCGGTTCAGTGATGACGGCGGATTTTTTAGTCTCGCAGAGTAAGCCCGGCGGCCCGAGGCCGATCTTCGACGAGAGTTTCGAGAGTGGCAACGGGGACTGGCAGACGTCGGGCATCGTGCAAGTGACCTCGAGCAGCTTGTGTGGCGGGGGCACGCGGCCCGAGAGCCAAGTTTGGTATTTCGGCGATCCCACTGTTTGTAGTTATAGCAATTCGGCTCAGATTATTTCGGACGAGCGCCCGCTGCCGGCCGGAGCAACACGGCTTACGATCCAGTTTGCGCATTACCTAGACATCAACCGTCTGGATCGGGTTGAGCTTGGCGTCTCGTTCAACGGCGGGAAGAATTGGCGCAGAGTCTGGACGGGACGCCCCGTGCAAGGGCCGAAGAAAGACTGGAAGAACGTCACGATGAATCTCGCAGTTCCGCGCAACGGCGCTTCGGTTGAATTAAAGTTTACGTTGTTCAAAGTGCCGCGTTCGACCGGTGGGAGAGGGTGGCTCTTCGATAATCTCAAAGTCATGAGCGCCGGGAGTCCCAGTGCTAAGTCCGCTGCTTTGAGCGAACGAACTATCAGCCTCGGGACCACGTTTACGAGCGGGTCTGTGGAGTTAGAGATTTTCAATCTAAGGGGGCAGTTAATATATGCGGCGCAAGCCGATGGCAGCGATACGATCAGCTGGCATCTTGAAGATAGTAAAGGGAAACCCGTCCCCAGCGGGGTATATCTCTATGTGCTGCGCGCGCGCGACCGCGCTGGACAAATCATTGACACACACATGCAAAAATTGGCGGTCGTGCGCTGACTCCGTTCATAGCAATCATTATTCTCCCTTAACAAAATACACCGTCTCTCCATAGGACTTCCTTCGCTTGCCGAGGTGACGGCAGTCTAGGGTGTGCCGGACAAGAGGGCTTTCGAGATGCGCGTTACTTTCTTAGAATGAGCCTTGCAATGCTGATTAAGGCAAAGGAGTGCCTATGAAACGCGCTCTCGGGGCAATCGTCTTTTCTCTATGTTTTTTCTTTTTGTGCTATAGCGCTGCGTTGGCTGAAACGACTACACAAGTCACCATCGGGCCCGATGTGAAGGGCGCGAAGGGGTCGACCGTCACGATCCAAGTTAAAGTGACGGGGGTGCCCGATCCGGGCATCGGCTCGATGAAAGGTTCCATCAGCTATCCAGCAGATCTACTCGAAATAAAAGAATCGGACATTACCACGACCGATCGGGACAATTACTTGATCGTTGCGGCTGTCGATAATGGGGAAATCGGCTTTGTGTTTGCCTGCTTCCTCCGCCGGTGCAAGACCAATGGGGCGATCTTTCAGATCAACGCCAAGGTCACTGGTGAAGACGGCGACGAAGGGGATCTTAAGATAGTGTTCGATGAATTCCGGACAGCTGCTGACCCGCCGGAGAATGTGGCCAGCGTCGCGATCGTGAACGGGAAATTCACGGTGTCATCGTGTACGGGTACGGAGTGCGGAGGACCGCAATGCGAAAACCTGCAAGCAGCCTTCTCTGTCGAAAATACGAGTGGTTTTAATGTGACGTTTAAGGATAAATCAAGTGTACAAGGAAAAGACTGTACTATTAAATCATGGTCTTGGGATTTTGGCGATGGGAAAAAAGGTTCGGATCAAAATCCAAAGCATCTTTACGACAAAGCAAGTTGTTTCACAGTCACGCTCACTGTCACTGATTCAGACAACAACACACGCACCTCCGCGCCTCAGACAGTGACGGTTAATACTTCGCTACCAAAAGTCCAATTTAGCATCAGCCCTCAAACTGTTAACGCCGGAGAGCCTGTGACATTTGACAGTACTGGCTCTGATGCTGGAACTTATGAATGGAATTTGGGCGATAACACGAAGAGCAATATCACAGAGAAAACTTTCAAGCACGTGTACTTTACGAGCGGCAAGCTTACAGTGACTCTCAAAATTACAAACAGCGTGGGTTGCTCCAACTCGGACTCGAAACCAATAACGGTCAATCCGCCCAAACGACCGTTGGTTCGCGCTTATCCTAACCCATTCACATCAGGTTCAAGTATCACCTTTAACGTTGCCCTGCCTCAAGGAGTAACTTCTGGAAAAGTGAAGATTTTCAGCATGGCGGGCAAGAGTGTGAAAGAGCTTACACTGTCTGGAACTAGTGCCTCATGGTCTGTTCCCAGTGATCTGCCGAACGGCCCATACTATTTCGTCGTAATCGCGGGCGGTTCGGCGTCCCAAGTCGGCAAGTTAGTCATCCACCGCTAACGAGGAGGAAGCATGGCTCTGATGAAACGAAGCTTGGCAATTGGTCTCGTCCTCCTAGCCTTAGTTTCAGGGAATGTATTTGCACGCCCACTGCAATCGCTCTTTGATTTCGGGATGGGCGTGCGCGCCGCCGGGCTCGGCGAGGCGTTCACGGGATTGGCCGACGATGAGTACGCAATCTATTATAATCCCGCTGGGCTCGCAAAATTGAGCCAGCTGCACGTCAGCGCTCTTTTTGAGAGTCATTTTACTGCGTCCACGTATTTTACTCTTGCGGCTGCGACGAAGACTCTTGGGCTGGGTTTGCTCTTTTTCGATTTGGGCAGCATGGCTGTTACTGACTCATCCAATAACGAAAACGGCACGTTCGATTATTCGAGCTTTGCGCTGCTCGCAGGCTATGGGCTGGGATTGCCCGCTGATCTATCATTGGGAATACGATTAAGATTCTTCGGCTACGGCACGACCGATGCCAGCAAGAAATCTGTCAGCGGTGGAGCGATCGCGCTCGATCCGGGTTTGATGTGGGCACCCGACTCCCTCAATTTAGGCCCAGTCACCAATCTGCGCGCCGGCTTGCTCTTGGAGTTGCCCGGACTCTCGTGGGCCAAGGACGAAAATTTCCCATTTGGAGTGCGCTTGGGACTCTCGCTGAAAGCAATAAAAGCCCTCACGGTCGCGACCGACTTCTCGCTTGCCGACGGATTCCATCTGGGGTTTGAGTATTCGCTCAAAGATGTCGCGCCGCAAGTGCAACGCTTGGATGTTCGCCTTGGGTTGATGACGCGCGGGGGCGTGCAGCTTTCGCTCGGCCTCGGCGTGATGGTGAGTGGAATCCAGATCGATTACGCCTTCATCTCGCATGACGCCGGCGGCTCGCACCGACTCTCGGCGAGCTACACGCTCAACTTCAAACTTTTCTAGGAAGTCCTTCGCCATGAACAGATACCCGACATGGCGTACAGGAAGTTTAGGTAGGGGCGAAGCATGCTTCGCCCCGCTACGGTTGATATTGACTTTTGTGCTTTGCTTAAGCCTGTTCAACCCTGTGCTTGCTCCCGCTCAAGCCGGGTCCGATGGGGCGGTGCTCTTCGTCGATAATTTCACGGGCAGCCAAGCTGTCAAGAAGGGTTCTTCGGTCGACATCAAAGTGACGATCTCCGAAGTGCCCGACCCCGGCATCGCTAGCCTGCAAGGCGAACTCGCGTACGATCAAAGCTTGATAAAAATCACGGACATAAAATTGCCGAGTTTTCCGGAGAACGGGAGTATCATCGCGACGAACGTGAGTCTGCCGGGCAAGGCACGCTTCGCAGCTACGATCTTGGCCAAAGATGCGAAACCCGTCAAGGATGGGAATTTGCTGATCTTCCACGCCGAATGTCTGAAGAACGGTAGATCAGACCTAACCCTGAGTATCGAAGCGCTCGCCGATGTCGACGATGACAAAGTCAAGTTCGATGTGACCCAGGGCGCAATCGAGTGTCGCGGCGGAGGGCAAGCTCCGCGTGCCAATTTTTCATTTGCTCCGGTCACTCCACTTCCCGGCGAAGCCGTGCAGTTCACAGATCAGTCGACGGATCCCGACGGGGGCAATGTCGCTCAATGGGTCTGGGATTTCGGGGATGGCTCCAAATCTTCGGAGAAAAACCCCAAGCACACGTACACCGCACGCGGCTGCTATCTTGTTTCGCTCAAAATCACGGACGATGACGATCCACTGAGCGATCAGACCACGAAACGCCTGAGCGTCGGCAACGGCTGCCCCGATGTGATTCTCATCAACTACCCCAACCCCGCGAAAACCGAGACAACTTTCGATTATGAGTTCTTGAAAACCGTAAAACAAGCGACGCTGATGGTCTTTAACATCAAAGGCCAGAAAGTGTTGGAAAACTCGAAGCTGATCGGCGTCGGCACGAAGGGTCAGTACAAATGGTCGTTAAGGGATTTGGGCGGAAAAGATTCGCCTAACGGGCCGTATTTCTACTGGATCGTCGCGGTGACACAGGAGAATCGTGTGGTGAAATCTCCCACGAACGTCCTGGTCATCCAGCGATGAGGAGATGCGCATCGTGAAATTTTCTCGGACGATCGCACTCGTTTGGTTGCTGATAGGGACGCTGAGTTGGATGGTTGATAGCTTGGTCCAGGCCCAAGCGCTGCTCTCGCTCTACGAACTCGAGCGAGGGGTTCGTCCCGTGGGAATGGGGGGGGCGTTCGTCGGGCTGGCCGATGATGAGTCGGCCTTGTATTACAACCCGGCGGGCCTATCTTTCCTAGGGCGTACTGGCGTAGGATCGCTCGTAGAAGAACGGTTCGGCAGCGCAACGTATGGTTCGTTCATGATCGCAGGGCGGTACTTGGGCCTGGGAGCTGTCTTTATCACATTACCCAACATCTCTCAGCGTGACGGCAATGGCCAAGAGGCGGGAAAATTTAATTACACAAGCTACGGTCTCACGCTGGCGGCGGGTAGTTCTTTCAGTGAGTTGCCTTTTTTCACAGATATTGATTTTTTGAAAAATCTTGGCGTGGGGTTGAGCCTCAAATTTTACGGGGTACGAACGCTTGAGGCTGGAAGCGGTGCGACGTTCGCCCTCGACACGAGTTTTCTGTACTGGATGCCGATGGAGAGCACGGGCTGGCTGAACGAGCTGCGCTTCGGGCTTGTCTTGGAGAATCTGGGGCCGGGAATTACGTACAAGAGCGGCTACAGTGAAGCCTGGGCGACGGGCTCGCGTATCGGTGTAGGTGCGAAGCTGCTCGACCGCGCGATGGATGTGGCGCTCGACATCGAGTTCGACGGGACGATTCACTTGGGCAGCGAGTATCGCCTGAATGGGATCACGTTCAGCGATCTAGCGATCAGTCAACTCAGTCTCAGATTGGGGCTGATGGCGGGGCCCGGGGTATTTGCGTTCAGTGCGGGGCTCGGTGTTCGCATCAGCAACGGGTTGAACATTGACTACGCGCTCTCTATAACTGGGGAACTGCCAGCCTCACATCGGCTGGGAGCGTCTTATCGATTTGACATGGCGAGCTTGCTTTGCCCGATTTCTCGTAGCGCGAGCACGTGCTATATCGTCGACGAGAGCACGCAAACTCGGTCTTATAGGGCCGACAAGGACCCGCCGCAGCAGTAAAAGCATCAAAAAACTCACTTCCAAAGAATCTTGTGTTGCTCTAGCTCAGTATTTTCCAATTGAAAGATGAGCATGAAGACGTGAGTCGTTACTTCAGTATACCCAGGTCTGGGAAGGAACGAAAGAGCTCGGCCTTGCGCTGCTGTAGCCGTTGCGCAAACTCCGTATCACTCTGCTCTCGCGCG
>JACOSB010000071.1 GCA_016179105.1 Candidatus Acetothermia bacterium
AGCTTCTGACAAGCGGCCAACTGATTTTCTTCTGTTTGCTCTTCGGTTGAGACGCGAAGATAGATAGCGGCCCTCATAGCTTAATCTCTTTCAAGTTTACCAGACCCGACTCGACCAGCGCTTGGGCCAATGGCATCGCCCAACGAGTCACCAGGTCCTCTTCTCGTGCTTCGCTCATCCTTGGGCCGTAGGTGTAAATCAAGGCGTGCAACAGCTCGTGGACCAACACGTAAAACGCTTCGGCCGGCTGATCGCGTAGCTCGGGGTGGAGCTTGATCGTCCCGCTCGCCGGGTCGAAGAGCCCGTCCTCTTCCTCATCACGAAGTCCCTCGATCGTCCAGCGCAGCTCGTAGCGGGCGAGGCCGAGCTTAATCCAACGTAGGCGCTTGCGTCGGTAGGACATGGCTCACTTCCTTCGGAGCAAGACGATCAACAAAGCCACAGACGCAACCATGATAGCGATGCCTAGCGGGGTCAGCTTCAAACTTCCAAACATTATGCATTAGCCTTTTCCCAGCGTTCGATGATCGCGTTCATGTCTTTCTGGCTGAGCTTCCCGGCAAGCCACTGCGCGACGGCGGCGAGGGCTTCCGCATCCGTGGGCGGGGGAGTCGGTGCCGACGCGGGCGTCGCGGGCGCAATAGTCGCCCCTTGGAGTTGTTCACTCTTGGGTGAGTGGCTCTGGGCAAACAAGAATACGATCGCGACGCCGATCAGCAAAAGGAGGGGCATCAAATCACCTTCAATGCTTTGAGCAGATTCATAACGGTGGCCCGGTCGCCCGTACGTACGGCATCGAATATCTTGATGATGAGCAGCTTACGGGTTCCCGCACTCAACCCCGATGGGTCGGGAGATGGGCGCGTTACCTTGGGGATCGGGGCGATCACGGGAGGCGTCAGGGTGGCGACCGGCGGGATTAGAAGAGTGTTGGGTTGCGGTGGTGTTGTTGTCGAAAAGGTGATCGTCTGCATCGCCACCTTCTCGCCGGTGTAGATGATGAACGCTGGTTGGGAAGGAAGGCTTGGATCAGGATTTTTAATAGCATCTGATGTCAGGCTAATCGCATGGTTGGTCTTGCGGTTATTCCACACATCTTGCGCTTCTGCCTCGCTTAAAAAAATCCCCAAGAAGCGATGAACCCTTACCTTTCCCTCTTCAAACACCGAGCCTCTTGGCATAGGCGGTTCGTTCAGAGTGAACGGCGCGGGAGAGTCCGCATCGATCTGATGGAGCGCCCCTCCCCGAAGCGGGTCCGGCCAAGCCCACAGAGCGCACGTCGGGCCAAAATACTGCGTAACATTCGACAAATCCGTCTCCAAAGCTTCCGTCTCCGATGGGATAGGTTTCCCACTGAAATCGAAAGTCGAGACGTTAGGGCCACTATAAAGGTAAAATCTTTTGATATTCGGATGGCGCGTCAGTTGATTTATAAAGGCCAAGAACATCTCCCCATCAATCAGAAGATTTTTCCAGTAATCGGGGAACTGAAGCAGGCCGGGGACGTTGAGGTCCCGGCTTTCCTTGCGAATTTTCTCCAGGCCAGGATTGGTGACTTGAGGCCAGAGATTTCTGTCCTTATCGCGGGCGAACCAACGCAGTTCAAAAGAGGCCCGCTTGATCCGTTGCGCACCGGGCTTCTCCAGAATCAATGACCAGGCATGGTTGAGTCCGTTGAGATGTAACCCTCCCGTATCTCTTACTAGTTTCACTTTACCCGCGTCCCAGAGAGAAACCTGTTCTCCTTGATTAAGACGGTTGACGAGATTCTGTAGACCACTAGGAAGTATGAGTGTCATCGCTAATCCTTTTTCACAGTACCCGAAACATGGTTGCTCGAACTTTCCCAGGGCCAAGAGATAGGTATAGGTTGCTGTCGAAGAAAAGTGGGAAAAGACCGATTAGGTTATGCGAACTTTGCGCTGTCTGACCAAGGCTATAGAAGGAGAAGAAGTTTGTCCCGTCTGTAAGGCCTATGGTAGTCGTAGAGGGTGTGCCTTCCACGGAAACTGTCCCCAGCATCCAAAATTCTCCGGGATTTGGTTGGAACGTCACCCTGCCGCTAGTGATATTCTGGTCAATTACATTAACGCCCAGCGCCGGCCTAAATAGAAATGAAGATTTGATAGCCATAAAATTTTCTCACATGGTTGTTGGAATCTTGTAAGCTGAGACAAAGCCATACGTCCCCGCAGCCGCCGCATTACGAAGGTAGACCGCATTGGTGAGTAAGAGACCGGGCCACATGGCATTTTTGTCGAGGCTCGGGGGTATATCCGGTGGGGCAGACCACTTCGCATTGAACAGGCCACGATAGGGAACAGAGTCCGCCGCTACTCCCTGAGCGCTCGCTAATCGAAAGTCTCCTCCATTACAGGCGGTAACGATCCACGCCTCCCCCGAGGGAGGACGAAAATCCGCCCCGCCATTGACTAGCGCGTAGACAATCCACTGGGAATCGGGGATAAGCCCCGCCGAGATTACAGCGACGCCAGAACCACTGTAATGGATATATGTCGAATTCGTGGTCAAGGTTGCTGAGCCACTATCGGGGGAAGAGTTTATGCTATTGACTCCATCTGTGATAGAGAAGCCGCTTAATGTGGCTTGCGCCCCCCAAACTAGCCAAGCCTCTCCGGGGTCTGGACGAAAATCCCCCGCCCCCGTCAGACTCCTCATTCGGGAACCGCTTACCAATCTGACCAGGGTGGGTGCGGAAATGAAATCAGCCAAAACTCACTCCTGTACGGACGTGGGAAGACTCGCCGATGCCGCCCCAACGCCGAACCGATCGCTCAGGCGTGTCAACCAGAGTGAAGCAACCAAACCCATCAACGCGCCGAAGAAAATCCAATACCAGGACGGGCCATTGTCTCTGCTAGAGAGACGCTTGTTACGTTGCCAGATTTCGTAGAAATTCGGTTTCTTCTCGGACATAGCGTCACCTCACGATTCGCCGTAACGTCGTCCGGTCAAAGCGGGCGGTTCGCCGCCGAGCCGCCGTTACCTCCCCCGCTCGTCTGACCAAAGGGCAGCACGGGAAGTTTGATGTCCCACAATTTCAGAACGTTCCCGGAGCGAAGTATGATGTAAGCGCCGCCAGCCAAAGCGCCAATACCGACGAGACGGTCTTTCTTAGAAGATAAGTGTTTTAAGCCGTAGAGCACCAAAAAGGCACCTGCGATTCCCTCATAAAATTCTAATTTGCCGACCCACTCAGAAATGTTGGAGATATTAAAATTCATAAAATTGGATGGCGGTTGATACGCCATCGAAGTCACTCCTTTTCGATGTCGACAGGCTCAGATTTTTCTTCGCCCGCGAGTTCACCGAGCGCATCTTCGAGGTTGCCGATGCGCCGCTCGTGGTCGAGCACGAGCCCGCCGATCTTCAGGATTGCCTTACGATCGGCGACGAGCTCGCCCAGCAAGGCTTTGTCAACTTCCGACATTTGCGAAGCCACTTTCTCGATAGGTGAAGCGCCCTCCAAGACAGCGAGAGCACCACCGTTTCCGTTCCGCTTTTTGCCGTTCTTTTTAGCCATAAGTTATCTCTCCTTTCGTAGAGATTCGATTTCCTTCAGAAGTTTATCCAGCATCTTCCGCGAAGCCTCAAGCTCCGCGATCAGCTCGGGTGTCTTGGCTTTGAGCCCCAGAAAAATAAGCTCTGTTGGTTCCGACCCACCCGTCTTCCCTTTGATTTTCAGCACCCAACGGGCGTAAGTGGATTGCTGAACACCGCACAAGGATGCAATTTTCTCTTGCGGCCAATTTAATTCGGTCCGAATACGTTCAAGTTGGTCAATCAGCTTCTCGAACTCTTTTCGCTGCGCATCGTTTAACGGTGCCATAGCACATATATCATACATCAAACATTAAAATTATGCAAGACCTCCAAAACCAAAAATGCCTAGAGGCCTTGCCGCTGCTGATTCTGTTGGCTCTTTTTCTCTTCCCATAAGCGATAGAGAAAATACCCGGCCAGTCCCCATCCCGCGATCGCTAGGCCGCGCCAGAACGAGAAGCGACCCTTAATCTCAGGTAACATCTTCTCAACGCGATCGATTTTATCTCCTTGTGCGGAAATTCGTTTTAAGGCCGCACTTAAGTCTGGAAGCCGTTTGATTGCCATAGAAAATCACTCCTTTGTTTAATCTTTTGATAAAGCTGCTCCTATAGCCAACCCCAAGATGAACGCCGCTAGTCCTGCTAGCAGCGCAGCCCCTACATCGGTTCGGTATTGTGGTTCCTTCTCAACTTTCTGAGATATGCGATAAAATTCCTTTGCTTCAGGTTCATCCAGCAGCTCGCCCCGCTCCACCCGATCCAAATATGACTTCAGTTGGCTCACTTCTTCAGCAGTTATTGGATTGCCCGGTTTTATGCGATTCACCAATTCGCGTATCTTATCTCTCGAGGATTCGCGAAAAGGCTCATTAATAGCCTGCATTTCTGATGTAGAAAATGACCTCTTCTTCGCCAAAAGTCCAAGCAGGACCCCATAAGAACTCATGAAAACCTCGACGCTTTTCACACCATTTACGATGTCCGATCGAAGGGCCTCAAATTTTGATCCAAGCTTAAACCAAAAGAGAGTAAATCCTATAATAAGCACAAAGACATTAAGCACAACACTAATCACTGCAAGCCAATCTCTCATTTCCAGGACCACAACAAACTCCTTTGCAAGTCCATCGGTTCATTGTATCATAAGATCGTGCGCCCGGATACAGAGCCAATTTTCTTGAGTTCCACGATCGTCCCATATCTCGAAGCGGCGGGCTTTCGCCCTTCGAGTGAGTATTTGCGCACGCTCAACGCGATCGTCGGCGCGCACGTCGCGCTCAGCCAAATCCGAGCACGTTCTAGGAACCGAGCGGATTTGCGCGCAAGCGATCTTGAGCCCGCGATTTTCGAGACGGTGATGCGGGCGCTCAAAGAAATCAAGATTCACACTCTCCATGATGCCATCCTGCCTGAGCGGCTTGGTTCTTGAGCCACTGGCCTAGCTCATCGTCGGGATCCCAAACGATAAACTTCCCACAAACGCGGCAAGTGAGCATTTTACGGGCACCGGCGTAAAAGCGGACGGCCTGGGCTACGTAGTCAAGCACTTCCCGAAACTTCTCAGGCGACGCCAAGCTCTCCGAAAAACGTTCTTGCAAGAGTTCGACGCACGCTGGGGGGATTCCCAAAGAGGACCCATTCAACCGAAGCTCCACCGCCGCTTGCAGGGTCAGGCCTTGCGCTTCGGCGAAATCTTGAAGATCCTTGTAAACTGCCCAAGAAACTTTAAGTGTCTTACGCTCCATAATTTCCTTTGGCACTATGGGTGCTGGGCGGTGCCAGTCCCGGTGCCTGGTGCTAGACTACCCGGAACCCGTTGGCACCCCAGGTGCCAGATGGTGCCGAGAGTTGGCACTCGCAGTGCCAGCCTTTGGCACCTCCTATTTAATCTATATATCGTTGGTCATGGCGCAAGGGGCCTATTGAACCGGCACCCGCCGATTTGCTCCCAAGATTCCGTGCTAGTGTTCCACCGATAGACAACACACGTCTCAAAAGCAGTGAACTCCGGGTTTAGTGTTCCGGTTATTTCGTAAGAGTTGATCCAAGGGTGGAGCTGAAACCCAATTCGATTTTCGAGCCAATGGCCGTCAAGAATCGTGTGGCTGAACCCCGTATTCAAAAATTCGGCAGAGCCGTTAAGCGTCCCGTTACTGAACACATCTAAAGCCAGTTTCATCGGTTCTTTCGAAGGCAGATATGCTATGCCTATCCATTCTCCGCCGGGGTTTGTGTAAACCGGCGGCAAATAGAGAGTGCAGCTCTCCGCCGTGAGCGCCAAAGGTAGTAAGATCGCTACTGTTAAAAGAATCCAACGATGCATGGGGAACTCCTTTCTCCGGGCCGGGGCCAGTTGAGAAGAGCCCCGGCCCGGACTCTTGTCATTTTACGCCTGATTCAGTAAACTCCGAAATGACTTTCTTTGGGTCGCTCGGCTTGGCGTTTGTTTTTAGGACACCGCCTTGACCGGGCGATCTGTTTTCTTGCGGCCAGCGGTGGCGGCTACCCAGCCACCCGCCGAGGGCGACTCCGATAAGAGGCACTGTGATCGCGATAAGCCATATCATAAAAATCCCCTCCAAATTATGAGTAAATTAGCGCTTTGCGCGCGCTCAGTCCGGCGTGATCCAAAAGAATTTGCCACGAGAGTCTGGTAACGTCTTGCAGCTCGATTCGTTGTAGAAGCGCTCGCGGCGTCTTTTCTGTCAATCTCGCGATATACCACGGCGCGGCCCATTCTTCAAATTTGAAGCCAGCTTGCCGCAAGAGTCCACGCGTCAAAACGCGATCGACAGGCACAGAGTCTATTACTAGCCACGGGTAGAAAGTTACCCCAAAGTCCGTTTGACTGGTTGAATAAACAGCCCATCGTTGCAGTCCGCTATTCTGTCGCACTGTCGAATGCCCCCGCGTTGTTCGTCTGACGTAAGTTCGCGGGTGATCAAAAGTTGTGGTGCTCATAATCTCATTCACCTCTTGTTTATTTTTAGGCCATTTCTTCGGCGGCCAGGGCCGAGAATCCGTTTGTTGCTTCATTCCCCCAACTAGAAAAACCCTCGCGAGCCTGGCGCGCAAATAAATCTAAGCGCGGTTCAGGACTGGCTTGTTTCACTAACTCATAAAAGAAGTCTGGCTTTTGAGAATGCCGCAGGACTGGCGCTTCAAACGCAAGTTTCAATCCTTTTCTTTGTATTTCTAAGTTGCCTATGCGACCGAACAAAATAAATTCAGCGTTGTACATCCAACTAAAGGGAGTCATACCAGTCGGTTTTACCCAAACCATCAGGCACTCATATTTTACACCCCATGTTGCAAACATACTGAAAGCCTCCGGGAGATATTTATGAGTCGTCCATAAATAAATGTGAGTTCCATCAGGATCGGCCAAATCAGCGATAGGGAGTGCCTGAATTTCGGGCAAAGTCAAAGTTGGATAATCCATAACATCTTGCTGAGGACGTTCTTCCCTCAAGATTTTTTGCACAGGCCACGGGGGATCGATCACAATACATCTATAACGGCCTTTGGGGGGGGCGACAATCAGATTATTTTGACGAGTCATTCTTTCGCTCTTCTGTACAGTTTTTTGATAAGCCTGATGAATGCTGAGCTCGCCCCCCCGCGCCTTCGCTATGATTTCTTCCGTCCCCTTCAACAGAATCTTCTCGACTTTGTGAATCGTGTCGTGCGAGACATGGGCGGCTTGGGCAAGTTCTTTTTGAGAATTAACCGGGTTTACAGAATTCTGTAAACCCGGGGGTTTAGTAGCGCCTTTGGACATATTCACTTCCCCTTGGGCAGATAATAATGGTTTCAATTTCAGCGCCAGCTCGGCCCGCACAAATGGCGAGATATTCCGCCGCGCTAATTGATTTTGAATCACCCAAAGCTTAGCTGAATCTCTGTCCGGGAAACGCAAGGTTTTGATTGAATAGGCCTTATGCCATTTTTTGCATAGATTATAACGATTGTGGCCATCGAGTAGAATCTTTTCTTCTTCCCAAACGATTAATTTATCCCTGCATCCTTCACGCAATAGACTTTCTTCTAAGCCTATATACTCTTCTTCTGAAAGAGGCGGTATCAATGACTTAAATTCAGAATCGATAATCATAAGCCTCTTGCCTCCTCAATTCTGGGAATATCTCTCGATTCACGATCGCATTCGCCGCCCGCCAGAGCGCCCGTCCTGTTCTTTTGTGCGGCTTCTGTCCAGAATTATCTAGGCTCCGCTTGCCCGAAGGCATGGGCCGCCCGCAGACGGGACACTTCTCGTGACGGCCGAGAAGCCAACGACGCCACGCCTTCACCTCACGTTCCGTTGGGCGCATTGTGACTCCCCTCATGGTGTATTCGCCCTGTGTAGAGTGAACGCAGTTTGTCTTCCGATCGCCAAGCAATCCACAGATCAAACTCGCCTGTAGGCGCAAGAGTGAGCCACAATCGCCCGCCTCCCTTAAGGGACAGCGCCGCCCACCCGCTCCCATCGCGGTCTTCGCCGGTTTCTACTCGTACGCAACTTGACACTGAGCTTGCTTCGCGCTTTAATGCTTCAGTAGACATAATCGTGCCGAGAGCGAGCGGGAAGCGCCCGCTCTCGGCTTACACCCCCTTAAGATTCGACCGCTACTGCCGCCCCATCGGGCGCGAACACGTCTTGAATGACCGCATAATCACCGTCGTCGCCGTCCTTGTGCGTCACCATGATTGCTACATCTTGCCCGATCAAGTCTTCGATATTGACCCGCTCACCGGGTTTGGGTTCCCCTTTGAGACGGCGATAAAGCTGACCGAGAGAAGCTTTGGAAGATAAACTGAGCGTAAAATGTTTAGTCAGTTTCTCTCCCTCAAACTTGCCCGTCATTATCTCGAAGGTCAATTTGATGGACTGTTTGGACTCGTCAAACTTGCTCTGTTCCGGCTTGCCAACGGCTACGATCTTCGCACGGTGTTCGCCGCGCCCCACTAAGGTTTCGTTAGGTACGTCTACAAAAACTGGCATTGTTGCTCCTTTCGCGCTCGCGTTCTTCTTCGCGGATGCGCTTGAATGTGTGTTTTGCCCCGTGTCTTCGGCCACGGAGAAGCCATTCAGCTTGACTCTGTGGGTTACATGCCCGCGCCGTCCTTTGGCCGCAGCGACGCGTTTGTACAGCAAGCGCAGTCGCCGGATTAACTCGTCCTTGCTTAATCCATCGAATTTTCGCTCGATGGCTTCTAACTCCGTCCAGACCCACGAGTAGCGACCGCCATCGCCGGCTTCCCATAGGTCTGTGCTGATATGGTTAAAGGCTGCACGCAAAAGGTTCTCTTTCGTCATTGAAATCAACTCTTTTGCCTTCTAGAGGCCCCGGTGACGGGTTGTGACGGGTTATGACGGGTTGGGTGACGGGTTTTACGCAGACCCAAAGGGCAAAGTGACGGGTATGACGGGTTTTCCCATAACTTTTCCCTTGTGTTGCTCTATCGCGAGAGTTTATAAGAAAACCCGTCACACCCGTCACCTTCCGCAATGGAAGCGGGAAAAACCCGTCACCGAGTTGAAATAACCCGTCACAACCCGTCACAGCACCCCTTTTGCGCCAAAACTCAGAAAAATCAGACATTGGATTCCAACGAGTTCTCGGCCAAAAGTCTAAGTCCTTCATAGACTTTTCCGGTTTTTGTATGTTTTTTGAAAAATCCATGCTCGACAATTCGCCGCCCAAAGGTTGTAGCACTACCCCGACTTTCGTCGTCAATCCCGTTTCTGACACACCAAGATTTAAACTCGTTAAAGAGTTGACTGGCGCGGCACCATGCGTTACCCCCTACAACACAACACTCGACAAGGAACTGTCCGATTAGGTCCGTTTCACTTCGGTATTCTTCTGTGACATCCTTGACAACTTGTGGCGGTTCTAGCCCCTTGCTTTGCCAGTTCAAACAGCCTTGTACAGCCCAACTGAGAATACCGGATGCTTCTTGGCTCAAAGTCTGCGAGAGCTGTTTGTCCGCCCTGTCTGGGGGAAATTGAGTCTTGAAAGGGATCAACCTAATCCTGCGCCAAAAGCCGTAGCTCTCATCGGCTACTCCGGGTTTGTGGTTTACGGCAAGCCAGATTTTATAAGACGGTGTATAGGTGAAATACTCTCGATAGAGAAATCGTGCTGTTACTGGATCGCAGCCCGTCATGGCCTTGATTCGAGCTTCATTCAGACGGGCTCGTTCTTTCGTTTCCGAACTAGTCACAAATCGTTTGCGATAGAGAGCGGCTACATCATTCGTTGCCGTCCGATTTCTGACATCTTCGAAGGTCTCAAACGGCGTATTTATTCCGTAATCCCCCAGAGCATGTCGCAACGCACTTAGGAAAACGGTTTTGCCGTTTGCGCCGGTTCCATAGCATAGGAACAAACACTGTTCGGTCGTGTCCGCCGTCAGTGAATATCCTAGGGCGCGGTGGATGTAGTACACCGCCACAGAGATCAATGAGGATACAAGCGCTGGAGTTTGTGGCGCGCCTTCTCCGCGGTAAATCGCCACTCCACGGTCGCCCGCTTTTCGTTACGCTCCCGCTCCCAGGCACTCCCTTCTTGTTGCAAGGTC
>JACOSB010000072.1 GCA_016179105.1 Candidatus Acetothermia bacterium
AACACGCATCGTCCCCACTCGTTAGTGGGAAACGGAACGAAACCGACAAGGAGCTGGAGTACACTGGGACTTCACACCCGCTGATGCTCGGTGTAAGTTCGCTCGCTTCTACCCCTCAACTTCAAATGGATGAAGTACTAGCAATGGCTTATGAAGAGAAAGGGTGTCCTTGATGAAATTACAACAACAGCTCCTCCGATGGTCGAAGATCGTGGTCATTCTCGTCTTCCTCACTGGCATGAGTATAGCGACCGAGATTGCTACCCGATCGCTCTTTGCTGCCGGTCCACCGCAGCCACTCTATACTCTACGGATTCAGGCCATCCCGCTCTCGGACAGCGATGGCGGGCGAGCTTATTCTGTTACGATCCAGCAAGTGAAAACCTTAATCAACCAAGCGAACTTGGCTTATGCCCAAGCAGGGATTCAATTCCAATTCGATGAAGCTACAGACTGGGAGCCGATGAAAGATACTCAATTGAACAGTCTAGTCAATGGTGGATCAAACTGGTGGACCAAAGCCAATGAGACCGCTTCTCATTACCCCGGCAAGATCGTGATTTTCTTCCGTTGGGGTATCGGCAGCAATCCGAACGGCACGCCTAACTCAAACATACCCTCCTCCAATGCGTTCGCCTATCCGCCCGACACCGGCGTCCCCGTCCCGCCGGATGCGCCGCTCCCCCCGTCCAACATCAACTTCGTAGGATTCTATAATAGGTCCGATTACGTGAGCGGGAATATCGCCACTTTTGTTCACGAGATAGGGCACTATCTCGGCCTCTATCACACGTTCCCCGGCTGGAGTGACAACCTAACTAATACCCCAGCCTTGGCTGCTGCCAAGCTCGCAGCGGCTGGCAATAGCGCGAACGCGCTCGATGGGGATCTTCTCTCGGATACTCCTCCCGAGGCTGGCACGACATACTATGTCAACCAAGTAAACTCAAACCCCTGTGCGGGTCCGGGCAGCTATGTCATCAACGGAATCACTTTCACCCCCGACCGCCAGAACGTGATGAGCTATTTCGGTGGCTGTCAGCCTCCCTATAATCTTTCGCCCCAGCAGATCCAACGGATCAGAGCAACGTTGCAGCACCAGAGCCGATTGATGCTGATCCAGGTTCCGTGCTTCCCGGACTTTCATAACCTGCCATCCGAACGATTACAAACTTGCTTCGACTACTGGGTCCATCGAGGCTTATGGCCCGTCACCCTCAGCTCTAACCAGCAAGGCAGCCAAATCTATATGTCGGGTTCGTTCCAAGCGGGCGCCAATCGCCCTGTTCGCGATCTGATCACAGCCCAGCAATATGAGCAGGCGTTTGTCGATTTTCGTGCTCAAGGTTTCCGCCCGGGCCACGTCAATATTTTGAACATAGGGGGAAGCTTGCGTTTCACGGCGATTTGGACGCCGATTGATGGAGCCTTCGAGAGCTACTGGGGTATGACGTCTAACCAATACGAAGACCGTTGGCATCAACTGCGAAGTCAAGGCTATCTCCAGACGGACCTCTTCGTTTACCAGGACAACGGCCTAAAGTTCGCCGCGACCTGGGTCAAAAAGCCCTTCACGGATTACGCATCGTATTGGGGAATGACTTCAGACCAGTATAATACGCGGTTCTCGCAATTCTGGAACCAGGGGCTGCGCGTCATACACTTCGTCGCTTATCGGGATGGAGAGGACTGGCGGTACGCCGCGATCTGGGAAAAACTGCCCGGAGGATGGGCCCACTACTACGGCATGACCGCGGACCAATATCAGCAGAAGTACAACGAGCTGGCCGCGCAGGGCTTGCAGCTCTATCAGATACACGCGTACGGCGACCGCTTCTCGGCAGTCTGGTATAAGCCGTAAGCAAATGCGGCTTAAGGGAATAGTCGTATGTCATAAAAAGAGCATCCAAGGCATCATTCTTTCTTGCTGTGCGTAGGCTCTTGACAAATGGAAAGGAATGAGTTATAATTCGACATCGAAAGATTAGATGATTAATTGATAGAGTATGAGCACTCCTCATAAAGTCAGCACGGAACAAGCTAGGGCACTGAATGCCTACGTTCGGTTGATGCGCGCCGTGGAATTCGTCACCCGGCGCATTTCTCCTCACTTGGCTACGCATGGATTGACTTGGAGCCAATTTGAGGTGCTCGAGGCGCTGAATCAGTTTGGCTCACTCTGTCAGAATACTGTCGCTGAGAAAATTCTCAAGAGCCCCGCCAATATCACCACAGTGATTGACAACCTAGAAAAGCAGAAGCTGGTCCGGCGCGAGCGCTCCGCAGAAGATCGGCGGTTTGTCACGGTCCATCTTACTGAGGAAGGCCGTCGGCTCATCCACGAGGCCTGCCCCCGCCACATCGCAGCGATCGTGGAGGAAATGAAGATTCTTAGCAAATCTGAGCAAGAAGAGTTGAGCCGTCTTTGTCGAAAACTTGAGCTCAAGGAGGGGAAATGATATGGGGCAACCCGGTGGCGTATTTTTTTTCGGCATATAGTTCGACATCGAAAGCTTTCAGATAGAACTAATCGCGAGCTTCAAGGAGGCACATAGCATGAACCAATCGATTATGGCAAATCAACCAAGTCTGCGCGTTTTGGAAAAGATGGCTGTTGCCAAGCTGCCGACCAAAGGCGGTATCTTCGACATCCACGCTTATCGCAGCCTGGTCGACGGTCAAGAGCACGTCGCGCTCGTCAAGGGTGAGGTGGCCGGACACGCCAATGTCTTGGTGCGCCTGCACTCCGAGTGTCTGACCGGAGACGTATTCGGGTCATTGCGCTGCGATTGTGGTCCCCAATTGATGGAAGCGCTCCGGCGCATTGAAGAAGAGGGCCGCGGTGTCTTGCTCTACATTCGCCAAGAAGGTCGCGGCATTGGGTTGGGCAATAAGATCAAAGCGTATCGCTTGCAAGACCACGGGCTGGACACCGTCGAAGCCAATCAACGCTTGGGGTTCAAAGAAGATTTGCGAGACTATGGAATCGGCGCGCAAATTCTCAAAGACCTCGGGCTGACGACCGTGCGGCTGTTGACCAACAATCCCAAGAAAGTCTGGGGGCTCGAAGGCCATGGCTTGACGATCGTCGAGCAGATCCCACTGACCATCAAGCCGAACCCATACAATTACGCATATCTGAAGACCAAGAGAGAAAAACTAGGGCACAAGCTCGACGAGATCTTTGAGACCGAAGAGGACTCCACCAGAGCGAAGCATGGGTCAAACGCTGAAGGCTTTTTTGACACTAAGGGCTGGAAGGGAGCGCTCAATAATAATGTAGAACAAGTCACGTCACACGTTGACCGTCGCATAGAGGCAATTCGTCCACTACGTAAGGAAACTCAATGAAAGGGAGGGACTATGGAATTCTTTGCCAACTTGCATCAACTTGGTGATGTGGGGCTCATAGCCCTGCGGATTGCTGTCGGGGTCATCTTCTTAGTTCATGGCACACAAAAGTGGGCCATGTGGCAGATGCAACCGTCAGCACAGATGCCGGCCGGTATGCTCGCGATGATGAAGTTTCTCTCGATCGTCGAGCCGTTGGGAGGATTGGCGGTAATTATTGGATTTCTCACGCAACTTGCGGCGGCGGGATTGGGCATCATCATGATCGGTGCGCTTGGACTCAAAGTCGGAATGATGAAAGTGCCCTTCACGGCGAATGACAAACTGGGTTGGGAGTACGACTTCATCATCCTTGCTGCCACGATTGCGCTCTTCTTCTTTGGTGCTGGTAGCATCGCATTGGATCGGGCGTTCTTTGGATTCTAAAAGCTCAGTAACCCAGCTCACCAGTCTGGGAAAGTCTGTAGCTTACTTTGAAGGAGATGGAGGGTTATGAGTTGGGATGAGAGAAAGCGAGAGGCGCTACGAGAACAGATCACGGGCGAACGTAGAGAGATTATTAAGAAACTAGTACTTCATCCATTTGAAGTTGAGGGGTAGAAGCGAGCGAACTTACACCGAGCATCAGCGGGTGTGAAGTCCCAGTGTACTCCAGCTCCTTGTCGGTTTCGTTCCGTTTCCCACGCGGAGATCTCCCTCACTAAGT
>JACOSB010000070.1 GCA_016179105.1 Candidatus Acetothermia bacterium
GAGACCTGTGGCATCTGGGCTCGCGGATCTTCCGCAAGGTGCTCAGCCATACGGTAGCTGTCTGGTTGAGTCTCCAGCGCGGAGGTGAACCGCTCCAGTTCGATCATTTGCTCGCTCATTAGAAACCTGCACATCGCGTTAACTACCTATTTTACAGTCTCACTGCTCCATTTCACTTCTGTTATTCTGAGCGAAGCGAAGAATCTTTGGAGAACCTTCGCTGCGCTCAGAAGATAGTCCAGTATTACTTCGTCGTTGCTACCGTGTGACTCTTCGTGCGTTCCACCGCTCTGTGTACAGCATTTTCTCCACCAGCTCATCAAATTCAATCCCGGCCGCTTTGGCCGCCATCGGCAGATCGCTCGTGTCGGTCATGCCGGGCAGCGTGTTCACTTCGAGCAAGTACGGCTCGCTATCTTCAGCAAGTCTCAAGTCAACTCTCGAAAACCCGAAGCAGCCAAGGGCTTGGTGCGCGCGCAAGCACATCTCTTGGATTTGCATTGTCTTCTTCACATCGAGATTTGCGGGGACAATGAACTCGGTCATGCCCGGCGTGTATTTCGCAATATAGTCATAAAACTCGCGTTGGGGCCTGAGTTCAATCAATGGGAGCGCTTTGTCTTCACCGTCGATGCGCAAGACGCCTGCCGTGATCTCTTTTCCCGGAATAAATTTCTCGACGAAAAAATCTCCGTACTCGCTCTGAGTCGCTTGGCAAGCTTCGATCAATTTATTTTCGTCTCGGACGATGCGCACTCCGAGACTGGAGCCTTCAGCGATGGGCTTCACGACGCAGGGAATCTTGATCTCATCCAAAACGTGCACTTTCCATTCGTCCCAGCTTTGGCCCTGGTATTCGACCCACGGCGCTGTGCGCAGCCCCTGGCTGTTAAAGATTCTTTTCGCTTGGAGCTTGTTCATCGCGAGGGCACACGCGAGCACACTCGACCCCACGTACGGAAATTTCAAAATATCAAAGAGCGCGTGGAGCGTTCCATCCTCGCCGATGCCGCCGTGCAGACAACTGAAAACAATATCGATCTTGCCCAGATTGGGAACAATCTGATCGGTCGAGTCAAGCTGAATTTTGGTCGCTTTATAGCCCTTGCGCAGCAGCGCTTCGTAGACGTTATGCCCTGATCTTAAAGACACTTCGCGCTCAGCGGAAAGCCCGCCCATCAAGATGCCGATCTTCTTGCGTTTCAACTCCATAAGACACTTCCGTCAGGGTAGGCGCACCGTCCGGGCCGCCCGATTGCCAACGTCCTTGAGGTCGCGTTTTGTGCGAATCACTATACCCCAGAGGCGTTTAGACCTGCAAGGACATCGGTTATTTTTAGGCACAGGAGCCATTGTTCTTTGGAGAAGAGACAGAAGTCCTTCGTTCTCTAAGAGCACATTTTTAGAATCAAGTTCGGGAAAGGACAGCGGGAGAGCTTCAGTGGGCCTCTCCGGCTAGCGCAGAGCAACGAATACGCTAAGGAGGACCCATGTTGACCGAAGCACGTGCCATTGCGCTCTTGATGCTCTTCACCGTTGTCGCGGGTTTCAGCGTGCATCGAGAAGCCTTGACGCTGACAGTGTGCACCCAGGATTGCGAATATCGGACTCTCAATGAAGCCATTGCCGCGGCACCCAACGGTGCATTGATTCTTCTTAAAGCCGGAAACTATCAGGAAAATCTCGTCATCGAGAAGAGCATCACGATTCGTGGCCAAGGTTCGGACAAAGTGTTCATTAAGTCGGCTGCCACGCGCGGCGCGCTCATCCAAGTCCGCGGTGAGAGCAAAGTTCATTTAGAAAATCTCACGCTCATCGGGGGCTTGATCGGCATCGAGCTCCGCGACCAATCGCACGCGGTCGTCCGTCATACTCGTTTGGTCAATCATGTGCGCGGAGTCGCGATTGTGTCGGATGCTCAAGCGACGCTCGAACGCAACGAGTTCCGCGGCGTGGCCTGTGCGATCTGGTCTGAACATACTAATTTTTCGTTGCATGGTCGTAGCAATCTGATTATCCCTCAGAACCAAGGCAAAGAGGTCTGCGGCGCGGCCGAGCGCTTGCCTCTGGGGTTCAAGAGCTAAGCTTTAATCATTTTTGCCATAGAGCCCACAGAGATTTCTTCACTGTAGTAGGGGCGAGGTCACCTCGCCCCTACTTGGCGGTTTGATTGGTTTTCTCTGTGGGCTCTGGGGTTAATTCGATTAATCCCTCTGCCTTATTTCCACTCATCGGGTGCCCGATGTCCTCGTTCCAGCGGAACTGAAACGCTGCCTCTGTGATCTAAACTACCTAGAATTTAAGCGAAAAGCGTTCGCGAACGGGTTGTTATGAAGGTTTTCGTTCTGTCGACAAACCGAGGTGGTATGATCAAGTCTCTCTCTAAAGCAGTCTTCGCTGCTTTTGTCATCGGATTTGTCTGGGTCTTCTTCTGGGTGGTTCCCAGTGTTTATGCCGATTGCCCGCCTGCTCGTCTCACTGTAGAAATCACGTCCGGTCCTTACGCTCTGGTTGATTCCAAAACTCCAGGAGCCAAAGGGCCGAGCGTCGTCACTCTCTCAGCTGTGATAACGAACGTGGGCAACGATGTGGCTTCGAATGTCATCGTATATATCGGTGACGGGACAACGCCCGGTACATTCAAAGATGTGGGCAATAAAAAACTTTCACTCTTGGGAGGCAATACAGAAGCGACTCGCAGCTTGGGCCAGCTCGCATCTCAGCAGAGTAGAGTCGTTTTTTGGCACGTCTTCTATCCCGCAACTTTTGGAGTAGACTACCCTTACAAAGTTTGGATTAAAGCCGATGGAGATTGTTCAGATTCCGCGAGCGCGACGCTCACCACGCATAGCTCCGGCTCAGCGAGCACCAACCGACTCACGAGAGGCTCGATCACGCTCTCGCCCGCGAACGGACGCGTTGGACCAGGCCAAGTGCTCACTCTGACAGTGCAAGCATTCGATCTAGGAATCATCGGTGCGGGCGTGAATGGAGAAGAAGCGGCGTGGCTCCAGCCCGTTGGCAATTCGGATTTCGATCCCACCTGTTTCCGACTTATTCAGACAGAAATTCTGTTGAAAGGCATCAGCTCGGTGCCCTTTGTGAACGAGCTTTATATCAAGGGCATCGGCTCGTCCAACCCGCCACCGAACTATGACAACAAGCCCGAAGATTATGCGAAGTATACGTTCATCGCACTGCGCGATTGCAGCACGTCGATTCAGCCCTATCAACAAGCGTCGGTCAGCACGGACGAAAAATATAACGGTGACTATGGCGCGGGCAAGCAGACGCTGACGAGCGACAAAAAGCAAGGCTCTCTGGTGCTGAGCAAGATCATCAACCCCGTCAGCGTGAAAGCGGGCACAACGGTCAGCGAGACGATTTTCTACGGGAACACGAGCAACGTCGCTCTCGGTGACCCCAGCGATGGCACTCCCGTCACCCTCGTCGAGCAGGCTTTTCCCGACGGGATGAGCTATGTCGCGAACAGCATGTATTGTGGCAACTGCACGAAATTCTGGTCGACCGACGGAGGAAAAACTTTCTTGGTGACGGAGCCCAGCCAAGCGAGCTCAGTCAATGCACTCAAGTGGGTCTTGCTCGATCCCATTCCGGTCAAGAAAGAAGAGGCCGGCACCGTCGGTTTCCAGGTGAAATATGATAAAGAAGACGAAGCTTGCACTAAAGTTATAGGGCGCATCGGCGACGGCCAGACGATTGCGACAGAAGATGCGTGCTTGAACAGTGAAGCTGATCTGTTGGTGGACCAAACCGGCCCTACGAATATCATTCCCGGCGGAAGCTATGAATTTTCTGTTACTTACGGAAATGTCGGTCCTTCGGTCGCTGAGGACGTTGTGATCACAGATACATTGCCGCCGGGAGCGACGCTTCTCAGTGCCACACCGAGCCCCGACAAAGTGAGCAGCGACGGGAAGACACTGACGTTCAATGCGGGCTCGGTTCCCGCAAAGCAAAGCACCACTCTTCGTATTCGTGTGACAGCAGATTCTGATTTAACGGTTGGCACAGCGCTCACCAACACGGTTCAGGGACTGATGCGCACGCCGGAGAAAAATACCCAGAACAACGTGAACGTCTTCGCTCCGTTGGTGTACGCGACGACGGCACCGCTCTTACGCGCGACCGAGACCGTGAGCATCGCGGACGATGTCTCGCCGTCGGGGCCGAGCGCGGGCGACACGCTCGAATACACCGTGACCATTAGTAATAAGGGCGGAGCGAGCGCGACATCGGCCGTCTTCAGGCAGATTCCTAGCCTCAACACGCGGCTCGTCGCCGGCAGCATCAAGACCAGCAAGGGAACAGTAAACACCAACGAAAATGGAGTTTCTGTGAACGTTGGAGTTGTCGGCCCGAGCGAGCCGGTCACGATCAAATTTAGACTGTTGATCGCTCGTCCTCTCTCAGAAGAGACCGATCGCATCAGCGAACAAGGATTTATCTCGAGCAACGAGCTCCAGACAATTCTCACCGACGATCCCAATACTCCCGTGCCGAACGATGCGACCCTGTTCTATCTCACGCCCAAGCCGGTCATCCTGGCCTATAAAGCCGTGAGCTTAACGGACGATGCAGATCACAATTTGATCGTGAGCACGGGCGATACGCTCCAGTGCACAGTCACTCTGATGAACCAAGGGAACGCGAGCGCCGACTCCGTTCGCTACGTTGATTTCTTGAGCATCGGCACAAAACTCGTGCAAAATTCTGTGACGACAAATCAGGGCACTATCACGAAGACGGACGACTGGCTCCAAGTTGACGTAGGCTCAATTCCCAGCGGCAAGAGCGTGACGATCAGTTATAAGACAGAAATCGCCCCCTTGCCCGCAGGACTGAAACAACTGAGTAGTCAGGGAATCGTCACGGGAGCCAACTTTGCGAGCACTGTGACGGACGACCCGCTCACGCCGGGCGTCGACGATCCTACGGTCATCTCAGTGACTTCCGTTCCCATTGTGCGTGCGTATCTGAGCGCATATCTGATGATAGACGCCGATGGCGACGGAAAACCGAGCAAGGGTGACACGATGCTCTATCACGGGTCTATTGTGAACCTGGGTCAAGTGGTTGCGAAAGACGTCTCCATTGCCGACACACCCGATGCTCACACCGAACTTCTCCCGGGCAGCGTCGGCACGAGTCAAGGCCTCATCCGAAGCGGCAACGGGCCGACGCATAAATCGGTACAGGTCAACGTAGACACACTGTTAGGGCGCACAGCAACAGAGATTAGTTTTGCGGTAGTGATCAGTTCAGATCAAGCCGACCAAATGATGACCCAAGCCGTCGTCACCGGACAAAATTTTGCCAATTTGCTCACCGATGACCCGGATACGACCAGCATAGGGGATACTACGATCCTTGCCCTTAGGGCAGCCCCGGTACTAAAAATCTTTCAGCGCGATTCGCTCTTGCAAGATGCCGATGGAGATAGTTCAGTCAGCGCCGGAGATACGCTTCTGTACACCGTGACGATCACCAACGTAGGCTCAACAGTTGCGACCGGAGTCGTTTACTCAGATACTCCCGACCCCAACACAACGCTCGTCACAGAGAGCATACAGACAGACGACGGAGATATTACCTCAGGTCAAGGAGACGGCAATACAAGCGTTCGGATCGAGGTCGGAAAGATTGGCGCTCATTCCTCCGTGCGCCTCAGTTTTCAGATCAAGATCAACAATCCGCTGGCATCTGGAGTCACAAGGATTGCTACCCAAGGTGCTCTAAATGGAACCAATTTTGCGAGTTTGAAGAGCGATGACCCCGACACTCCCGATGAAGACGATGAGACAGTCACTCTCATTGACTCGACCCAAACAGCGTTCAGCCAAGCGGCGCTCACAGCGACCCAGATCGACAATCTCGTGAGCGATAACAATGGAGACGGCATCGCCGGCCCCGGAGATGTGATCGAGTACAAAATTGTTGTCAATAACGTCGGCAAGGGCGAGGCGCTGGGTGTGATCTATACAGATTATCCCGATCCAAACACGGTCTTAATCGTGAGCAGCGTCGATACCAGCAAAGGAACGGTGGCCAGCGGGAATAACCCCAATGATACGTTCGTGAGAGTCAACCTTGGTCAATTAGGTCCCGGAAGCCAAGCCACGCTCACCTATCGGGTCGCCGTCCGAAACTTTGTGCCACAAGGCGTTCAGCAGATTGTCAGCCAGGGTATCGTCTCGGACTTGAGCGCCCCGGCCACGCTCACGAGCGATCCGAGCACTCCCACTCCCAATAGCCCTACGGTGACTCTGCTCATCGCTGCGCCGAACCTACGTGCAACCAAGCATGACTCTCTCGTGGACGATGCGGACAAGGACGGCCGGGTGAGCGTCGGCGACACCCTGCTCTACACCATGAACGTCACGAACGAAGGGACAGCAACAGCTATCAGCGTTCGCTACGACGATATGCCCGATGTGCACACGATGCTCATCAACAGCAGCGTGACAACCAGCCAAGGGACCATAGTGCTGGGTCGCCAAAACGATGACCGGACGGTGGCTGTGAATCTGGGAGACCTCGCACCGCACGCGACGGCCAAGCTTGAGTTCAAAGTGCGCCTGATGGCTCCCATACCGGCGGGCGTCACGCAAATCTCCAGCCAAGGGCATCTCACGGGCGATAATTTCCCCAGCCAGCCGACCGAAGACCCTCATCTGCCCGGTCCGGACACTCCGACGGTCACGTGGGTGCGTCCGGAGCTGCGCTTGGTTGCGACGCAGTGCGCTCGGCTTCTCAACGATATGGACCACGATGGGCGTGTCAGCGCGGGCGATACGTTGCTTTATACGGTGACGATCCGCAACGATCAGAACGAAGACGCTCGCGATGTGACTTATCGCGCCGACTTGGACGAAAATTTGGACTTGATGGTCAGCAACGTCGCGACGAGCGACGGTGTCGTCCTGATGGGAAACAACGCCGGCGATCGGGCGATCGAAGTCAACCTCGGGACGATTCTGGGGCACGGAGGAATAGCAACCGTTAGCTTCCAGGCCGTGATCGCCAAACCCTTGCGCGCCAAAGTGGATCAGATCTCAATGCAGGGCAGAGTCACAGGCGCTAATTCCCCAGAAATTCTCACGGACGACGCGGATACCCAGGCGCAAGGCGATGCAACAGTCACACCGATCTCCGATCTGCCCGCTGTCGAAGCCTTTATGAGCGCTTTTCTCGCAGAAGATCGCGATGGCAACGGCAGCCCGAGCCCCGGCGACGTGCTTGAGTACGTTGTGAACGTCGTCAATCGCGGGCTCAAGTCAGCTACGGGAGTGGCTTATAAAGATGAGATTGTAGCTCATACGGCATTCATCACGGGCAGCATCAAATCGACTCAAGGCCACGCGAGCCAGGGCAGTGATTCAACAGATTCCAGCGTGCACCTAGAAATCGGAACGTTGCCACCGGGGAGCAGCGTACGCCTCAGCTACCGGATCTCGATCAGTGATAAACTGCCTCTCGGGGTCTCTCAAATAACTAAACAAGGCCAAATTGTAGGCGAGAATTTCCAGACGACTCCTACTCAAGATCCCAAAAATCCCACTCACGCCGAGGCAACCGTCACGACGTTGACAGCGTTCTACGTGAACTGCGGCGACGTAGACAACGATGGCAAAGTCACTCTGAGTGACTCGATGATCGCGTCACAGATCGCATTAGGAATTCTGCCATCACCCACGCCTTTGCAACTGGAGGCAGCCGATGTCACAGTGCCCTTTGGGATAGTCGACAGTCGCGATGCGACCGTCATCGCCGAGATCGCGCTCGGCATTCGTGTGAGCTGCCCCCTCTCCAATAGCCGCATCCATCAGGGCAAGAGCGAGGGCGATCTCAAAGTGATCTCTGCCGAAGCATCGAGTGCTACCGTGCACTTGGCGATCGAGCAGAAGCAATTAACAACGGGAGAAGTAGGCACGTTGAAAATTTTCCGCCGAGATCGGTTCACGGGACTGCAAGCGGGGCCTCACGGTGGGTTGCAATTCAATCCCAAAGTTATTCAGGTGCGCGAGGCGCGCGGCGTGAACGGTTTTACATTGCTTGCCCAAGAGATCGACAATGAGAAAGGTTTTATAAAGTTCTTGCTCGTCGCGTTGAACGGCTTGCCCGACGAAGCAGGGTCTGTCTTGGAGTTGGATGTCGAAGCGATCGGGCCTTCGGGTTCCGTCAGTCCGCTCAAGCTGGACCTCGACAGCGTGCTGGATGAAGCGATGCGCCTTGTCCAAGCTGAAGTCGAGGAAGGCTCCGTACAGTTGAGCCGACCCGAAGCTTTCAGTGTCTCACGCGTCCTTGCAACGCCGAGCCCGGTTCACCAGGGCCAACACGTGGAGTTCGTGGTAGAGGGAGCGGGCATCAAAGAGATGAATGTGATCGTTTGGGGGATAAACGGTTCGCTGGTGATGGGCAATGTTTCCCCATCCAACCGGTTAGATTGGAATTTGCTCAGCCAACAAGGGCAGGTCGTTGCCAATGGAGTCTATCTCTACGTCGTACGTGTGCGCGGCTTCGACGGGAAATTTTTCCAAAGTAAAGTACAAAAACTGGTGATTATACGATGAAAAAGATACTGTGCCGTGGAGCATCGCTGGGATTTTGTGTTGCGCTACTGATCTTTCTCGGTGGGTGTGAAGGAACGTTCCAGGCAAGCTTGGCGATCAGCCATAGTTTTATCTCCGTCGGGGGTACGGGCAAAGTGAGAATCGCGATCGTTAATCCACCCGACGCGAAGACGTTACAAATCGGTCCTACGGGAAAATTCACGTTCAATCCAGCGATTATTTCCGTGACTGCGGTTAAAGGCTTGAATGGATTTCAAGTTTTCGCTAGCACGACCAATAACGTCACGGGTGAAGTAAGGTTCGCTGCGGGTTTTCCGGGGGGTAGTATACGCCCCATCATGAATATGGGTGTGAGCAACGTTCAGATTGATGTCATCGAAATTATTGTTCAAGCTGTGGGCGTGAGTGGTTCCAGCAGTCTGCTTAACATCACGTCGGTCGATGTCTGCACGGATCGGAACGGGAAGGATATTATCGTCACCGGCATTCAGGCGGGAGAGGTGACCATCCAATGACCCCACAGCGCGCTTTGTCGTGGGTGATTATTCTATTGCTGGCTCTCATCATCTCAGGAGTGAGCGAGAAAGGAATCGCAGCTCCCTTCTCGGGAGAGATCACAGTGGATCTAGGGCTAGAACCTGAGAGCTTGGGAGAAAACAAAGTCGATGGCTTTTTCGCAGATATTGAATCTACGGTCAGGCTTACGTTCAGCTTTAGCGGGTTGGACCTGACGAGCTTGAGTGTCTTTAGCTTGAAGGGCTTAGAGTTCCAAGCGCTGACGCTTGCGGCGAGCACTCCCATTACGTTACGCAATATCACGATCTTCGCACCCAATGTGCTCGAAGTAGCCGACGACTTGTTTTGGACGGTCACTCAGGCAAACCCTGACCCAGGCGGACTCGTTGGTTTACCTTTGCGTTTGTTCATCCATGAACTTGCTTCCCCGATTGACTTAGCTCGGTTGCTTGGACCTTCGCTCGACGGATTTTCTGTTTTTCGCAAAAACATCATCGAAGCCGAGCTGGTTTTTGCCGGGTTCTTGCTTCGTGCGGATGCCTTGATGGCCAATACCGGGTCGGCTTCAGCGCCGAACCTACACCCTGCGTTGATTGTCGGGTTGTCCGGACAGATGTCGACCGGGACTCTCATTGAAGCTGCGACCTACTTTGGTGCGCGTCAAGGCTTCCAGTGCTATGGCGAATGCAAAGAGCCCGAGCGATTCTGGCAAGGGCGCGTGATGCCAGACTTTCGGATTGAACAAGAAAAACTGCTCATACGCCATCTCAGCGTCGCTGGATTGATTCATAATTTTGAGATCGTCTTCGATCTAGGTACACCCTTGGTGCCCATGCTTCCGGGTATTTCCAGAGTCGACTGGGAGTTGGTGGCGAAACTTTTTGGGGGCAATCTTGAACTGCGACAGCGTTTTCTCTTTTCTTCAGAGCTCGGTCCAGCGCAACTGCTCATTCACAGCGAATTCGGGATTCGAAATACCCATCTCGCTTTGGATCTGATGGACGATGATCTCGCTATACCCGATTTCCCCATCCGGCAGATTACGTTCTCGACAACTTTGGGAGGCGTGAGCGTGCGAGATATTATCTCGGTCCAGCCGGCGGGTGGGTTGCTTCATGCCATTCTGATCGAGACAGCCATTGACATTTTCACCTTCAGCTCACAAACAATCTTTCTCGGGGGCATCGTCACCAATTTCTATAGCCAGCGAGTAGATGTACTATATCATCTTGGACAGATCGATCTAAAGATGAACGTCATCGTTCGTCGCGATTTTCTGCTCTTCTTCGGCGTGGGCGTCGCTTGGCATTTCTGAAGTTTAGCTATTAGCTGTTGACCAATAGCCAAAAGCTGTTTCTTCCTTGACTCTAACACGCTTTGTGTTTACGATCGTCTAGCTCTGTTTTAGCGGTTAGCAAGGGAGAATCAAGTTATGGTTTTAGAAGGAAATGATTTTAGCGCGAAAGAGTTTCGTCGCGGCGTCTGGCATCAGACGGCGACGACAGTCGCTTTGTTGACGAGCGCTGCCGACGGGCGAGAAAACGTGATGGCTTGCGAGTGGTCGATGATGATCTCCTTCGCGCCGATGCGCTTTGTAGTCTCGGTCGGGCTCGAGAGTGTAACTCATAAATTTATCGAAAAATCCGGGGAATTTGGGCTGAATTTTTGTTCGGATCAGCAAGCCAAGCTCTCGCATATTTCTGGTTCGAACTCGTTGCGTGATGTGAACAAATGGGAGATGGACGAATTCCCGAAATACTCTGGTAAAAAGATTAAAGCGCCGATGATTTCGGAGTGTATTCTCAACGTCGAATGCAAAGTCATCGAAAGACTCTCGTTCAGCGACCATACGGTCTTCATCGGCGAGGCCGTCTGGGCCAAGTACGATCCTGAGAAAACCCCATTGATCTATCATAAAGGCAAGTATTGGTACTTGGGAGTCAACGTACCCAAAGAGTGAATCACAGTTATTTGAGACAAGCGAAGAATCTGTGAGACTAAATGCCCGAGATGAAATTTTGCCCACAGTGTGCTCAACCCTTAGCGCAGAAAGAACTGGGTGGCCAAATGCGATTAGCATGTGTGTCTGAAGCTTGTGGCTACGTTTACTGGAACAATCCCACGCCCGTGGTCGCGGCGATCGTTGATCACGATGAGAAGGTGCTCTTGGTGAGAAATAAAGGCTGGCCGGAGAAATGGTTCGGGCTGGTCTCGGGTTTTCTTGAAAAAGACGAGACGCCGGAAGCGGCGATCTTGCGCGAAGTAAAAGAAGAAGTGGGGCTTGATGGAGAAATCGTTCGTTTGGTCGGCATCTATTCTTTTTTCGAGATGAATCAACTTATTCTCGCTTATCATGTGCGCGCCCGGGGCGAAGTGAGAGTCGGCGAGGAGCTAGCAGCTGTCAAACATATTCATCCTGATGAGTTGAGGCCCTGGCCGCGCGGCACGGGTCCTGCTGTGCGCGACTGGTTGGAGGCGCGTAAGAAAGCCGCTCAATGAGCCATAAACCTAATTGATTCACTACACGAAAGTACTTACAATGGGCTCACACAGCCCTTACTCAGGAGTGAACTCATGCGCGTAAGTTTTATCGGGCTCGGCGCAATTGGTTATCCCATGGCCGGGCATCTTCCCAAGCGCCATCAGACAGTCGTATGGAACCGAACTGCTTCACGAGCGCAGCAACATGCCAAAGAGCACGGCAGTCAAATGGCCAAAACTCTCGAAGAGACCGCCGACGCCGAGATTATTTTCACTTGCCTTCCTACCAGTGCCGAAGTCGCAGAGATAGTTGATAAGCTCAAGCCAAAGCTTCGTCGTGGTGCGCTCTGGGTCGATTGCACCAGCGGTGACCCAACAGCAAGTCGCGAGATCGCGTCTCAGCTTCAAACACTGGGTGTGGCATTCCTTGATGCACCCGTCTCCGGCGGCGTGCCCGGGGCGATCAACGGGCAGCTCACCGTCATGGTCGGCGGCGACGAAAACGCTTTGGAGCAGGTGCGTCCGGCCCTCGAATGCTTTGCAGCCAAGATCGTACGCGTTGGCGATGTCGGTGCAGGTCATACCGTGAAGGCTATCAGCAACACGTTGATGGCAGTGAATGTCTGGGCTTCGTCTGAAGGGCTGGTTACGCTCGCTCAGCAAGGTGTTGATCTTTCTTTGGCACTCGATGCGATCAACGCAAGCAGCGGACGATCCAACGCAACCGAGCGGCTACTACCAAGTCCATTGCTGAAGCGAGAATTCCCGCCCAGGTTCAAGCTGGCTCTGCTCGCCAAAGACGTGAAAATCGCTACGTCGCTCACGCGGGCTTCGGGAATCTCGTCGCCGGTCTTCGCTCTGATCAGCGAACTGCTTAACGCTTCAAAAGCAACGCTAGGAACAGAAGCGGACTATCTAGAAATAGTCAAAGCGATCGAGCGTTGGTCAGGAATTAACGACGCCTAACCGCCAAGGCGCCAAGTACGCCAAGTACGCCAAGTACGCCAAGTACGCCAAGAAAATCATTCGTGTAGGGGCGAGGTAACCTCGCCCCTACTCTGCGTCCTCTGCAATCTCCGCGGTAAAATTTTTAGAGTATGATGCGCTCAACCACGTCGCCGTCTTGGATCGCGATCAGCTCGCGATTTTCTAAAAGCCGCCAACCCTGGTCGTCGTGGAAGAAAGGCTGTGAAGAAAGTTCTACCCGATCCGGCTTTTGACGAACGTAGAGTGTGTAATAATCTCCCTTGGCGTTGAACCAGCGCAAGCCATAGAGTGTTTTCCCTTCCGCGATCAAGAGATTGGCCGCATCGAAGGTCCCCACCAAATCTTTATCCTCCAGAATCGCCGGGAGTGCGTCAGCCAAAGAACTGAGCGTGCGCGGCTTCCAGTATTGCACTAGCTCGTGTAAGAATAACTCGGTATCGCTGCTCTCGTTCTCTTTGGCCTGTTCATAGATCACGCCGTAAAAGCTGCCGTTGTGTGCGAGCGCAATCCCCTCATGCTCGAACGGATGCGCGTGCGCCGGCGTGATGAGAATTCCGGGCGAGGCGCGCCGGACATGCCCGATCCATAGAGACGAAGCGACTGAAGCAAACTCACTCAGCTCAGGATCGGCGTAGGCCGGCCGGTCACTTTTCACCGGAGAAAGAAGCTGCCCCCGGCGATCTAGACAAACTATCCCCCAACCATCCGGGTGAGAACCTGGACCATCCTGAGAGTACGCGATGTTGACTTTGGGTTGACCTACGGCGTTGCCTGCTTGGCTGAAGCGCCGCATCTGAAAAATATAATTTTCAATCATGACAGGAATACGGGATGAAAATCCAACTAAACGGCACATCGGGATTCGCCTCCTGTTTTGCCCCATTGTGCGACGAACTGAAAAAAAAGTCAAGAGCCCTCGGATGACGGTAATGCACATTACGCTGCAGTGAACTTTTTCAAGATTTCCGCCATTCACTTCTACGACAAAGGCAAAGTAATATGCGTTACGTTCGGTAGCGATTGCTGAGGAAAGGAGGGCCAGCTATAGTGGGAGCCACAAGGAGGGCCTGAATGATAACCATCGAAAATTTTCAGCAGATAGAGCTCCGCGTGGCCACCATTCTATCGGCCGAACGCATCGAGGGAGCGGATCGCATCCTAAAATTGCAAATTGATTTGGGCACGGAGCAACGGCAACTCGTCGCGGGCATCGCGCGCGTTTACTCACCCGACGAGTTGATCGGCAAACAGATTGTAGTGGTGGTGAACTTGCAGCCTGCTGTCATTCGCGGGGTCGAGTCTCAGGGCATGCTCTTGGCCGCCAGCTGCGAAGATGCGAGCCAACTGGCGATCATCACACCCCATAAGCCAGTGCCCAACGGGAGTCGCGTGAAATAAATTTTGTCCGAAATGAGCGCGCCGTTTGTTATAATGAGTTCATCGCGCGCGAGATCGATTGAAAACAAAGCGCTCGAAGATCGCAAACGCTCGAAAACTTGACCCGTTGAGGAGGTTGTTCATCCCATAAAGCTGATTGTTCGTCCCAAAGCTCTGTATGTTCGAGAGCACTCGACCTAGACTGTAAGGGATAGCGAAATTAAGGAGGAATTTTCCATGAAAAAATTTCTGGTGATCGGACTGGCTCTCGCTTTTTTCATTTCGGTGATCGGTGGCGCCCAGCAACCGACGGAGAATGGAACTTTCGCGTATCAAATCACAAAGAAGAGCACCGGAACCACTGAAAAAGCCGGTGAAGAAAGTTTTGTTCTCCAAAAGCAAGCCGACGGAACTTTCAGACTCGTCTCAAGCTTTAAGGCGCTCTCGGAAGAGCTGAAAGCCGAGTACGGCACCGACGATCTCTTCTCGCTCGACATGACCACCGATGCAAACTCGCGTTTGGTCAATTACAAAATAACTTCGAAGACGATCAAAGGACAGTTCGATGTCTTGGTGGCGGTCACGAATGGGCAGGTTGCCAAGATTGTTCTTAAAACCAAGGACCCGGCGGGGAAAGAGACCAGCTCAGAGCGCGAAGTGATCCTGGGCAAGGACGGCGACCCGGACCAAGTACAGCCGTTGATCGCTACGGGGTTTGCCGGCAGCGATTTGCTCGTACTGCAAAAATTTATCACAGCCAACGTCAAAGAGAACAAGAAATCTTTCCTCGCGCTCGACCCGTTTAGGCTGACCAGCCCGGTCGTCAAGCTGGACATCGAAAGGTTAGCGCCGGTCAAAATCAAGACAGACAAGGATACTATCGATGTTCAGAGAGTCGGCGTGACATTCAAAGACGAGAAGGGCGAAACTTTCTCTCTCGAGTTGCTCTCGAAGGATAACGTTTTGCAGGGCATAACGGCGGAAGAGCCGACATCCAAGCTCTTGATCTATCGGTCGGACCTTTATCCCAAGGGATTTGAGGTGGTGAAATGAGCGCGACTACTACTAATAGCAACGGCAACGGGATGGTCGTTGAAGCGAAAGACGTGACGAAAGTCTATCAGATGGGCAGGGTCGAGGTGCGCGCCCTCGACGGTGTAAGCTTGGTCATCAAACAGAGTGAATTCGTTGCCATCATGGGTCCTTCGGGCTCGGGCAAGAGCACACTCTTAAATTTGATCGGCTGCCTCGACCGCCCGACGACGGGCGAGTTGCACATCGCGGGCACGGACATCGCTAAACTGAGCGATCGCAAACTCGCGCAGATCCGTGGTAAACAGATTGGCTTCGTCTTCCAGACCTTCAACCTGATCCCGCGCATCAGTGCGCTCCAGAATGTTTTACTGCCCATGAGCTTCGTCAACACGTTTTCACCCTCGGAAAGAGTCAAGCGCGCTCAGCAGATACTTGATACTGTGGGGTTGGGCCAGCGCATGAAGCATTTCCCGAACGAACTTTCGGGAGGCGAACGCCAGCGCGTCGCGATCGCCCGCGCGTTAGCCAACAATCCCTCAGTGATTTTGGCTGATGAGCCAACAGGAAACTTGGACACCAAAACCGGGCGCTCGATCCTGGAGCTTTTCAAATCGCTGAACCAACAGGGCCGCACGATTGTTTTAGTCACACACGATCCGAACGTGGCGGCCAATGCCGATCGCATCGTTCACGTGATGGACGGGCGCATCCAGGACGAGACCTTCAATCACGCTGTCACTGTCGCAAGGAGTTAGCATGAGATTGGGAGAAATTCTTAGATTAAGCTGGACGAATATTTGGAATCACAAGATGCGCAGTCTCTTGGCCATCTTGGGCGTTCTCATCGGCGTGGGGGCCGTCATCGCGATCGTCACCATGACCGAAGGATTGCAGACAGCGATCGAGACGACCTTCACGCACGATATTTTAAGGGCCGACACGATAAGCATCACTAGCGAAGGAGGCTTTGCTTTCTTCGGCTCAACGCAAGCCTTCTCCGATCGCGACGTCGAGTACATTAAAAACTTAAAGCTGTCCACGGGTGAGAGCCCAGTCAAAGTGACGGATGTGATCGGTCGCGTGCGCGGAGACGTTCTTTCTTTTGAAGGCCGTCGCTTCCTCGACTCGACCGTCCGCGTGATCACCAGCCCCGATGTCATCCCCCTCTCGGGCGACCAAAAGAGCCAACCTGTGACGGGCAAGGGACAGGTCTTGGTCGGTGTGGGCACCGCGGCTTCGATGTGTGAACGCTTTAAAGAAAAAGATTTCGGTTCTTTTTCTGATAAAGACAAAGAAGATTTCGCCAAGCTCGCGAAAGATAAATTCGATGAGATCATTAAGCAAGACTGTGAGCACGTCCTAAAAGACCCGCGCAAGGCCGAGCTGCTCGTCTGCGCTTACAAGAAAGCCAAGCAAACCAACGCGAGTGAGATTACCGACGCGCTCAAGAAAGAGTGCGCTGACTCGTTGACTCGCTTTACTCCGATGGCCGATCGAGTTCGTGGGCAGACGTTGCATCTCAAATACCTCGCGGCCGATAGCACTATCAAGGAAGATGACCTTAAGATCGTGGGCATCGTCAAAGATACCCAGTTCATTCGTAGCGATGTCTCCTATGTGAGCGTGGATTATCACAGCGATACAGAGCTGCTCGATGGCACAGAGCGCCGAGTCTACACGGGGCTTATCGTCAGCGTCAACAAAGAGTTCATCAACCGCCTGAAAGAAGTCAAAGACGCGTTGGATGCGTATTTCAAGAGCCCTCAGGCCGACGCCCGCAAGATTCTCGGGAGCGAGAAGAAAGTTGAGATCAACACCCTCGATGAGATCATCTCACAAATCAGGGGCGAGATCGGCAAGTTCACCGCTTTCATGGGAGCGATCGCAGCTGTGGCTCTCTTGGTCGGTATGATCGGTGTGATGAACGTAATGCTCATCACCGTGAAAGAGCGCACGCGCGAGATCGGCGTGATGAAAGCGACCGGAGCGACCAACGGAGGCGTGCTCAGGCTCTTCTTGTCTGAAGCTATATTGATCTGTTCCATCGGAGCGCTCGTGGGAGTCTTCTTAGGAGTAGGCGGCTCCAAGCTGGTTATCAAAGCGATGGAAGCTGTCTTCGAGATCAAAGACATCCCGTTCGTCTTCGTCTGGGTCTGGTATATCGTCGCCGTGATCGTAGGAATGCTGGTCGGGATCGTGAGCGGCGTCTACCCCGCCTGGAGCGCCGCGCGGGTGAACCCGATCGAAGCGTTGAGATACGAATAAGACAAACAGAGAAAAATCTGTAGGGGCGAAGCGTTCGTCAACGCGAAATGCTTCGCCCCTACGGAGTTGACGCTCCCGCCAGATTCAGGATACTATGGGCAAACCTAGCATATTCTGTTCACACCAAAGGAGTGTCTAACATGCCGATGGACCTCGACTGGGAAAAATATGGGAACGAAGCATCTCAGATGCTCTCAGAGCTTTTGCAGATCAATACGACCAATCCACCCGGCGACGAGTACAAAGCGATTCAGTATCTGAAAAAACACTTGGATCGCGAGGGCATTTCCTACGAAATTCTTGAGAAAGAAAAAGGACGCTCCAACTTAATAGCAAGACTGAAGGGCAAGCGACCCGGGCCTAGAGTGATGTTGATGTCACACGTCGACGTCGTGCCCGTGACGGACGAGAAAAAATGGAAGTATCCTCCGTTCAGCGGCGCGATCGAAGAAGGCTACATCTGGGGGCGCGGCGCACTCGATATGAAGTGCATGACCGCGATGGAGTTCGTCACGTTCATGCTCTTTAAGCGACTCAAATTAGATTTTGCGGGCGAGCTGATCTTGCTCGCGGCCTCTGACGAAGAGCAGGGCTCAAGCTACGGTGCTGAGTGGCTCTGCAAAACGCATCCCGACAAGATGAGATGCGATTATGTGCTGAACGAGGGCGGC
>JACOSB010000073.1 GCA_016179105.1 Candidatus Acetothermia bacterium
GTGTAGAGACCAGCTTCAGTCAGCTGACGCAGCTGTTCGCCAAGAGCGTCCATGCAGTGACTGCACGTGGATTTGAATTGAAGATCATCTGCTTTATCCTGGCTTTTGTCATCCGCAGTTTCTAGGTAGCAACTTGGGTTATTGCTATCAAAATTGTTCCCCAGAGTCACTGCTGGTGCCGTCGAGACAACGCCTGCGACCAATCTACTGATGGGACTCCGAGACTTTCTAAAATACCCTGAGCGATCTGGATCAAGCTCTACGACGTCGCCGGGTTCGAGTTTGTCCGATGTATCGATCCGCTCAGCAACGTCCGCACCCGTACCAGCGTTAAAGCAACCAGAGCTTAGGCCGCAGTTATAGCTGCCATCGGCATACACTGTTCCTGAAGAGTTAACTCGGAATACTGTCGGCCCTGTGGGAGCAGACGGATTGGTCAGTCGCAGCAAGTCACCCGAGGTTCCTGAAATCTCCAATTTCGCTCCAGGGGTGGTAGTACCAATACCGACGTTACCTATGGGATCTATCAAGAGAACAGCATCGGCATTGCTGTTTATGGCCTTCCTCACCATAAATGTCCCCTGCCGCGCTCCGGTGTAGTCCATCACGAAGCTGCCATAATTTACATCCGAGATCAACTGCGCTACTTTGGTAGAGCCATCGAAGAAACCAAATGCGGGAAAGTGGTAAGAGTAGCCGGTGGCGCTGATAAGATCCACCTCATTACCTATGCCAGAATTGGTTTGCTGAACCGTGATACCGTTGCTAACTCCACTGGAGTTAGTACCGATCCAGATGTTATTGGCGACAGTAAAGGGACCGCCGGAGTGGTCGTAGGAACCCACGTGCTCTGGCTGGGTCTTATTGTTGGCTACCTGTCCGACCGTGGGCAAGGTCAGAGCTGGGGCTATCTCTCCTCGACCACGCACGAGGGCGATCTTGCCAACTTTTTTCTTGTTGGTTACCTTAACAATGTAAAGATAGACCCCGTTAGCAATTTCGGAAGTCTTCCAGTCCAAGACGTCCTCACTACTTCCTGAAAATATTTTTTGCCCGGACAGAGATAAAATCTGCACTTCCAACTTGCCCTCTCCAGAGAATCTCACCAAATCTGCATAGGACGTAACACTCAGTTTTGTAGAAGATGCCAACGCATCGGTCGAAAATACTCCAGAAAGAGCCACTCCAGCCAACACTATCGCTAAACCCAAACCTCGAAGAAAAAACATAGGTGGCCTCCTCATTCTTAACTGTATTGATGTATGGTGCCGCTGCCTTTGGAACCCAAGTCCTATATGCTTAGCTGCTCTCACCTCCCACCAATAACACCCAGGGATCAATGAGCCTTCGCAACTACACCCGTTTCAATGTCAAAGGACAACTTCAGTTAGTACAAGAGGAAGAACCTATCTTTTGATAGTAGGTAGGTCTCGAGCCCCAACCTCTTTACAATTTAGATTATAATCCCGATTTCGGTAAGAGAACGGAAATCCATGATCCATTGCGGAAATAAGGGACTTGACACCGTCTCGAATCTGGAATAGTTTTAGAGAGATTCCACAGCTCCCGTATCCAAATCGTATCTCGCTCCTACAATCCTGAGCTTGCCCGCATGCGCGAACTCTGACAAGATTGGCCCTGAAGCCTTGAGTTGGCCAACCACTCTGGCAACATTGGCGCGCACCGCATTGTCCAGCAGATCCCCAGTTTGCTCCTTTGCTTTCTCGACAGAGGGTCTGATCGCGTCGACCAAGCTCTTGATGTGACCGGGCACTTCGCCGCCCTTTTCAATGGCGTCGATCGTGGCTTTGACTGCCCCGCAGCGCTCGTGCCCGAGCACAACTACGAGAGGCACCTTAAACTCTTCGGCCGCGTACTCGATACTGCCGAGCGCCTCGTTATCAACCACATTGCCCGCGACGCGAATCACAAAGAGATCACCCAGCCCTTGGTCGAAGACGATTTCTGGGGGTACACGCGAGTCCGAGCAACCGACGATCACCGCAAACGGATGTTGCCCTTTCGCGACTTCAATGCGATACTCTGCGGTCTGATCTGGGCGTGTGGGCTTGGACGCGACGTAGCGCTTATTGCCCTCCATCAATTCTTGCAAAGCTTGGTCGGCGTTCAGCGCTTGATTGTTCCGGGTAGAGCCAGAGGACTTTGTCTGAGTGCAGCCTGTGACGAGCACGCTTGTTGCTGAGAGACCTAAACTGAAGCCCCCAAGTCGTCGTAGAAACTCACGGCGCGACGAAGCTATTTTTCGAAACATATCTCACGCTTCCGCCTCTAGATACGCTTTCTGCGCCGGCGTCAGTTGGTCGATCTTGAGGCCCATCGATTCGAGCTTCATCTGCGCGACGCGCTTGTCAATCTCAGCAGGGACTGTATAGACCCCCGGCTTGAGTGTCTTATGATTCTTCGCGACATACTCCAGCGAGAGCGCCTGTACTGCAAAGGACATATCCATAATTTCAACAGGATGCCCGTCACCGGCGGCAAGATTCACTAATCTTCCTTCGGCGAGCAAGTACAGACGCCGTCCGTCTTTTAGCTGATACTCTTCGACGTTGAGGCGAATCTCGCGTTTTCCAGTGGAGAGTGCATCCAGATCGGGCTTGCTGATCTCGACGTCAAAGTGTCCGGCGTTCGAGAGAATCGCACCGTCTTTCATGCGCGCGAGAGAATCTTTGGTGATGACGTCCTTGCAGCCCGTCGCCGTCACGAAAATATCTCCCTGTGCAGATGCTTCGAGCATCGTCATCACTTGGAAACCATCCATCACAGCCTCAATCGCGCGAATGGAGTCGACTTCGGTGACGATCACGTGAGCGCCCAAGCCCTTCGCGCGCATCGCGATCCCGCGCCCGCACCAGCCATAACTGCCGACCACGACTGTCTTGCCCGCGATCGAAAGATTGGTCGTGCGCATGATCCCGTCCCAGACGGACTGACCCGTGCCGTAACGATTGTCGAAGAGATGCTTCATATACGCATCGTTCACCGCCAGCATCGGGAATTTTAATTTCCCAGCGCTCGCGAGGGATCGCAAGCGTCGCACACCCGTGGAAGTCTCTTCGGTCCCGCCCAGAATATTTTGGGCGAGATCGGACATCTCGCCGTGCAATAGATTCGTGAGATCGCCCCCGTCATCGAGAAAGACTTGGGGCTTGGTCTTCAGAACGTGTTTTAGGTGATCGGTGTACTCTGCAGGAGTCGCGCCGCGCCAGCCGAAGACAGCAATATCGCCACGAGCCGCGAGTGCCGCTGCGATCTCGTCTTGGGTGCTCAAGGGATTACAGCCCGTGACGGCCACCTCTCCCCCACCGGATTTTAGAACAATCGCCAAGTACGCCGTCTTTGCTTCTAAGTGAATGCTCAGTCCCAGACGAAGTCCCTTGAAAGGCTGTGTTCTTTCAAAGTGTTCTCTGAGTTTATTGAGGAGTCCCATGCGCCGCTGGACCCAGTCAATCTTCTTTTGCCCAGCCGGTGCCAGCTTTGGATCGCGTACGATGCTCATTTGAAAACCTCCCATAGCGAGTTGAATTCCATCTTAACCCAGTGCTCTGCGCTTGCCAAGCTCTGACTTACAAGCTAAAGTAGGGCGCTGCTTACGAAGCAGTTACTCTCAGCATTTGATTGAATCAGCGATTGTGAGTAAACGTTTCGTGTGCCCTTGTTTCAGAGCAAGTCGACCCTTGCTTCAGAAGGAGCTTCGTGGATAAGCGGTGGTGTACGCTAGAAAGATTTTCTCACCCGATCGACGCCGTGACCGTCAAATCATTTTTGGAAGGATACGGGATTCCCTGTGTAGCGATGGGGTTGCATGTCGCGCCCACTCATCCGTTCTTCTCAGACCCGATCGAGTTACAGGTCCCGAAGAATCGATTCGAAGAGGCCAAAGCATTATTGGAAGCTTGCCGCCAACAGAATGTTGAGATGGAGCAGGGCGACTGACTGTGAAAAATCCCATTTTCTATAACGAGCGGCGGATGCGGCCCGGCTGGCGGGTCTTCTTTTTCATTTTGTGTTTGAGCGCGCTGGCATATTTGCTCTTCGCGTTGATTCTCGGTCCTTCGTATTTATCCGCCACGGATGCACTGCCCTCACTTGGAGAGCTTCTGCCGGGAGAGGGGCTGGGGTTGGTCGCTCTGATGGTGGTGACGGCACTGTTCGTGCTGGCGGTCGACCGCCGGCCGTGGCCTACGCTGGGGGTGGCGCTGACCCGTTCAGGACTCAAAGAGTTGTTTCTCGGGCTGGGGCTAGGTAGCCTGCTGATCTCGGCCGTCTTCGTAAGCGTGCTCGCGGCGGGAGCCGTGCGCATCGATGGTATTCATTTTGATGTTGAGAAGATTTTTGCGGGTCAGTTTGGGTTATCTCTTGCTTTTTTGATCATCTCAGCGATCTCTGAAGAGCTACAACTGCGCGGCTATCTCTTCCAAACTTTCTTAGAAGGGATCGGTGTTTACCCCACCCTAGCCGTAACGTCGGTTTTGTTCGCGCTGCTCCATGTGGGCAACCCGAACGTGAATACGCTGGCGTTAGTCAATATTGCGTTGGCGGGTCTGCTCTTGGGCATCGCGTACTTGCGCACGCGGGCGCTTTGGCTTCCCATCGGGATTCACTTCACCTGGAATCTTCTGCAAGCCCATCTCTTCTCGTTGCCCGTGAGCGGGATCGAGATTCAACCCAAACTGATGGATGTCCACACAACGGGCTCGGGCTTATTGAGCGGAGGCGCGTTTGGCCTAGAAGGCAGCTTGATCACGACGATCGTCTTAGGAGGAGCTGCTATCGGCTTGTGGGTAGCCCCGTGGCTTAGGCCTGCCGAAGCATTAGAATTTCTTTGGCGCCAAAATTTGCAACTGGCACCGCGAGGAGGGGAACTGCCATAAAGAATCCATTTCTGGTGGGAACGAGAATCTACTTGCGCGCGATCGAACGCGAAGACGCACACTTGTTCGTCACGTGGCTCAACGACTCGGATGTCAATCGTACGCTGCTTACGTCTCGTCCCATCAACCTACCCTACGAGTTAGATTGGGTCGAGAAATCGTACCATCGGGAACACGACATCACGCTAGGAATCGCTCTCAAAGAGACCGATCAACTGATCGGCTCGACCGGACTCCATAAGCTCGACTACCGAAATCGTCATGCGATGTTCGGTATTCTGATTGGCGAAAAGAGCGAATGGAACAAGGGTTACGGGACCGAAGCGACAGCACTCACAGTGAAGTACGCCTTTGAGACTCTGAATCTGAATCGAGTCTGGCTGCATGTCTACGAGCACAACGCGCGCGGGATCAAAGCGTACGAAAAAGCGGGCTTTAGGCAAGAGGGCGTGCTGCGACAAGATAGCTATCGCGAGGGGCGTTATTGGAACACGATCACCATGGCAATCCTTCGAGAAGAGTGGGACGCGCTCAAGTAGAAATAGCCGTAGGGGCGAGGTGACCTCGCCCCTACAAAATTCAATAATGCCCGAACCCAAACTAACTTCCCCAACGGTCATTCGTCATCTCTTAGGCCAATATCAGATTCATCTCAAGAAGAGTTTGGGCCAGAATTTCCTGGCTGATGAGAATATCTTAGAGCTGATTGTCACGCACGCGCAGCTCTCCCGTGATGATATTGTGATCGAGATCGGTGCAGGGATGGGCACGCTCACGCATAAGCTTTCCAATGAAGCAAAGCACATCGTCGCGGTTGAAATTGATTCTCGCTTGATGCCATTGCTCACAGAGAATTTGCGGCATTGCTCCAACGTAACGCTCGTCAACCAAGATTTTCTTGATGTAAATTTGGCTGATCTGGTGCGCGCTCAAAGAGCGACGAGTGTAAAAATCGTCGGCAATCTGCCGTACAAAATTACTTCTCCGATCCTCGAAAGACTGATTGCCCATAGAAGTTTTATAGAGTCAGCGTGCGTGATGGTCCAGCGAGAAGTCGCCGACAAATTGATAGCTGAGCCCGGAAACCGCGAAGCCAGTGCGGTTACCATCTTCGCTCAAGCTTATGCGAACGTTGAATTTTTAATAAAAGTCTCGCACCATGTCTTCTTCCCAAAGCCCGAAGTAGATTCGGCCTTGCTGCGATTGAATTTTCTGAAAGAGCCACGCTTTCGAGCGCCTGAAGAAATTTTTTTTAGGGTCGTGCGCGCGGCCTTCAATCTGCGACGCAAGACACTCAAGAAAGCGCTCGCGCAGTCGCCGCTCTCGGGACTGCCCTCGGAAATTATTTTGAAAGCGTTGGTTGAAGCTCAGATCGACCCAGAGCGACGCGGCGAGACGCTCTCGATCGATGAATTTGATCGCGTGGCGATGGCGCTCTCGAAGGACTATTTAGCTAGGTCCGTTTTCTTCTAATCCTTCACGCAACGCCGTGAGCAGCGCGAGGTATTCTTCTTCGCACTCAGGACAATCTTCCAAGTGCTCTTGCACTAGCTGGAGCGCTTCGGGAATCTCTTTGCCCACCAGCACTTGCTCGACATACTGGTCCAGTTGGGCCAGACACTCATCACAGCCAATATAGTTTGTCTTGGTCGCGAATGCGGCGTCGAGTATTTTTCGAAGAGCATCTCGTGTGAGTGCCATAGCGATGGTTGTTGGCTACTGGCTGCGGGCCTTTAGCTAAAAGCCAATGGCCAAAAGCGAATAGCTCATTCCCCTCCGGCTGTTTTATCGAGGAACCACGTGGTTTGCCCTCGAGGACGAATCATGGCTGCAGGATAGAGCTTTTGTGCTGGTTCGGGTGTGTTGAGAATAGATTTAATCACGGTGTGTTTTTCCGAGCCTGCTACGAGAAAGAAGACTCGGTAGGCGTTGTTGAGCACGGGCAATGTGAGCGTGATACGCGGGCGCGTCTTGTAAGTTGCTGGAGCCGTCACGGGCGAGACCCAGCGCACTTTCTCGTCCAAAACGGGAGCGTTCGGGAAGAGCGAGGCTGTATGCCCATCTTCACCGATTCCTAACAGAACCAGATCGAATGCAGGAAAAGATTTGACTGAGAAAAGTTTGAAAAAATCGCGCAGCTCTCTTTCGTACGCTTGGGCCGCTTGCTCCGGCGTCGCTACGTCTGCCGGCATTCGATGAACATTCTGTGAAGGCACTGACACTTTCGAGATCAGTGCTTGAGCAGCCATCGTGAAATTGCTATCAGAATCTGTGAGAGGAACACAGCGTTCATCTCCCCAAAAGAAATGGACTTTTGCCCAATCAATTTTGTCTCGATATTTTTCTGCCAGAATTTGATAGAGCCGGCGCGGCGTGCTCCCGCCCGCGAGTGCCACGGTGAAAAGGCCCTTCTCGGCGATCGCCGCGTGCGCCAGCAGAAAAATCTCTTCAGCGGCGGCCTGGCTCAACGCATCGAGGTCTGAATACACCCGGACTTCCGGCTTCGTTTGCTGGTTAGACTGCACAGGGCCTTTGGTCATCACGGTGTTCAATGTGTGTGACTCTTCGTTATTCATCTCATCTCTCTTCTTAAATGGCGAATGCCGTCTTTGCCCGCGACGATGATATCCGTCGCGATATCTAAAAATAACCCGTGCTCGACGATGCCCGCACGATTGCTCAGTTTCATTGCGAGTTCCGCGGGCTTTGGGATTGGGCCGAATCCGCAATCTAAAATGAAATTGCCTTGGTCGGTTTTGTACAGAGCTCCGTTCTTGTCTTTGCGTACCGTAACTTTTGCGCCTAATGATTCCAAGAATCTCGTTTGCGATCCCCAGCCAAACGGGATCACCTCGACAGGCACAGCCCAGACAGTGCCGAGCACCGGGGAAAGCTTGCTCTCATCGATGATGATAATCTCGCGCTTGCTCGCCTGGGCGACGATCTTTTCTCGCAGCAGTGCTCCACCGCCGCCTTTAATCAAATTAAACTCTGGATCGATCTCGTCCGCGCCGTCGATGGTTAAGTCAACTCCGGGATGCTCTTCGAGCGTCGTGAGCGGGATGCCTAGACGCTCAGCTTCTTCGGCCGTCTGCACCGAACACGGCACGCCGAGAATTTCTTTCAGTTGCCCGGCTTGCAGAAGTTGAGCAATGCATCGAACTGCCAACAAAGCCGTGCTGCCCACGCCGAGTCCGACGATCATGCCGGATTGAATAAACCCAACGGCACGCTCGGCGGCTTGTTGCTTGAGCTGCGAGACGTCCACGATCGGGATCGCCTCCGTCTTTCTCTGTGATGCTAAGATACTACTCAATGGTGGTCACCGACGCTCCTCCACATCCGCCCATCGTGGGCCAAGAACTGGTCGGCCTCGATCGGGCCCCACGTACCCGGCTCGTACATCGCCAGCGCTGGCGTATTCTGTGTTTCCCAGCCGCGAATGATCGGATCGATGAGCCGCCATGCTTTCTCGATCTCGTCGCTGCGCGTGAAGAGCGAAGCATCTCCGTTGATCGCGTCGAGAATCAGACGCTCATAAGCATCGGGCAGTATCTTATCGCCGAAGGAGTTGCTGTAATGAAACTCCATATCTACCGAGCGCGTGTCTTGCAAAGAATCTGGCACCTTCGTCTCAAATTTTAGGTGAATGCCTTCGTCTGGCTGAATTTTGAGCGAGAGGATATTCGGCATCAACTTCTTGCTCGGAGCCAGGTTGAACATCACGTGCGGCGGCGAGTGGAATTCGATATTGATCTCGCTGTTCTTGCCGGCGAGCGCCTTGCCCGAGCGCAGATAGAACGGCACACCCTTCCAGCGCCAGTTGTCGATGTTGAGTTTGAGCGCGGCGTAGGTCGGTGTCTGCGAATCGGGAGCAACGCCCTCGGCCTTGCGATAGCCCTTGTACTGGGCGCGTACCGTGTCTTTGAGATCGATCGGACGCATGGCTGAAAGAACTTTGACTTTCTCGTTGCGCACCGCGTCGGCATTGAACGAGGCCGGCGGCTCCATCGCGACGAGCGCGAGTAGCTGCAAAATATGGTTCTGGAACATGTCGCGTAGCACGCCGGACTGATCGTAATAACCCGCGCGGTGGCCCACGTCCACGCTCTCGGTGACAGTAATTTGCACATTGTCAATGTAGTTGCGGTTCCAGATCGGCTCAAAAATCGTGTTGGCGAACCTGAAGAATAAGATATTCTGTGCTGTCTCTTTGCCGAGATAGTGATCGATACGATAGATTTGCCGCTCCTCAAAGACCGTTTGAATCTCATCGGTGAGCGCGAGCGCTGATTCCACGTCATGGCCAAACGGTTTTTCAATCACGATGCGACGCCAGCTTTCTTCTTCGCTCGCGAGGCCTGCGGCACCAAGATTCTTCACGATCGTTCCGTAGAAATCCGGCGATGTTGCGAGATAGTACAAGCGATTCGCAGGCTCGTCCTCTAGCTTCTCTAAGAATATCCGTAAATTTTCAAAATCGCTTGGTGTGCCAAGATCGCCCTTGGCGTACCAGAGTCGATTCGCAAAGTTTCCCCAGAGGGCAGAATCAAAGACATTGGCAGCAAACTGTTTGACGCCTTCGCGCAGTTGATTTCTAAAGTCTTCGTGCGTGTACGGGCGGCGTGCGAAGCCGACGATTCTCACATCGGACGGCAAGCGCCCTTTGCGATAAAGACTGAAAAGCGCAGGGATCAGCTTGCGCTGGGTCAAATCGCCCGAGGCACCGAAGATAACGATCGTATTCGTTGCTTTCATCATAGCTTCCTTTGCTCTATTGGGACGCGCTAAAGGGGAACGGCCTTACCTCCCCGTTACTTCTTTCTCTATTCTTCTTCCACTCTACACTGTCACGTCGTTTTGATCGCGTGTCCGCCGAACTGGTTTCGCATCGCGGCCAAGAGTTTCGCTGAGTAGCTTTCGTCTTGGCGGCTGGCAAAGCGCATCAGGAGCGAGAGCGAAATCACTGGGGCGGGCACGTCCAAGTCGATCGACTCAAAGACGGTCCAGCGTCCTTCTCCGCTGTCTGCAACCCAAGCCTTGATCGCTTTCAGGTCTTGATCTTCCTTGAGTGCATCAGCCGTCAGATCGAGCAGCCAGGAGCGCACGACGCTGCCGTGACGCCACAGTTCTGCGATTTGATGCAAATCTAAGTCAAACTCTTTCTTCGCTTTCATAATCTCAAAACCCTCGGCGTAGGCCTGCATCAGGCCGTACTCGATTCCGTTGTGCACCATCTTGGTGAAGTGACCCGAGCCATTCGGGCCCACATATCCCCAGCCCTTGTTGGGCGCGGGCGCGAGCGTCTCGAAGATGGGATAGAGCTTTTTGACTACCGAAGGCTCCCCGCCGACCATCAGGCTATAGCCCTCCGTGAGGCCCCAGATGCCGCCGCTCGTGCCGACGTCGACAAAGTTAATACCCTTCTCTTTGAGCATCTTGTAGCGGCGCATCGAATCTTTGTAGTTGGAGTTGCCACCGTCGATGATCGTGTCGCCTTGACTGAGCATAGGCACGAGCGCTTCGATGGTTTTATCTACCGGATCGCCGCTCGGCACCATGAGCCAAACTACGCGCGAGCCGTTCAGCTGTTTCACCAACTTAGCTAGTGAATCTGCACCGACGGTGCCCTGCTTCACGACGCGTGTAACGGCCTCTGCATTGGGATCGAAGCCGACGACGCGATGGCCGCCTCGAACCAATCTCTCCGTCATGTTGGCGCCCATGCGCCCGAGCCCTACCATTCCGAGTTCCATAAAAATCCTCCTTAGCGAGTGTCTCATTTGTGAACAAACATTAGTAACAGCTCTCACATATATAGACAAATTGGGCAAGCTAAATCTTACCTATGTCAATGATATTCTTCACCGGATGATCGTCGTGAGGTAGTCTTACTCTAAACAACAAAAGAGGTAAAAGGTTGTGTGGAAAACTGTGTTGGGGATTGCATACCAACTTTAATGCAAGTACCTCTGCACCAATTTGTTCCTACGACCACAAACTTTGCATCGTTGAGGTTCTAAAGGCATGAAAATTTATGTTGAAATTTCTCCAAGACTTCTGCAACAAAGCCACTTGACTCAGCATTTACGGCTTCGGTTGCTCTGTTGGAGGTGAGCAGTTTGAATCATCTTGAGCTTGGCTGATAATGTTCTTGGCGTGCAATAGGCTGATGCTGAGCGCTCGCGCTACATCCCCGACAGAGAGCTCACCCCGGCGATAGCGTTCCAGGAGAACGCTTACCGTATGTTTCCGCACGTATCTACCCGGTGTCCGCAGTACACCTTTTATCCCACGCATGGTACCCCACTTTTCTTTGATCAGCAGCCGACGACGAGTGTCACCTTCGCTTCTCTTAGAAGCGATATTCCCGGAAGCCACTCCCGCCGCGGATACTAACTGTGAGGTAGTTAGAAACACAGTCATCACAGTAGATGGGTCGATCCGCCGAAGGCTGGAAAGGCAATGCCTTGATCTCCTTGCGACAATGAGCACACTTGAGATTCAAGTGACTGACATCAAACATTTGACGCCACATGGAGGTCATGGTAGACGCTCCTCAGGTCTTGCTCGCGGCGACCAGCTGTTGATCGATGCGCTTGAATTCCAGATCCCAAAGTTTGAGTAGCTCAAGGAAGTCCCTGAGTGGTGCCGTATGCAGTCTCAAGATCCGTTTCCCTACTTCCAACTTCTGGAGCTCGTTGACATCGAAGACGTGCAGAAGGTTATCTAAACGTGTTGTACTCTGCTCACATTCCGTGGCTGCCGTGCGCAGAGCCTCTAATTGAGCTTGAAATTGTTGACCATTACTGCGCAATTCTGTTCCTTCCATCACAGCTCACCTCCAATGATAGTAATGAAAGCTATTTACTGAGATACAGACGAGATCACCCTGTTGTTGGTGTTTTCCGTTTTTGTGCGCAGTCGTGACAGTAAATCTTCATGCCACGGCGAGGCTTAAAGGGCAGCGTGGTGATCGCAATACCGCATTCTGGGCAATTGAGCCCCAGATGGCTCACATCGTTGGGTTGCTTTTGATAATAAGACATAGGACGAGCAATCTCCTTTTTCTGGTATGCTTATGATCTCGAGAGCCTCTCATCGTCGTTGCGAGCAGGCTCTCCTTCGCGTTGGTCTTCAAAAACGACGAGTAGCAGAATCACTTTTCTTAGAAGCGAGATCCCCGGAACCCACTCCCGCCGGGGAGACCCGCTATACGGTGATGGGAAGCACAGTCAGAGCAATAGATGGGCCTATCCATAGAAGTCTGGGAAGGCAACTCCTGGATCTCTTTGCCACAATCGTCACACCTGAGCTTCAGGGCACTGACGGACACGGTTTGGAGTTTCATAAAGGTCATAGTAGATGCTCCTTTTTGTAGAGAACTAGCCCCAGAATTATGACTGGGGCAGTTCTCGTCAAAATCTCAATCTTGTAAGTGCGGTACATCCTACTTCTTAGCGGGACACGCCTACGGCCTGCAACACGCCTAGCTGTTTGTAACTATTGACACTGTCTGAGTAATCGGTGAGGCTAATGATGCGCCCGCCACTCAGCTTGGCTACGGCGACGCCCTTCGTCTGGAAGCGCTTGTTGGTGGCGGGGATGGTGGTTGCGCCGGGCACTTCCCAAGGGCCTTTGTGCGTACCGGTGGTGTTGTACTCCATTACCACTTGATCCTCGCTGGTGATCCAGTTCGTAGGGGTGAGCTTGAGGTCCGGGCTAGCCAGCCGCCCTTTCTCAAAGGACTTGCGGATGGCCTCACGGCCCTGGAATGGTTGTAGCTGAGTGATGTCAGTAAAGACGGCGTTTTCGGCGAACGGTTCGACCGCCTTATTGAAATCACCCTGGTTAAACGCCTCGACAGATTGCTTGAAGAGATTGATGTGCTCGAGTTGGGTCATGTGACCCTCCTTTTGTAGTTGCTTGTGGTTGTTGCTTGGAAGTACCCCATACCCCAAGTGTGACATGAAACAACTGAAAATCTTTTTAGTGCAGGACGACCCGCTTGTTGAATTTGCCGGCGACCTTGCCATCCGTATCCTTGCGAGTCCTAGAGTTTGCTGATGGGTGGGCTTGCGAGGGATTTTTTTTGATCAGCTTCATCAGAACCCTGCGAAGTACTTCTTTTTCGCTGGAGGTCAAAGTAACTAAGAATTCCTCTTCTACATTCTCAACCAACTTGTCCATCTTCTCGAAGAGCTTCTTTCCAGATGGGGTTAAGTAAATCAAGTGGTATCTCCGGTCGTTGGGATGAGTGCCTCGCACCATGAGTCTTTTCTTTTCCAAATCGTCCACGAGCAAAACCATCGAGGTACGATCGATTTCTATCATTTCACCGATGGTTTGCTGCGGTAGCGCGCCTTCGCTGTAGAGGGTGGCCATTATCCCATAGTGCCTCGGGGTAATTCCTAGAGCCTTCAGAGCCTGTTTGCTCATTTCTCGGATATGGGCATTGCAGCGGTGCAGCAAAAAACCAACTCGGGGCGAGAGCGTCTCTGGCAACCGTCCATTTGCCGATAACATCGACTGGGTTTTGTCCTTTAGCACCATTAGGGGACACCTCATTTCTTTTTGGATGAATGATCTGTATTACAAATAGTCAGTATAACTGATAATTAGTCATTTGTCAAGTTTGGTGTGTGAACAGAGATTTGGAAAGTCTCGGAATGTGCGAATAAAGCTCGCAAATTCAACCGAAGTAGCGTGGAGGAGTGCGCAGTTACATCGGCGATTCTTCCGCTATCTCAAGCAGCGGATGAACAGGTTCGATCGGTACTTTCCTAAAGGCCAGCAGCTATAGGCCGCTGAATCATTGGCTGAGAATGTTTGCTTAGCACCCCAACCACGTGAGAAAAGCTGATCCCTTGCTTTCTTTACACTAATGCAACGCCGCCCATGAGTGAATCGTCCACACCTGACAGGCATTTTGAGAGTGACCGAGCACCGAGTATACTTACTTCCAATGTCCTATTGCCTCTGTGGTGTCTGACTGCACCACGATCCAGAGTTGCCATAGCTTGAGAATGAACTATGCCAGACACGACGGATCGCCGCTACGAGTGGTTCGTACCCACCATCGGACCCCTACGATTTCGCATGATCATCGGTATGCTGTTCTTGCCGTACACCGGCATGGTGCTGGCTTTCACAGTCATCGGTGCAACACTCGCCGACGCCGTGAATATCCAAAGGGTCGGCGCGCTGGCGCTTATCTATTTCCTGGCGCTGGGCGTCGCGGCGCACGCGCTTGATGCGTTGGGGAGTCGCGGCAGAAAGCCTTGGGGAACGCACTTCAGCGCGGCTCAGCTGTGGACTCTTGTGATGGTGACACTGCTGCCTGCGGGCGCGATCGGCATCTATTACGCCCTGCACAACATCTCCCTCTTGTGGCTGATCGGCCTACTGGAGTTCTTCTTCCTCTTTGCCTACAACCTGGAGTGGTTTAACGGCCGATTTCATACGGATGGCTGGTTCTTCTTCTCCTGGGGTGTGTTGCCCATGCTGGCAGGCTACGTGATGCAAACCAATCGGCTGTCTGTGGCCTCGCTGTTAGCAGCACTGGCCACTGGCCTGTTCAGTCTCGTACAGATTACAGCCTCACGCCCTTACAAGAATCTTAAGCGTGCATCCAACCTGGACACCGCTGGACAACATACTCTGCTGATCTATGAGCGCATCTTAAAAAGTATCAGTTTAGGGATAATCTTGCTGGCGTTGGGACTGCTCGTCTGGCGGCTCAGCTGATTTTTTTCGCCGTGACCAACCCCGAACCTTTTAGCGTCAGAGATTCACACCCGATGTCCGTAAATCCCTGCGTCTTGAGTGCAGAGACCAAGTCTGGCACCCAGGTCGTCTGTCGGATTAAGTCGGGCAATTCATCGAAAATAGCACGCCATTGTGGGTATCGGCGGCTGCCCACAGACTGGAGTATCTTAAAATACAGTTCCCAGGCTCCGGCCAACACCGGCATCGCGGGATAAGTGAAGTCGTGGGTGATCACCAATCCCCCCGGGCGCAGCATCTCATACATAGTGCAAGCCAGCCGGGGTAGGTCGGCATACTTAGCAAGGTATGAAGAAGTAACGGCATCTACCGGCTCTGAGAGCCGCACGTCTTCGGCCCGCGCCAGGATGAGTTCAACATTATCTAGCTTTTCACGAGCTGCGCGCGCCCGTGCGATGTCCAAGTACTCCGCGCGTAGCTCCACACCCATGACGTGACAGTCGGGAAAGCGCCGTGCGATCGCAAAGGTCAGAATGCCTGTACCAGCGGCCAAGTCCATCACTCTCTTTGGACGAGACGGCAGTCGGCTAAGAATTTGGCGCTTCCAACGGCGGTCGATTCCGGCAGTACATAAATTGACGATATGATCGTAGGTCGACCCAGTGCCGGAAAACAACCGTTCGACGAGTTCTATACGCGGGTCTGAGCTCATCATCGGATCATCCGATCTTACAGAATTTTCTGCGCATCCGACAACGGCGATTTGGTATTTGCTCATGACGATCTCGTGTAAAGGCAATATTCGTATGAAGATGCGATAATCGCCTCTTTGGTCTTCGGTAAGGGCTAACTCACATCATGCGTTGCTTAACCGATAGTATAAGCTATTCATGGATTGAATCTCGGGGTCCAAGTCTATTTCCACCTAACGAACCATTTACTGTGCAAGGTATCCGCCATCGATCGTGTAATAAGAGCCGGTAACAAAAGAAGCCTTAGAGGAGCTTAACCAAAGAACGAGTTCAGCAACCTCTTCCGGTTTTCCCAAACGACCTATCGGGTGCAATCCTGCCAGTGATTTGATGGCTTCATCACTCATATTCTTTGTTAATAGAAGAGTCATAATGAAGCCCGGACCTACCGCATTGACGCGGATATTGTTTGAAGCGTATTCAAGGGCAGCGTTTTGCGTCAGTCCTATCACTCCGTGCTTTGCTGAAACGTAAGCAGTGGAGTTTCGGAATCCCACCTGTCCCAGAATCGACGCCATGTTAACAATCGTACCACCGTTACTCTTCAACATCGCAGGAATTTGGTATCGCATTCCATAGAAGACGCCGGAGAGATTGATGCTGATGACTTTGTCCCAGGCGTCGATTGGATACTCGCCAGTTGGAGCCGATGGTCCGCCGATACCGGCGTTATTGCAAGCAACCTGCAGACCTCCGTAGCGTTTGACTGTTTGTTCTACCAGAGATTGACACTCCGAAGGCTTTGAAGAATCCGACTTGATGAATGTTGCCTCACCCGAATTCTTCCGAATAAGCGACACTGTTTCATTGCCGCCCTTTTCATCAATATCTGCTACAACAACGTTAGCACCCTCTGCGGCGTATTTGATTGCGACTTCACGTCCAATCCCAGAGCCCGCTCCTGTGACAATAGCTACCTTGTTTTCTAAGGTTTTCATTCAGTGAACTTAGCGGGGAATTGCTTCACAATGCCGTTGGTGAATGTGTCAGCCATCATCAGTGCTTGTTCGTGAATTTTATCGTAGGCGGCAACGTCATCTGCGTACTGCTTAGCGAGCCGCGCCACTGCTTCTTCCTTAGTGAGTTTGAGATGATTGTGGAGCATATCCGTGAGCGCCTGCTTAGACCAATTAGGGTTAGCACCGGCAAGGAACGCCGCGATCTCATCAGCGTTGGCATACCAGCGCTTCTCAGCGTCCTCGGCTTTGTTCGTGTCGCCTGCCTTTGGGCAGTAACCAGTTCAGCCGCAATCGTGAGATGGTCCTTCAAAAGATCGCCGAACTTCTCAGCCGTTGCTTGGCCATAGTATGGCTTTAAGGCATCTTCGAAGTCATTGTAATTCTGAAGAAGGCGATTGATCGTGGCGTCCTTATCGCTCAACTCATCAACCAAACTGATGATCGCGAGGCGCGTCCAGGTGCTGTGATCTTCCCAGAGGCTAGACGAAGGTCAGTGGCTGCGGTTGACGATGAGGTGGCCGGTGGAGGCGTAACTTGACAGCCTGTTACCCAAAAGAGAATAGAGCCAATCATCACCAGCAAACCGATCTTTACTTGGCCAAATCCAGATTTCATAGTTTTTCCTCCTTAATCTAAAGCGTTCCTACAACTCATACTCTAGATGAGTCTCTCGCAGAGAGGATCAATAAAAAACCTACCGCGCCGCCCAGCTCTTATTAGGCGACGTTCCTTCCCTGTAAGAGCAGGAGAACTCCTACGATCACTGCCAATGCGCCTACAATCGGCGGCACCACGAGGAACTCCCTCTGCTGTACGTGTATTCCCAGAAATTCTTGTGATTGCCCCCAGTACGAAAACCCTCCATAAAACAGAGCAATCAAACCTCCCACGATTAAGATAATTCCCAGCAGTTTCATAGTCTATCTCCTTAACCCTAAGGTAGGCCGATAAGCTCCAATGCATTCGGACGTTACAGCACACGTCTGCGACCCTGGACGAACCAGAGAATGAACATGATGAGACCAATCACCAACAGGATATGTATGCCACCCCCCAAGGTGTAGGAAGAAATCAATCCCAACAGCCATAAGACGATCAGGACTACCGCGATAGTGACTAACATGGGTACCTGCCTTTTTTTTAGAAGAGATCGTACTTAAAGCTTACGTCGAACATCCACTCGGGCTCTTCATAGCCAGTGCCCAAGCTGGCTTGCAAGCTGAAAGCGGCACTCAACGAAACTTGCAGTTGCATCCGCAGCGTCACGTCGAGTGTGTGAGTTTCGTTAGAGTTGTTGAGCTGTTGGACGAGATGGTAACCATAGGTGGCGCTTAACACAGTCGTCACCGAGAGAGTGCGCTGCACGTTGATTGACCACGGTGAAGACGTTGCCAATAGAGTCAGTTCTATTGTGCGCAGCGAAGGTCGATAATGTGCCCTCCTGAGGCGTCACTTATTTCGATCCATGAGCAGGCTAAAACGCCATAATCTCAACGCAAAACTCGGCTCAAAATCAGAGTCTCATTTCCGCAAATTCGGAGATTGGCTTCCAGATTGGATTTCTTCAAAAGTTCATAACAGCCTCTAGTGAAGTTCGTGCTGGTTAATTACATCTTGCTTGCTCCAAACATTGACTGTATGGCATTTAGGGCAATTCGTTGAATTGTTCATCGAAGTCTCAGTCTCGAATGATTTTTTATCCATAGAAATGTTCGTGTCAATGATGTGATTGCACTTCTTACATTGGATTTGTAGCTTCGGCATGGTATCAGTCCCTTAGAGTTTGAGTTGATTCAGCGTATACCTTTGTTGAGTCCATATCAATTAAAGCGAAATTATTCAAGAAGCGTAGGTGGCCTGTCTCTGGGCACCAACAGTGGGTAATGAGGGGATCTGTAAAGTCTCTTTAGAACGCTGTTAATGGCAAAATCCAAATCTCACCTAAGACGAACTCAAAAGCTTTTGGATGTCGTCGACTCAAAGCATGACCGAGCGCCCATTGCTACGAATCCAGGTTGAAATTTTATCTCAATGATGATTTGTGAGGATCGCCTGAGCTACTGCATCAAGCGCAATCGAGTCATCGACGATAAATTTCTTGTCTAATAAATTTTCCGTATGAAGCCCTTGACGAGTGAAGTCTGTGGCTACAGCAATGCACTTCATCTTCGCTGCGAGCGCGGACTTCACGCCCGACGGAGAATCTTCGATGACCAGACACTCTTCCGGAGTGACGTTCAGCTTCTGGGCGAGCAAAAGATAGATCTCTGGGTCAGGCTTGCCCTTGCTCACATCATCGCGGGTGATGATGGCATCGAACTGATCCGTCACGCCCAAAATGTCCATCACGCGGCTCGCCTGAGGCCGGTGCGACATCGTCGCAAGTCCCGTGTTGTAGCCGATCTTGCGGACTTTCTTGAGTAAGTCAATGTTGTGCTGATACTTTTGACCCAAGAGAATCCTTGGATCAGCGATCATCGACTCGTAGACACCCATGCGAATCTGTGCGAACACTTCCCGCGGTGCACTTACTTTGAATTCAGACATTCGCGCGCGAGCAGCCTCTTCGAGTCCGAAGCGATCCAAGAGAACTGTAGCGACTTCTTCTCGCGAGCGGCCCACCACGTCCTTGAAAGCCGCGACGACTTGCGCTTCAGTCACAGCTGTGGGTCGCAGCTCAACGGCGGCTCGCGCATACGAGAGGGCTTTCAGCCGTTCTGTTTCGACGAGCGTGCCATCGAGATCGAAGAGAACTGCACGAATCACGAGAGCACCTCAGTCAACTTTTTGAGATTCCCAACGATGTCTTTCCCAAGATGGAAGCGAATTACGCGACGTCCGTTATTCAACAGCGCCTGACGATCACCGAGTGCCTGAGCGAGCTTCAGCACCCCGAAGGTCATCGATGATTTCGCAGAACCAGCCTCGTCCGGGATGGCTGCATCTTGTGCTGGGTCGGACGTGAATTGAATGAAGAGTCCGTTGCCGGCATCGCCCTTGTGCAGTTGACCCGTAGAATGCAAGAAGCGTGGACCATAGCCGAGTGTCGTCGCCAACTGCAATTGAGTCTGAATCTTGGTTCGCAAATTTTGCAAGGCTTCGGTCGTCTCATCCGTGGGTTGCACGTACGCTTGGAGCGAGACGTAGCTGCGACCCTTGCCGTTGCGATCGCCGAGTTTAGCCAGTGCCAAGAAATTTTTCAGGGCTTCTCCTAAGTTATTCGCTTTCACATCGGCATAGATGGAAATGCCGTTCGCTTGGAGTGAAGACGTGAGTTCCGGCAGCTTGCCCTCTTTGTGATAGGCGGCGACCATCTCGCGCGCCAAGGCTTTCGCAGACTCAACGTTCGGCTGATCGAAGGGATTGATCCCCAAGCGCCGGCCAGCGACGACCGTCGCGATCTCCCATCTAAAAAATTCACCAGCGAGATCGTACTTGTCGCGCAAGTGCAGCTGAACGACTGGGTGTCCTGCGTCAATGAGCGCCTGCACTTTTGCATCATACGTCGTGTCACCGTTGAGTCTCAGATACACAAAGAATCGGTCATTGCCGTACGCTTCAGGGCTTAGCACAGCTTCATCAGCGACCGGCAGGATGCCAGTGCCCTCTTTGCCCGTGCTCTCAGCGATCAACTGTTCGAGCCATGAACCGAATGAAGCCAGTGGCGGGGATGCAATCAAAGTCACTTTGTCGCGACCCGCGACGGCGAGTTCGCCCAGGATCGCACCGAGCCGAGCACCCGAATTATCTCCACCCACAGGGCAGTTGCACGATTCACAATTGCAGGCCATTTCGTGCGCGCGACTCAAGAGCGTGTGCAAATCGACGCCGATCAGCGCGGCCGGCACAACTCCATAGAACGAAAGCGCTGAGTAGCGACCGCCGATGTTCGGATTATTGATAAAAGTTTTTCTGAATTTGTATTCTTTCGCAACCTCGGCGAGCTTACTGCCGGGATCGGTGATCGCGATGAAGTGGTCGCCGGCCTTGGCTTTGCCCAGAGCGTTTGCTATGAAATTGTAGAAATATCCGAAGAATGAGAATGTTTCGACTGTGCCGCCCGACTTCGTTGAGACGATGAAGAGCGTCTTAGTAGGATCGAGTCGCTTGGCGTGAGCCAAGACCGCGCCGGGATCGGTGCTGTCCAGCACGGCGAGATCGAGATAACCCCTCTTGACGCCGAATGTGTATCGATAAACTTCAGGAGCCAAACTCGATCCGCCCATGCCGAGAAGCAATGCGTGCGGGTATCCTTCGTTGCGTACTTGGTCAACGAACGCGCTGATCTCATTCACAGCAGCGGACATGACTTCGGGACTGTGGAGCCAGCCGAGCCTGTTGGTAATTTCTGTCGGGTCTTGCTTCCAGAGCGTGTAGTCGTGTGCCCAGATGCGCCGCATCACTTTGCTCGTCTGCAATTCCTTGACAGCTGTCTTCACAGCAGGCTCATAGCTACCGAGATGAGCTGTGAAGTTTCGCTGGCTGGCCAAGAGTCGTGCGCGCTTCTCGGTAATGCTTGCCATGAGCGTCTCGAAGGACGTGACGAATGCGACGACGCCCTCGTCTTGGAGTTTTTGCGTGATCGCTGTTAAGTCAATGTCTAAATCCTTGAGCTTCGCGAGCTGCGCTTTGGCTTTGCTCACATCTTTGGTAAGAGTTGCTGAGATAGTGCCATGATCGCAGAACGCCGTGAGCGTCGCCGGCGGGACGGTGTTCACCGTATTCGGGCCGATCAGCTCATCGACGTAGAGCGTGTCCGAATACTGTGGATTCTTCGTGCCCGTACTGGCCCAGAGCAGACGCTGCACGCGCGCACCTTGATCCGTGAGCTTCTTCCAGCGCTTGCCGTTGAAGATCTTTTCGGCTTCGGCATTCGCGATCTTTGCATTCGCGATCGCGATCTTGCCTTTGAGAGCTGTGTTGCCTACAGCATCGAGAGCTTGATCAACAGCTGAGTCAATTCTGCTAATGAAGAATGAAGCGACCGACGCGACTTGGCTTAAGTTGCCACCTTTGGCAGCCAGCTTTTCGAGTCCAGCCAAGTACGCTTCAGCCACAGCTTTATACTGTTCTATGCCAAAAATGAGAGTGATGTTGACGTTGATGCCCTCGGCGATAATCTCGGTAATTGCGGGAATGCCTGCGGGAGTCGCTGGCACTTTGATCATCACGTTGGGACGATCGAGCTCGGCAAAGAGTCTCTTGGCTTCTGCGATCGTGCCGTTCGTGTTGTTCGCCAGCTTGGGGCTTACTTCGAGGCTGATGTAGCCGTCGACGCCGCCCGTGCGCTCGTAGACCGGCCGGAGGAGGTCTGCCGTGCGACCAATATCCTCGAGAGCCAACGACTCATAGACCTCGGCGACCGACTTGCCTTCGTCAACCAAACGCCGTAGCGCCTCGTCATAGTCTGCACTCCCAGCAATCGCCTTCTCGAAAATGGTCGGATTGGACGTGACACCGGTGACTCCTTCTTTGATGAGTGCTTCGAGCTCACCATGATCGAGCAGGGCTCGTCGGATATTGTCATACCAGAGTGATTGGCCGAGTTTGTTTAACTCTTGTAACTTGGTCATTGAAGAACTCCTTTTCTTTTTGGCAGCAGTTCGAGTCGTTCGTTTCTTTTTCAATTTAGTCTTGGCGCGCATATCTCATTACTTCTGACGACATCATCTGTGAATTACTTACCCATCATACCTCGTTGTCTTTGTCAATTGAAAATTCTCCTGCGGCGGTAATTTCGAAGCTATTTGTTATGGGCGCTTATCTTGCTTGCGCTCCATCACCTAGATGAGAAGAGAAAGGAGAGGCTTGCTTCAGGTTAGGGAAGGTTTTCAAGATCGTTCAGATCTTTGTGTCGACCAGTTGATGAGCGTTGAGCAACCGTAAGAATTCTTTGAAGTCGGATGGTAGTTGGATCGTAGCCATAGAGAATCTGTCGCATTAGTTCGACCGCTTGCAGCCGCTCGTAGGGAGATTTGGCAAGCCAATAGTCTTTTTCGTCTGACTCAGACAGGGAAGTAACGGTTAAGGCAGTTTTGTCTATATTAAGAGATTTGAATGTGTCCATATTACCTTATGCGGTTCCCCAAGTGCCCTTAACAGACCAGAGTATTTGTTGAGAAATATTAACTGCATTAGTTTAATGTGAAAATTGAGAAGAGACAACTCTACTCATTGGCTTTCCAGACGCAACCAAAGAGTCCAAAATTACGGACTTCAAGCTCTTCATTATTCATCCTTGCGCCCGTCTCACTTTCCATGCCAGCAACAGAATTCCAACTCCGCTTAGTCCTAGAGTTAACAAAGCTGTTTGGAGCGAGAAGAGATCGGCCAGCCACCCGATCAAGGGTGGACAGACCATAAAACTTATGTAAACCGTCGCGAGCATTCCTCCGGCGATAGCACCGCTGTGGCGAGGGGATAGCTTGGCTGCCGCGCTGAGCACCGTGGGGATGACACCAGCGATTGCGAGGCCCAACAAGATAAACGCAGCAATCGAGAACCACAGATTTCCTGGGATCAATAGTAAGACGTTTGCGAGAACCAAACCGACACCCGAAAAGATGAGTGACGTACGTGAGCCCAATCGGTCTACTAATGGTGCGTTCGCAAGTCGGCCTAAAAACATCGCACCGTTTAGGAGCGCAAACGTGGCTACACTCAAGAAGGCTTCGGCACCTTGCTCGCGCAGATAGATCACCGACCAAACGTTCGCGACGCTCTCGCCGACGGCGCCGAAGAGACAGATCACCGCCAGCGCGATCATCGCACGGCTGCTCAGGAGAAGTTTCAACGTAAAGCCCAGCCCAACTGTGCTCTCTGTTTTCGCTTCCAGCGGCGGATAGCGCACGGGCAACGTCGCCACGAACGCGACTCCACAGAGCAAGCCTAACAGCACAAAGATTTGGCTGTAATCCCAACCCCATTGCAAGAGCGTGCCCGCGCCCAAAGCCCCAACGATGGGCCCAGCACTGTAGCCCGCGTGCATCAAGTTGATCACACTGCGCCCGGTGACTTGTTCCCAGTCGAGCGTAGCACCGTTCATCGCTGTCTCGAAGAGACCGTTCCCAACGCCGAGCAAGATCAATGCGCCAACCAAACTCAGTAAGCTAGAACTGCCCGCGAGTGTGAGTGAAGACCCACCGAGAAAAAGCAAGCTTGCGATACCGAGTCGCTTCTTGCCCAGCCCATGCGAGAGCTGCCCACCCAGCAATAAGAGCGCGACCGAGATGAGCGGAGAAACTGAACTACCCTCGCCTTGAAGGCGAGGGGTTCGGAGTATCGTCAATTCGAAATTGACTATCATCATGAACCGGTTCGCCCTCTTGCTCGCTGATGTAGTCTTGGATCATGGCGCCGGTAATCGTCCCGGAGCTGACCGCCAGATAGCCCCGCGCCCAGAAGTGCTTGCCCCAGAACTGTTTGCGCAGATGGGGAAACTCCTGGAGCAGCACGCGCGAGCTGACGCCCTTCAACCACTGGACAATCTGGCTAATA